>CALFML010000728.1 GCA_937879845.1 uncultured Myxococcales bacterium
GAGATACATTGGCGTGACTGGAGTTCAGACGTGTGCTCTTCCGATCTCGTCGCCGGCGGCGATGTGTACTTTACCGACATCGCCTCGGTCTACCGCGTTCCCAAGTAGGCACTGTGACGTTGACCCGGAGCTCTGCGCCAGGGTCGGCCCCGGGCGCGGTGACGCTGGCCGAGGTTGCCGATCTCATCCCCGGCACGACGCCGCCGCGTGAGCCGGAAAACTACGGCGGCGGCATTCCCTTGTTTCGGCCCGGTGATCTGGGCGGAGCGGGACCGCTTCATGCTGCGCGCGACACCGTGACCGCTGCCGGGGCCCGCCACGGCCGGCTGCTGCCGCCGGGGACGGTGCTGGTGTCGTGCATCGGCATTTTGGGCAAGGTCGGCATTTTGGGCTGTACCGGGCTGACGAATCAGCAGATCACCGCGCTCGTGCCGCGGCCGGGAATCGTGCCGGAGTACCTCTATTACTGGGCGCAGACGCTGCGGCCGTGGCTTCACGAAAGCGCCAGCGCGACGACTTTGCCCATCGTCAACAAGCGGCGGCTCGCCGGCGTCCGCTTTCCCCTTGTGCCGCTGTCAGAGCAGCGGCGGATCGTCGCGAAAATCCAGGCCGCGCAGCTCCGCCACGAGCGTGCGCTGCAGGCCCTGGCCGAGGTCCCCGCGCTGCTCGATGAGCTGCAGCAATCTGTGCTGACTTCTGCGCTGTGGCCCGCGTCTCAGGATAAAGCGATGCCGCTCGTGCCGCTCGGGGCGGTGGCGGACCTGCAGGTCGGCTACGCCTTTCGCAGCGGCTGGTTTGCGCCGACGGGCGTAAGGCTCCTGCGCGGCATCAATGTCGCACCGGGCGCCGTCAACTGGACTCGCTCTGCCTATCTGCCCGAGTCGCGCGCCGCCCAGTACGCCGCCTACGCTCTGGCGCCGGGCGACGTGGTCATCGGCCTCGACCGCCCGGTCATCGCGGCGGGGCTGCGCGTCGCCCGCATCGAAGCCGCGGATCTGCCGGCGCTGCTGGTCCAGCGCGTCGGCCGACTGACGCCGCGCCCGAGCGGGCCCGAAGCGATCGACCGCGACTATCTGCTCCTATGCTTGCGCAGCGATTCGCTGCGCCAACATCTGGCGCGCTGCCTGACCGGCACCCAGCTGCCGCATCTGCGCCCCGCCGAGCTTACCTCCGCGCTGCTGCCGCTGCCGCCTCTGCCGGAGCAGCGCCGGATTGTCCGCCAGGCTGCCGCCGCCTGGTGCCGCATCGCCGCCACCGCCGCCGAGACGCGCGCCGCCAAGGCGCAGCTTGACGAGCTCTGGCGTATGCTCCTTCACCGCGCCTTTCACGCGAATTCGACTGCGGCCCCGCTTGCTTAAGGGGTAACTGCGTGGCTATGTTCCCGCTGGCCTTCGAAAGCCGCTTCCTCAGCCGTGGATCCCGCCGAGAGCTCAGCTTCACCAAGTTTGCAGGCGCACGCCGTGGCGGTGCTGCAGCGCCTGGGCTACACGTGTCTTTCGCCCGCGGCTCTGGCGCTGGAGCGGGACTCCAGCCGCGAGGTGCTGCTGGTCGATCGGCTCGTCGCGGCGCTGCGCCGCTTCAACCGCGGGATCAGCGAAGCGCAGGTGCACGTGGCGCTGCGCGAGCTGACCGGGCTCGGCGCTTCCCCCGGCGATCCCGACCCGCACCGCATCAGCCAGCGGGCGCACGCTCTTTTGACCCAGGGTCTTGGTCTCGCCAAAATCGACTCCCGCGGCGACGCCAAGCCGGGCGCCGGACGGCGGCGGCGCCTGCTGCGCTACATCGATTGGAACGAGCCCGCGGCCAACGACTTCGTCGTGACCTGGCAGCTGCCGGTGCGCGGGCTGGTGCGGCAGCTGGTGTTCGATCTGGTGGTGTTCGTAAACGGAATTCCGCTGGTCGTCTTGGCTTGCCCGCAGGCGCCGCCCGGGCCCGGTCCGGCCTGGCAGCGTGAGGCTCTTTCCCTCCTCTTTCAGGCCCAGGAGATCGAGCCGTCCGCGCGCGATCAGGGCGCCCCGCGGCTGTTTGCGACCGTGCAGCTGCTGGCCGCCCTCACGGACCAGACGGCGGTCTGCGGCGGCGTCCGCGTGCCGCCGCACCGCTTCGCGCCTTGGCAGACGTGCTGGCCGCGTACAGCCGGACAGGTCGCGAGTCTCTTAGGCCGGACGCCGACCGCTCAGGATCTGTTGCTGCTCGGGATGTTGTCGCCGCCGAGCCTCCTTGACCTTTTGCGGCACTTCATCGTCTTCGCCGAACCTCCGGTCGCCGCCGCCGGCGAACCGCTGCTGTGCCGGGGCTCCGAGTACCTGGCGGTGCAGCATGCCTTTCAGTCCGCCTGCACGGAGTCCGCGCCAGAGCCGCTGGCCCGAGGCGGCATCCTCTGGCACACCGGCGGCCAGGTCGAGTCCCGCCAGTTTCTGACGATGGCATTCCTTCTGCGCAAGCTGCGCGCCGACCCCGGCGCTGCCGCCCGCCCGATCATTCTGGTCGTCGGAGACGAGGGCCGCAGCCAGGCCCTTTCGCAGATCCTGCAAGCGGCAGGTCTGGCCGCAGCGCAGCTCTTTGTCATCACGGCGGATGAGCTGCAGCGGTTCCTCATGCGGTTGCCCGGGACGCCCTTTGCTGGTTCCCCACCCTACCCAAACGATCTCCGTCTTCTTGATAGCGGCAGCCCGATCGTGATGTTCGCGCAGGTGTTTCAGCCGCCGATGCGACAGCTGCCCTCCCAGGTGCGGCAGGCCCTGCCGAGTGCGTACCTGCTCGGCTTGACGACGCTGCCGCCCGGTGCGCACGACGCCGCGGCGGCAGCGGCTCTCGGTCCGGTGCTGGCTGGCTGCAGCTTCGCCGATGCGGTTGCCGAGGGGGCCGCCGTTCCCGTCTACCTGGAGGCCCGTGACCCCGAGCTTCACCGCGAGCGTGAAGCGCCCTCTGGGTTCCATTACGCGCACGACCCACGCGACACCGCTGAACGACGCTATTGCCTCGATGCAGCGGATCGCGTGCGTCTTATCGCCCACAACCTCAGCTCTCACTTTCGCCGCGTCATCCGCCCGCAAGGCGGTCATGCCCAGCTCATTGTTCGCTCGGCGCAGGAAGCGCAGCTGTACAAAGAGGCGCTGGACCGCAGCGGGGGTCTGGTCACGGTGGTGGCCGACGCGGACGTCGAGCCAGGCGCCGAGGCGGCGCGCGGCGGGCGGGCGAACGCCCCCGTTCCGGAGCTCATTATTGGCTGCCGGCTCTTTTTGACCGATGCCCTGGACGCCCGGCTGCACGCCATCTATGTGGATGCGCTGCTGTCGGGCGCCGAGCTCCTTGCGTGCGTCCTCGCGGTGAGCGCGCCGGCGCCGGACAAGCTGTTCGGCCTGGTAGTCGATTACGCCGGCACCGCCGCCGAGCCGGTGCATTTTTCCGACTTCCCCGCGGCCGTGATCTTTGACGCCCTACGCCGACCGGAAGACGAGCTGCCTGGTCTGAAGCTGGCGCTGCGCGAAGCGCTCCGTCTGGTGTCGGGGGCGCAGAACCTGTACAGCATCGAACAGTGCCTCACGCAGCTCAGCCGCCCCGAGTCGCGCGCCGCCCTGGACGACGCGCTAGGCCGCAGCACCGGCCCGCTGGAGCTTCTGCACGACGATCTGCGCCTCCAGGGCCTGCTGCCTGAGTTCTGCTGGCTGGCGCAGGTCCTGCTGGCTGCGGTGGCGCGCTACCGCGACGACCGCATCGGTCCGATTGCCTGCGGTCCGCGCCTGCGGCGGCTGCTTGCCGAGTACGTGGCGCGGGATGACACGGAGCTGCTGCTGACTCGCGTCGATCTGCTCTCGCCGCTTTTGGACGACAAGCTAGCGGTCTTGGAGAATCGGGCGGCGCAGGTAAGCGAGCTGACGCAGGCTCTGATCCACGCCATCGAGCAACACTTCGCCAGCCGTCCCCGCATCCTCGCCACGCTGCGGGCCGAGCTCAATCGCCTGCTCGCCGAGCACAAGGCCCATCCGCAGGATCCCGAGCCGCTATGGCACGCCCTGGGAGCGCTGCGCCGGACCGTGGCCAACCAGCTCGGGAGCGGGGCGGAGAGCTCGCTGTCTCCGATTGCGCAGGTCCTTTACTCTGTGCTGACGGCATCGCCCGCCGCTACTGCTGCCGATGTGATGCTGACTTATGGCCACGCCGCCGGCCCGGATTACCGCGAACTGGCCGTCCGGCTGGCCGCGCGCCTTACGCCGCTCTTGGCCGGCCCCGAGGTCGCCACCGCCGCCGCGCTGCACGATGCGCTGGTGCAGGGGCTCCAGGCTGCCGGGTACGAACCCGAGCGCGCCCAGGGCATCAGCGATAAGGCCGTGCAGCGTCTGCGGCTTCCTCCGGCTCAGGCGACCTGAATGGCCCAGCGCTCAAAGGGCGGATCGTGATCGTCGAGCTCCTTCAGGAATCGTGAGATGCGCAGCGCTCCCTGGGTCGCGGCGGCGCTCGGGTGGCAGAGGTACAGCTCCTTTTGGGCGCGGGTGGCGGCGACATAAAAGAGCCGCCGTTCTTCCGCCTCCGCGGCGGCAAGTTCGCCTTCGTCGTCGGGCTCCAGCAGAGCGGCGGCGGAGGGAAAGTGGCCCTCGCACAGCCATAGGACAAAGACCGCGCTCCACTCCAGCCCCTTGGCCTGGTGCACCGTGGACAACACGACTTCGCCGCCGCTTGCCGCCGCTTCTTGTTCGTCACCGATGGCCAGGGAAGACAAGAAATCGTGCAGGCAGAGCCGGCCGCCATCCTGGGCCAGGGGCAGGGTGGTCTGCATCGGCCGCGAGCGCACCGCTTGGCTCAGTCCCTCCAGGTCGGCAAGCCGCTGCTCCGCGTCGGCGTAAGCGCTGCGCGCATAGACGGCGTAGTGATGCTCGATGACGTGGGTCAAAAGCCGCGCCGGCAGCTCCCCCGGCTCTCCGCTCGGGCTCTGCGCGGCAAGCGCCGACAGCTGGGAGAGGAGGGCGGCCAGCGCCCGCAGCCCGCCGCGGCAGTGCGGCCGCACCTGGGCCAGCACCGTGTGATCAAGCTGCGGCGTCTCGCCGCGCCGCGCCTGCTCGCCAAGCGCCGTCACAAGGCGCGCCCGTCCGGTGTCCCCGATGCCGGCGACCTGCCGCAGCACCCGCACCCAGGCCAGCAGGTCGGCGGGATTGTGGCACAGCCGCACAAAGGCCAGCACGTCCTTGATGTGCGTCTGCTCGGCAATCCGCGGCCCGGAGCGCAGGCGGTGCGGGATGCGGCAGCGCAAAAGCTCCACCTGGAGCTCGCGGGCGTGGCGGTGGTGACGGTACAGCACCGCAATCTCCTGCGGCACCCGGCCGGCCGCGAGCAGCTCGCCGATGCGCTGGACGACGAACGCCGCTTGCACGCGGGCATCCGGCAGCGAGACCAGCACCGGGTGATCCGCCCCGATGTCGAGCCCCGCGTGCCCGGCGTTTTGCAAGGAGCGGGGTAAGTGATGCGGCCCGATGGGCGCGGCCGCGCGCATCGGCGGGCGCGGCGCCGCCTGCGGATTGAAGGACAGCGACCGGTTGCAGAGGTTGATGATGGCCGCGCCGGAGCGGTAGTTCGTGGACAGGTGCAAGATTCGGCCTTGCGGCCAGCGCTCGACGAACGTCAGCAGGCTGCCCACGTCGGCGCCGCGGAAGCGGTAGATGGACTGCGCGTCGTCCCCCACCGCGGTCAGGCACCCGTGGCCGCGCGCCAGCTCATCGCCGAGGATGCACTGGAGCGGGCTCACATCCTGGTACTCGTCGATAAAGACGTGCTGGAAGCGCTCCTGCTGCGCCGCCCGCAAGTCCGGGCAGTCGCACAACAGCAGCCGCCAGCCGAGCAAGAGGTCGTCAAAGTCACACAGCCCCATCCGCAGCTTGCGCTCGACGTAGCGGTCGCAGACGCGCCCGAGCTCCGCGGCCAGCTCGCGCCACTCCGGCGCGTGGCGGGCGATGACCGCGCCGAGCGGCATCTCCGTGTTGACGGCCAGCGAGAGCAGCGACTGCAACAGCGCCGGGCGCGGCCAGGTGCGTCCGGGCGGCAGGGGAAGCTCCGTGAAGCAGCCGGCGAACAGGTCGCTGCTGTCGTGCCTGTCGAGCACGGCGAACCGCTCCGGCAGCCCGATGCGGCGGCCGTGCTGGCGCAGAACCCGCAGCGCCAGCGAGTGGAACGTCCCCGCCCACAGCCCATCGAGCCCGCGCCGGCTCTGCGCGGTGAGCCGCGTCAGCATCTGCCGCGCCGCCTGATTGGTGAACGTCATCAGCAGCACCCGCTCTGGCGCCACGCCCTCGCGCAGAAACCGCGCCACCCGCTGGGTCAGGGCTCGCGTCTTGCCGCTGCCTGCCCCCGCCAGAACCAGGAGCGGCCCGGCAGGGGCCAGCACCACCTCCCGCTGCTCATCAGACAGCGCGTTGAGGGGGGACTCCCTGTCATTGGGGTCCGTCGCATAGCTCGGGGCACCCGCGGCTCCGCCAAACATCCATGCACGGTAGCCAGCTGCCCTACCTTGTCAACCTCAGCCATGGCCGTTTTCGTCTCGGGCAGGCGCGGATGAGGACGGCGAGCCAGAGGAGCAAAGCGATGGCGAGCGGAGGACGGACGGGGGCGGCGGTGAAGCTGCAGCTGGCGGCCGGTGCGCCGGTGCCGGGCAGCTGCGGCGGCCGCTCGGGCTCCGGCGAGGCGAGGCGGAACTCTACCGCGCCGACGGTGCAGTTGGGGGAGCGGGGGATGCCGCGTTGGTCGCGGCCGTGGAGCTCGGCGCTCTGGCACTCGGGGGTCGGGGCGCCGGCGAGCAGCGCTGCCAAGGGCAGTCGGGTCGGGGTCGGCCCACCGTTGTCTTGTAGCGGGCCAACCAGCGGCTCGGTGCCCGATTCGGAGCGCAGGTTTCCCAGGCTCATGCACTGCGCAACCCCGGCGCCGTTGGTGCGGATGACGTTGATGCCGCTAAACGACGTGTTGATCGACGAGCCGGAGAGCCGCGTCGCATAGCTGCACGCATCGGCCTGAACCTGGGAGTCCAGGCTGTCGGCCAAGATGCTGTTGGTGATAGTGATGTTGACCGTCGCGGCGTTGGCGTTGGCGTAGACCGCGCCGCCAAAGCCGTGGGCGCTGGGGTCGATAAGCGTTCCGTCGGTGCTGCCGCGCTCGGCGAAGTTCTGGACGATGGTGGCATGCAGGAGGGTCAAGCTGCCGTTGAGCATGTAGAGTGCGCCGCCGCGGCCCGAGCCCGGGCTGCCGGTGCCGGCGCCGCCCAGGGTGCTGCCGCCGCGCGCCCGGTTGCCGCTGAGCGTGGAGTTTATGACCGCCACGTTGGCGCGCAGGCCGAAGAGCGCCCCGCCGGCTCCCATCCCGCCGCCGCCGCCTAGGTTGCCGGTGCCGCCGCCGATCCCCGGAACCCCCGGGCCGCCGATGGTCCCGCGGATCCCGCCGCCGCCGCCGCCGCCAAAGCCGCCGTCGCCCCCCTGGCCGTTCATGCCGCCCGCGCCGCCGCCGCCGCCGCCGCCGCCGCCG
>CALFML010000729.1 GCA_937879845.1 uncultured Myxococcales bacterium
TCTGTCCGCCCGCCTGCCTCCGCGACCAGCGCAGGTCGGCTCTGGCGGCCCTGCTGATCCTTTTGGGCGCCCCCTGCACGCTGCGGGCGGAGCCGCCGTGCGGCGATCCGGTGAACCTGCCGAACCCGGTCTACATGACGGTGGGCGACACGCAGATCAACCTCATGAAGGAGCTTGGCGCCAAGCTGCGCGAGACCGAGCAGGTGACGCTCATCTGGCGCGCCACCGGCTCCTGCACCAACCTCGATGCGATCTACGGCGACCTGCCGATGACCGGCAACCTGTCCTATATTCCGGCCGGCTACGATCCGGTAAAGACCCCGACCCCGCCGGTCTGCACGCTCGCGGCGCCCGGGGTGCCGGCCGATATCGCCAACTCGATCGTGTTTCTGGAGGGCTGTCCGGCGCAGAAACCGCCGGAGGTCAAAGACACGCTGGGACCGGTGCAGTCGTTCGTGTTCGCCGTGCCGCGCTCAAGCTCGCAGACCGCGATCACGGCGGAGGAGGCGTACTTCGCTTTCGGGTTCGGCATGGTGGGGCGGGTGGTGCCGTGGAGCGAGCCCCGCCAGCTCCTCATCCGCCCGGTGACCAAGGGAACGATCCTCAGCATGGCGGCGTCCATCAACGTACCCGCCGGCCGCTGGCAGGGCGTCCCCATCAATTTATCGCAGGATCTGGCGAGCATGCTGGCGATGTCCGCGGATCCGGAAAAGGCGCTCGGCATCCTCGGCTCCGAGGTCTATGACGGATATCGCGCGACCCTGAAGTCGCTGGCGTTCCGCGCCTTCAAGCAGCAGCGCGCCTACTTTCCGGATTCCACCGAGCTGGCCTTCGACAAGCAGAACGTGCGCGACGGCCACTATCACATGTGGTCGTATACCCACTGGCTGCAGCGAAACGATGGGATGGGCAAACCGCGTAAGGCGCTGGCCCAGCGCGTGATCGACATTCTGGTCGGCAACGCGGTCAGCCCGCCGGCGATGTTCGAGCCGCTTGCGGGCACCATCAAGGTGGGCCTGGTTCCGCGCTGCGCCATGGCGGTGCAGCGCAGCACGGAGGGCGGTGACTTCTCCCTTTATCAGCCCGAGCAGCCCTGCGGCTGTTTCTACGATTCGAGCGTGAAAGGCCAGAGCAGCTGCGCCACTTGCGCCAGCAGCGCCACCTGCGGCAGCGGCGTCTGCCGGCACGGCTTCTGTGAGGAGCGCTAAGCCATGACCAAACAGCACATTAAAAGCGCTTACGTAGGCTGGACCCTCAGCTGCCTGCTGCTGGCCGGCTGCCCGAGCGGCACCACGCCGCAAGAGACTGGCGACGCCGACCTCGGTCGTCCCGCGGCCGATCTGGGCTGCTATGCCAAGCCGCAGACGCACATCGAGCTCCTCAACGCCTGCACCACGGCGCAATCAGTGGACAAACAGCCCGTGCTGCCGCTCCTAGGCAGCGATGGCAAGCTGCCGCCGCTTCCCTAGCCGCTGCCCGCTCCTTTCAAGGCCTCCCATAACATTCCGCTTGGACTGGGAAACTTCGTCGCTGTGCTCACTGCGGAAAATGTCTGCTAAGCTGATTAGTCGATGACTACGCACAGCGATCGCATCCCATCCCTAAAGAGGCCTTTGCCGCTGCCCCATCTGGTGTTGAAACAGGAAAGGCGGCGGCATACCGCGCACTTGAGCTGCGGGCTGCTGGCTGCACTTGCCATCACGCTGGCGACCGCGCAAGCGCTGGCGTGTTATGCCACGCCCTTTACCGAGACCATCGAGACTGCGCCCTTGGTCGTGCGGGCAAGCGTCAAAGCAATCACGGACTTGCCGTGGGGCCACAAGCAGGTCGAGCTCGTCGATTCGCGGACCCTGGTCGGCATCGAGCTAGGCCGCAGTCTGACCTTGCGGCTCTACGAAAACGAAGCGGAAAACTTCC
Source organism: uncultured Myxococcales bacterium (assembly GCA_937879845.1). Taxonomy (GTDB): domain Bacteria; phylum Myxococcota_A; class Polyangia; order Palsa-1104; family JAEUJZ01; genus CALFML01. The sequence continues at coordinate 1,918 of CALFML010000729.1, forward strand.
AGCCGGGCGGCCAGTATTTCATCGCCCTTTCCGATCCGCACACTCCTTTTTCTACCCGGAACCGCTGCGGAACCGTCTTCAGCGTGCAGGTGATTGACGGCAAGGTGCCGGAATACAATCGCGGCAGCGCCGAAGCGTACACGATGGAGCAGACCGAGCGGAACATCCGGGCGCGGCGCTGCCAGGTCACCGGCCACTGCCCCCACCTGTGCTCCGAGCCCAAGCGCAGCGGCCCGCTGACGCGCAGCCAGAACTTCTTCTATTTTGGCATGTTGGCGGTCGGTGGCTACGCCGCGCTGCTGCTGCTGAACCGCCGGCGTCTGCAGGCGGCCGCAAGCAGCGCCGCACCGACCGCCGGCGTGGTCCAAGGGACCGTTGAGCGCCTTTTGAACCTGCTCTCGCCGCCGCTCCATCGGTGATCTTCGCGGCCAGCGCCCGCCTTCTTCTAAGTCGCCAGTCTACCTAAACGGTTGTGCAGCCAAGCGGCAGTAATGTAAAAGGGAGTGATGAGCCATCCTGCCGATGTTCATCTGCCCGACTTCGATCAAGCCGCCGCTGACTTTGACCGATTTCTGCCGCTGATTCATCCGGTCGGGCTGGCGCTGCTCGAGCATTTGCCGCGCCCTGCCGCCGGGGCGCTGGTGCTGGACGTGGCTTGCGGCTCGGGGGAACCGGGACTCACGCTGGCTCGCCGCGAGCCGGAAGTTCGCCTCCTTGGGGTGGATAGCGCGCCCGCGATGATTGCCGCCGCGCGCGCCAAAGCCGCCCGCGAAGGACTTGCCAACGCGCGCTTCGAGGTCATGCCGTTTGAGACGCTCGCGCTGGCCGACGACAGCGTAGACATCCTGATTTCACGCTTCGGTTTCATGATGTTCGGCGACGTCCCCGCTTCCGCGCGGGAGCTGGCGCGCGTGCTGCGCGTGGGGGGACATTTCAGCCTTGCGGTATGGGACGACCCGGCCAAAAACACGCTGGTCACAGCCTTATTCACGGTGCTGCGGGTCTATCTGCCGCCGGAGCATTTCCTCGCCTTCGACCGCCTGGCAGAGTGGGCGGCCCCTTTAGTGCGCACGCGGCTGCTGCAGGATGCCGGTCTGAGCGTGGTGCGCTCAGCGATGTTCAGCTGGGAGTATGAGTTCGCCAGCTTCGAAGACGCCTTTACCCTGGTCAGCTTACCCGGAATGTTCGCGCGCATGTTCTCCGGTCTGGCAGCGGAAACACAGCAGCAAATAAAGCTCGAGCTGGAGGCAGCGCTGGCAGTGTATCGGCAGGAGTCGGGCGAGTACCGCATACCGCATGCCTGCCGCCTAATTTGGGGCCAGCGCTGAGAGTAAGAACGCCTGCCGCCTGAATATCGCGGCGGCGAGCGGTCAGCGCGGCGCGCTCTTTCGCAGATGGGCGAGGATGCGATCGATGACGCGCGGCATGAGCGCCTTGGGCAGCTCATGGCCCATGTCGGCAAGGACCTCCAGCTCGGCGCCTGGGATGCGCTGGTGTAGATCATAAGCCGCGGCCACCGGCACCAGCGGATCGGCCTTGCCATGCAGGATGAGGGTCGGGGTCTTGATCTGCGTCAGCAGCGACAATCGGCTCGGCGAGCCGATGATGGCGGCGAGCTGGCGCAGGTACCCGGCGGGGTAGTCGCAGCGCGCTATCTCCCGGGTGACTTGCGCCCGCAGCTCTTGCGCATCGCGGGGATAGGCCGCGCTGCCGATGCGGTTCAGGATGTCCATGGTCCGCTGTATGCGCGCCTCCGGGTCGTTGCGCGGGAACGGCTTGATGAGGGCGAAGCTCAGCCCCAGACTCGGACCCGGCAGCTTGCGGCTGCCGCTGGTTGACATGATGGAGACAAAGCTGCGAACCCGCTCCGGATGGCGCGCCGTGAGAATCTGGCCGATCATCCCGCCCATGGATACGCCGATGACATGCACCTGCGGCAGCTGCAGCGCATCGAGCAGCCCCAGCGTATCCCCCGCCATATCGTCCAGCGTATACGGCGGCGCGGTCGGCAGCCCGAGCGTCGCCCGCAGCGCCGCCGGTCCGAGCCGCACCCGCCCCGAAAGCTTGGTCGACAGACCGACATCCCGATTGTCAAAGCGGATGACGCGGTACCCGCCATCGGTGAGCCCGCGGCAGAACGCATCCGGCCAGCGGATCAGCTGCGCGCCCAGCCCCATGATCAGCAGCACCGGCGGCGCCGCCGGATCCCCGAGCGTCTCATATTCGAGCGAAATTCCGTTGGCTGCGACCTGCGGCATATACGACTCCCTAGGCTCTACATTAACCGACGCGCACGCATATTGAAAGGCTCGGGGCGCTCGGGTATTAGGTCCGGCGGCCGATGTGGGTGCGCGCATCACCTCGAAGCCGCGCGCGGTGCCGGAGCTTTCTGCTAATATCACCGGGCGATGCGGGTCCCAAGAACTAGCGGGCGGTTGGTTCGTTGTATACAGGCATGAAAGACTCCTTCAGCCTGCTCGGTGCCCGCGGGGGACTGTTAGCGCTGCTGCTCGCCGCGTCCTGCACTTCCTATCTGCCGTTCACCGATCGGGTCGCCGATCGCTACAGCCTGGGGCAGCAGGATCGCTCGCTCCTCCAGTACTTCGTGTCCGATGATTTCTGCCTGCGGCGCGACACCACGGACGAAAACGCCCATATCACGGCCGGCGGGACCGTCCGTTACTTCCGCGGTCGGCGCGTAGAAGAGCTGCGCGTCCGCCGCCACACGCCGGGGGCCGCGGTGTTCACCGCGGACGGCGGCCTTGGCATAAGCTTCGTCCCCGGCGACGACCGGAGCGCGATCCCCTTTATCACCGATGAAGACCGCGGCAGCGACGACGGCAGGGAAGAGGATCGCTCCGGACGTTTTGCGTCTCCGCCCGCGGAGGGCAGATCCGTTCTAGTAGGAGGGCGCTACGTCCTTCAGGGGGATGCCACGCACCCCATCCCTTACGATGGCAAGAGCTGGACGGTGCACTACGATCGGCGGCCGTACTTGCTCATCCGCAGCCGCGATGTCGAAGACAAAGAGACCCGCATCAAGACGCTGCCCGGCCGCAAGGTCGGGAGGTAGTCACAACCGGCGCACCAGCCAGCGCCCAAGCGCCACCGATCCCAGCACCCCCGCGCCCAGCAAGGCCGAGCTCACGATCCGCGCCCGCTTGATTCGCTTTTGGAACTCCGGCGTGTCGTTCAAGCGCGGAAACGGCTTGTCCGTGGGCACCGGCACGTCGAGGAAGCGGCACAGCGGCTCCCAGCCCTGCTTCACATCGAACACCAGCAGCCGGTCGGGTTTGACGTAGCGCTTGACCTCTTCGTTGTGGCGGTGAAAGACCTCAAGCGCGTAGGCTTTGTCCTCGAAGCGATTGGCGAAGACCTCCTCCCACACCATGCGGGTGGCGACTTTGCCCGCGCCGGCGAAAGGCAGCCAGGGCATCAGCTTCCGGACCAGGTTGATGGGGAAGGTGTGCGAGATCTTGTAGATCGTATTACGACAGCTCGCATACCACGCCTCCGGGTCGCGGACGCTCAGGAGGACCTTGGCATCGGGATACTCGTCCATGAGCTGGCGGTAAAAGTGGCACCCGGGCCAATCGACGGTGGACTGGTAGCCGGCAAAGAACGCCTTCCAGTCGACCGCTTCCCCGTCGAGCGCCGCCAGCCAGTGGCCAAGGTGCTCGGGATGGGAAATAAGCTCCGTCATATGGTAGCACGGCCCAAAGCCCAGCTCTGCGAGCGCCACCTTGAGTGATAAAGTTCCAGTTCGGCCAAAACCAGCCCCGATGACTTTCATAGAAACCCCGATGTTCCTCGATGTGAGTGACTGCGGTACGTTGGGTGTGAACGGGAACGCCGAATATACCACACAATGATCGGAATCCGGTGGAATCAGGCGGAATCAGGCGCCGAGCACCTGCGCGGCCGCCTGGCGATAGATCGCGACCATGTCTTGGGCATCCTGCGCCGTGGTGTCGGAAGGGATGGCTTGAATCACGGAGCGCGCGAACAGCGCGTCGCTGTGCGGCAGCGTTCCTTTGTCGTAGCGCCAGGGGGCGTCGCGGTTTTGCGGATGGGTCCAGGGGAAGCCGTCAGGACTGTTACTGTGCTTGTGGGTGAGCTGCGGGATGTTGGAGTACAGGTGAAATCCCCAGTCGGGCAGATAATGCACGAGCCTTCCCTGCGGGCCGCAGGTCAGACCGAGCTCGATCAAGCGCCGCGCCATGGCCGCGGCTTTTTCCGCGTCCGGGTAGCGGGTGAGCAGAAAGGTACCGTTATCGCCCGACTCGTCTTCAATCCGCCGCAGGGTGAGCCCCGGAACTGCGGCGAGCTCGCGGCGGAGGCAATATTTCGCCGCGCGCATGGCGGCGCGCGGTGGCTTCGACATTGAACGCGTCGCGAGCCCGCATGAGCCGCGCGCGCTGCGCGATGAGGCCTTCCACGCGTGCGCGCGTCGGCGCGTCTTGCGCCAATAGCAGCGCCCGTTCCAGGGCGCGTTCTTCGAGGATGTGATCGCGCGAGCGATCGAGTGGCGCTTCGTCCATGGCTGATGGCTTCCCTGTCGGTCAGATGCCCGTCAAGTTAACAGCAATACCTTGCAGGCGGTCTTGTCGCGCTTCATCGCTTCGAAGGTTGCGGGGAATTCGTCGAAACCGACGGTGCGCGTCAGCATCGGGCCGGGATCGATGCGCCCACGGTCCATGAGATCGATGGCGAGCTGGAATTCCTGGCGGCGGTACATGTAGGCGTAGCTTATGGTCAGTTCCTTGGTCAGCGCCTTGACCGGTGTGAATCTGTCCTGCGCCATGCACACGCCGAGGATGACGATGCGGCCACCCATGGGCGCGTAGTCCATCGCCAGTTGCTGGGTGCCGGGCAGGCCCACGCATTCGATCACGACATCGGGCCGCTTGCCCGCTTCGCGTTTGAAGCTGCCGATCACATCCTGCTTGCCGGCATCGACGGTCGCCG
>CALFML010000730.1 GCA_937879845.1 uncultured Myxococcales bacterium
CGTGGCGGCGATCGCGCGGGCCGCGCGGCTCACTGGATGACCAGCGGCGCCGGGACGTTGTTCGACGACGCGACCGTGGTCGCCGGCGGCAGCGCGGCGTCGTAGCGCGAGAGGAAGCCGTACAGCGTCGAGTCGTACGGCACCCCGTCGAAGGTCACCTTGCAGCTCGCGCCGCTGCCGCAGTAGCCGAGCAGCGCGCCGCGATCGTTGAGCACCTCGATGTAGTACGGCGTCGGGCCGACGTCGACGTTCGCGGTGGCCACGACGCTCACCTGCAGGCCGCTCTGGGTCGGCGTGCCGAGGCTGAGCTGGTAGCCGAGCGCCGACCACGTGACGTAGCTGGCGAGCGTGGTCTCCACCACCGACGGCGGCGGCATGGTGTTGCCCCAGCCGGACAGGAACGCCTTGTACGCGTGCGTGGTCTCGCTCGTCTGGGTCACCGTCGCCGAGCACGAGGTGCCGGCGCCGCAGCTCGCGAGGAACGTCCCGGTGGTGACGTCGAACAGCTCGAGGTAGAACGGCGACGGGCCGACGTCCGCCGACGCGAACGCGGTCAGCGTGGTGGTCGCGCCGGGCACGACGGTCGGGCTGGTCGCGACGAGCTGGAGGTCGGCGCCGTGCCAGCTCACGAACTGGGGCGCCGAGGTCGCGATCGGCGGGTTCACGTAGTCCTGCAGGTACGCGACGAAGCTGTCGATCGCGATGCCCGGCTCGCTGACCGCGATCGAGCAGGTCGTGCCGCCGCCGCACGCGGCGACCTGCGCGCCGGTGTTCGCGTTCTTGATCACGATGTAGTACGGCGTGCGGAGCACGTCGGCGTTCGTGGTGGCGGTCAGCGTCGAGTACTGCGTCGGCCACAGCCACGCCGTGCTCGCGGACAGCGCCACCGTCCACGTGAACGCGGCGCCCGGCGCGGCGAGCGCGCCGGCCTCGACCGGCTTGGCCGGCAGCGCGCCGTCGGTGATCACCCCGGGCGCGGTCGGCGGCCGCACCGGCTGCGGCTTGTGCAGATCGACCGACGCGGCGCCGAGCTCCGCGGGCGCGGCGCCGGGCTCGTCGGCGAGGCAGCCGGCGCCGGCGACCAGCGACAGGCCGAGCACGACCGACAGCGCGCGCGCGGTGGGCCGAGCGGCGCGCGCCGCCGCGGACGACCGCGGGGCCGAGGCCGACGACGAGACCGAAGGCGAAGACGAAGGCGAAGGCGAAGACGAGAACGGCGACGAGGACGAAGACGTGGACACAGGGGTGCTCCTTCCGGTTCGTGGCGAACCGCGTGGGATCGACGCGGGGCCGAACCACTCGGCCGTCCGCGCGCTGCCGTCGGCTCGAGCAGCGCGCGTGCCACGCGCGCGCCGCGGGGTTACGCGTCGAGCGGCGCGGCGGCCGTGGCGCGCGTGCGACGATCGTCATGGCGGCAGGACACCGGGCCGCGCCCGCTGTCACGGCGCCGTGACAGCCGCCGCTTGCGCGCCCCCCCGCGGTCGACGATCCTGGTCGCGATGGCGCTGGACGGGATCGCGGGCGCGGGCGCGCACGACGGCGCAGGCGACGACGGCGAACGCGACGACGGCGAGCCCGCCGGGCCGCGGACGTGGACCGCGACCGACCCGCGCGACCCGCGCGGCCCGCGCCTGGCGGTGCCCGCGCCGCCCGCGAGCGCGCCCGCGGGGGTGCCCGCGGTGCTCGCCGCCCGCTACGAGCTCGGCGCGTTGCTCGGGCGCGGCGGCATGGGCGCGGTCTACCGCGCCACCGATCGCCAGCTCGGCCGCGCGGTCGCGATCAAGCTGCTCGCGGCCCCGCGCGGCGACGCCAGCACCCAGGCCGGCGAGGCCGGCACCCACACCGACGACGCCGGCAACGCCGACGACGACGACGGCGTGCTGCGCGAGGCGCGCGCCCAGGCCCGTGTCGATCACCCGAGCGTGTGCAAGGTGTTCGAGGTCGGCCGCGCCGACGGCGCGAGCTACATCGCCATGCAGTACGTCGCCGGCGAGCGGTTCGATCACCTCGCGCCGCGGCTCACGATCGCCGAGCGCGTCCGCGTGCTCCGCGACATCGCGCACGCGCTGCACGAGGCGCACCGGCTCGGCCTCGTCCACCGCGACGTCAAGCCGAGCAACATCCTGGTCGAGCGCGACCCCGACGGCGCGCTGCGCCCGTACCTCACCGACTTCGGGATCGCGCGCGAGATCGGCGCCCACGGCACGCTCACCGGCGTGGTCGCGGGCACGCCCGCGTTCATGGCGCCCGAGCAGGCGCGCGGCGAGATCCGCGCGCTCGATCGCCGCACCAATGCGACCCTCGCTGCCGCCGGTGAGGGCGATGAGGCCGGAGGCGTGTTGCGCAAGCGCCGTCAGGGTCAGGTCTTGCGCCGCTTCACCCTGGGCGCGCGGCTGCATTTTCTCCCGCGTTATCAGCTTGCACAGATTGCGATAGCCGACGGCGTCTTCGCACAGGAGCAGCAGCGGGTAGCCGTCGACGCGGAGCTCAGCGCCGCAGATGGGACGGAGACCGGCTTGCTGGGCCGCTTTGGCAAAGCGCGGCAGACCGTAAAGACCGCTCTGGTCGGTCAGCGCCAGCGCGCTGTAGCCAAGCTCCGCGGCGCGCGCGGCCAGCTCCTCCGGCTGCGCGGTCCCGGTGAGGAAGCTGAAGGCGCTCTTGCAGCGCAGCTCGACATAAGGAATCACGGGCGGCGCTCTTTAGGCAGCGGGTTCATCGGGGTTTCGCACCATGGAACAAGTGCCGCAGCGCGCGGGAGAGTCAGTCGTAACGCGCATCGAGGTACCAGCGATCGGCGCGCAGATCATGGAACAGGCGATAAATTCCCCCGTCGCTGAGCTCGACATCGTAGTAGTCGCGCAAGGTGCGGGCGCCGCCGCCTTCGCGCAGCCGATAGGGGCCGCCGCTGCGGCGCACCGGACCGGCGACTGCGTCGGTGTGAAAGAACTCGACGTGGGTTCCGCGGCGATGCACGGTGGCTTCAGGCGGTGGCCGTAGGACATGCGTTGCCAGAAGGTGCGGCGGCGGCGCGATTGCTTCGGCGGCGGCGGTCGCAGGTGCGGTGCGTGCCGGCGGCGGTTCGACAAACGGCGCCACCGCGGCCTGGCCCGGCAGGTGGGTATCGGGAACAAGCGGCGTACCGACCCGGCCTTCGCCGCAGAGCGACTGCAGCCGGGCCAGGGTCAGGGCCAGACGCTCCGGCAGCGGGCCGGCCGGGGTAAAAAGCGACATCTGCACCGCGCGCGGTCGTGACGGCTGCGTCCGCACCGTCAGCGAACACACCGGCGCCGCCGGCGGCTTGGCGGCCAGGGTCAGGCGGGCCAGCTCCAAAAGGGTGGCGACCTCGCGGGTCGGGGCGGCGACCGCGATGCGATGCTCCTCATGGTGGCGCGACTCCAGCTCCAGGCGCAGGGTGAAGTCGCCGCAGGCCTGGCACATCGCGCCCAGGCGCGATACGGCGCGATCCAAGAGCCCGCGCAGGATAAACGCCAGCGGCTCCAGGTTGTCTATCGCATCGTCGAGCTCCACCGACTCGCTGATGACCGGCGGCGGTGGGGTTGGGGAGAGCGGATCCTGCTTTTCCCCGCAGGCCAGCCGATGCAGCGCCGGTCCCTGGGCGCCGAGGCGGGCCGCCAGCTGGCGGCGGGGTAGGGCGGCGAACTCGCCCACCGTGCGTAGCCCCCAGCGGGCGAGCAGACTGGCCTGCGCCGGGGCGAACCCGAGCGCCGTAAGCGGCAGCGGAGCCAGCGCCTGGCGTTCTTCGCCCGTGGCGACCTGCGACACGCCAAGGCGGTAGCGCGCCACAAGGTGTGCGGTCGCCTTATAATCCGCCAGCCCGACGTTTACCCGCAGACCGACTTTTTCCGCATGGGCTGAGAGCGCACTGCCCAGCGCCGCTTCGCTTGGAAACAGCTGCCCGAGGTCGCCGACCTCCAGCAGGACGTGGTCGGTCTGCCGCTCGATGAGCGGTGAGAACGCCGAGGCCACGTCGTACAGCGCATCGCCGGCCGCGGCGAGCAGCGCCGGGGTTGCCGGGCGCAGACTCAAGCCGGCGCACAGCGCTTTGCCCTGGGCCGCGGTCTGGCCGGCCCGGACGCCGCTCTGACGCGCCGCCTGCGTCGCGGCCAGGATCGGCGCCCGATCCCCGCTGCCCTGGGTCACGGCCAGCGCGCTGCCCAGAAGCTCCGGCTCGGCGCGCAGCACCGCTTGCAAGGGCAGAGCCGGGACGGCAAGGCAGGCGATGCGAGAGCGCGGCGACATGCGGGGCTCACTTGCGCAGGGTCAAGAGCTCGGCGTCACCCGGCGGTCCCAGGCGGCTGCGTCGGACCTCGATGCGGGTGCGCTGGCTGCTGAGCCGCATTCTGCCGCCGGGTACTTGCTCCCAGACCCCATGGCCTTCATCGCAGGATAGGGTCACGGCGGCGAAGCTGCCGGCCACCGGCCGATCGGCGATTACCAGAACCGTCGTTCCGGATTTTTCACTGCGCTGGCTCAGCCGCGGCCAGACCTGCTCGGTCCGCGACAGGGCGGCGGCGGGACCCGTTACCCCGGCCAGGTACAGGACGATCAACCCAAAGCCTCCGGCACCGAGCAATAGATCGAGCGCTTTCAGTCCGTCTTTTCCATTTTTTACCCGCGCCCAGAGCATGCGCGTCAGATCCACCCCGAGCTGCTGCGCCGCTCCCGGATCCAGCGCATCGGCGGCGTCGATAAACGCGACAAGCTCCCCCCGCCGCGTCGCCCCGGCCAGCGAGCGCAGCGTCAGCGACATCTTGCCGGTCTGACCGATTACCTCGACCAGCTTGCCGCTCGGCAGCCCGCCGTGCAGCGCCGCATCGAGGTTCGAAAGCCCGATGGCGATCGGCGGCTTGACCGTTCCACCGCGTGGGCTTTGGGCTGAAATTACCTGACGGAGGTTGGCGATCACCGCGGCGGTGGCGGCGGAGGACTTGGGAAGTGCGGCAGCCGCCAGACCTGACATATGTTCAGGTTAGTTAAATGAATTTATGGGTCAAGGTAAAATTGGTAAAAAATCCAAGGATTTGGGTAATTGAGCGAGGTGCTTTCCTGGCGCATCCTCTGTAAAACAAAATCTTCCCTGGATTTACCGCTTCGGTCCTTCATCCAGCCCGAGCTTGGGCGTCCCGGCACTGGAGCCCCATCGTCTTTGCCGTATAATGCGTTCTTCTCAGCACCTAAAAGGAGGTTGCCCGATGCATCGCCGTGATGCCCTGCGTCTGCTCACGCTGTCCCTTGCCGTTACCAGCGCCGCCGCCTGCGGTCCTGTCGCGTCCGAGGTCGTGGTCGATACGGCACCGCCTCCCGATCAGGTCGAAGTCGTCAGCACGGCGCCTTATCCCGGGGCCGTCTGGGTGCGCGGGCACTGGCAGTGGGCCGGCGGCCGTCACGTTTGGCGTCCCGGCCACTGGGTCCGGCCGCGCGCCGGTTACGTCTTCGTCCCCGGCCACTGGGAGAACTGGGGCCATCGCTGGCGCTTCATCCCGGGCCACTGGCAGCGCGGCTGAGCACGTAACAGCGCCCAGCGCAGCCGCGCCCGGCCGGCCGCAACGTCTACTTGCGCCTGACGGGTGCCTTTGCGGATGACATGCGGGCAATCCCGGTTGTATAGCTTCGTCACTCGCCATGGAGTGACCTCTGATGCAACCGGTACCCGTTCGTTCTGTCTCCCGCAGCGCGCGAAGAACTCCCGAGCGCCGGTCCCATCCACTGCTGCCGCCAGCGATACAGCTTTCCTTGGTGCGCGGCTCGCTGCTGCGCCGGCTCGCCCGCGGCTCTGTGCGGCTCTTGCCGCTCCTGCTCATCGGTTGGCTGGCGGAAGGATCGGCGTGGGCGCAGATTCAGTTCGGGCAGATCCAGGGAACGATTAAAAACCAGCGTACCGGCCGGCCGTTTCCGGGGGTGACGGTGCAAGTCACGGGCGCGGCGCTGCAGGGCGCCTTGTTCCTCGACGGCTTCTTCCCCGACAGCCCGAACGTCGACGTGCGCACCTTCGGGCAGGGCGAGATCACCGACGCCGGCGTGTTGCTGGCGACCAGCCCATGAGCATCATGCCGAATGCGATCACCAATTCCGCCAGCCACGCGACGCGCAGCCGACCCGCACCAGCACCGGTTCGCCGGGGCCCTCCTGTTCCACCGGATCAGCGGCAATGGTGGAAACGTACGTCCAGTTCTTTCCCTGGTCACGGGAACGGATGAGCACGGAGCGCATCTTGCTCATCTTCTCCAGGTACTCCACCGGCATCTTGTCCGCTTCGAACCGGCCGTAGGCGGAGGCGATCAAATCGCCGCCCGGCAGTTCGATCATGGACCGGCGGATGTAGAAACGTGAAATCGGTTCGCCGCGATCGTCGAATCCATTCACTTCCGCGTCAGGCAGCGAAAGGCTGTAGGGATGCGGCCCATCCACAGTGCGGAAACCATCGCGCGTGATCCAGTAGTTGTGCACAAAACGCTTGCTGCCGACGTGCTCGGCGTGCACATCGAAGACCAGCAGACGCCCATCGCGCAACTCGACGGCAGTGCCCTCGGTGATGGGGCCCTTACCGTGCTTGGGCTCAGGCATCCATTCCTGCCACGTCTTGCGGCCATCGTGCGATACGCCGGTGTAGTGAATCGGGTATTTCCCTCCCGGCGGCCAGCCGCGATGGCCAAAGATGATGGACGTTCCGTCGCGCAACTGGGTGAGATACGGCCAGGGGACCCCGGGCGCGATGGCTTGCTCCGGACCCAACCTCACCTTCAGCTTCTGAGCCAATGACTGGCCCATTGCTAACGCAGCACCGGAACAGATTGTAAAGAATCCGCGCCGTCTCACCGGTTCACCACGTTTTGCGCGTCGCCGCGCAAATAGGAG
>CALFML010000731.1 GCA_937879845.1 uncultured Myxococcales bacterium
GGCGCGCCGCGGCGAAATCGGCCGTCAATTCCGCAGCCTTCCCACCGCGCTCCCCCCGCCGCGGGCAAAACCGCCTCTGCTATCCCCGCGAAACTCCTGTCCGCCCGACGGCGGCGGCGGCGCCCGGCGGGCAGTTGGGATCCGGCGCCGCTCTTTGTTGCCCTCCCGACTTATCCAGGGAGTTCGCCCGCGTAGCCGGGAGCCGCGCCCGGGGCTTGCTTCCCCCAGGAGGGGCGTTTCTAATTATAAAAACACTGTCAGCTGCGAAAGCTCCGCGAACCTAGCTGCGTCCGCACCGGACCCCAGGGTCCCGGGAGGTAGTACCTGACGAAGGATCCGCGCCTGTTTCCCGCTGAGGGTTCTCCGCTGGCTGCGCCCACGCCGCCGCGGACCCTGGGGGAATATCGGCAGGAGATCCTCCGCGGCCTTTCCGGCTTAGAGAATGATGATCTGGGTTTACTCCTCACCTGTTACTTCCCGGAGCTCGATTTCGTCCAAGACGCGACCAAGAACCGGATGAGCGTCCTGCTCGCGCCGCTTCTGGTGAGCGAGATCTGGGCGCGGGTGAATGACTTCCTGGCCGGCCGGGCGCGGCCGCCGCTTTGCGGAGAGCCACCGCCGCTCGATCTGGGCAACCGCTCCGGACGGACGATCCTGGGCGAGCTCGCGAGCACCATCTCGACCCCCTCGGCTTCATGGCCGGTGGTGATGTCGATCTCCAGCGAGATCACCCTGCCGAGCGGTCTCATGCCAGCCAAGGCGGTAGCGCCGACCTCGGCGATCACCGCCGCCGCGCCGCCGCGCCCGCCCGCCGTAGCGCATCCGCGGTCGCTGCTGCTTCTGGGCGGGCTGATCGGGGCGCTCGCGCTCCTGTCGATCCATCTGTGTCCGTTTGTCCGGCACAACCTTGTCACGCCCAAGAGCAACCACCTGTACAGCGCAGAGACGCCGATTTCGCCGAACTCGCCGCCGCCGCGGTTTGTGCTGATCCCGGTGCTCGTCCCGGACTCCGGTGCGGGCGCGCGCCATTTCTCGCTGCGCCGGCACGACAAAAAGTCCGGGGAAGGAAACGGCCACCACAGGCGGCATCACGGCGCCCGCCACGCACTCGGCCAGAGTCTGGACAGCCAGCTTGGCCCAACCAGCTGGCCGACGATGTGCAGCTTCGCCGATCCGCGGCCGCGGCATGATGGGCAGAAGCCGGCCCAGATTCAAAAGCAGATTCCGCTGCCGCCGGATCTGCAGCCCGGCTCCGCCGCCGCCAAGCGCTGGGCGCAGGCTGCGTGCATCCGCGCGCGGCGTGAAATGCTGCAAAACAAGTAGCGGCCGGGCGGCTCTTGGGCGCGGCCGCCGCATCGCTGTTCATTCCGGCTCGGGCTGAAGCAGGTCCTCGCAGCGCGCCGCTTGCTCCGGATGATGCTGGCGCAGCGCGGAGAGCAGGTCTGAGCGCGGAACACGGTGGCTGCCGCGGTCGGCCAAAAGGTGCCGGGCCAGCTGATCAAACGTCATGCCGGAGCTGAACTGGCGGGCCAGGTTGGGAAAGTACAGCGCGACGAAGTTCTCCAGCTCCGTCGCGCTGGCAAACAGCTCGCACAGGAACTTGTACAGCGAAGGCCGCGTCGGCAGCTGGACTTGCGGCGGACCGCTGCGCATAAACCGCGGCGCCGGGGTCCGGCTCGGCGGGACTTGCGGCGGCGGCAGCAGCGGCAGCGGGCGCGCGGCGCTGTCGCCGAGCGGCGCTGGCTCCGCGCCGAAAAAGCCGGGCGGCCACAGGGGCTTACGCAAGGGATCGGGTTCAGCGGGAAATCGCTCGGCCAGCTCTTGGCACGCCGCGGCGATGGGCTCAGGCAAAAGGGCCAGCGCGCTGTGCGTACCGTGGCGGATGATCACCTGATCGAAGTCGGCGCGGTAGCGCAGGTCCGAGCCGCGCTCGGCGACCTGCACCGCATAGCCGGCGCCATGGCGCTTTATGGGACCGCTGAGCGGGCGTGACTCATAGCGCGAGCAGCCGGTCTTTCCGTCGAGCCGCAGGATGCGGGAGGCCAGAAACCGATTGAGCAGCGAGGCCCCCGGCGCGTACGGCCACTCGCGCGGCCCGTGCAAGGTGGCGCTCCGGTGCGGATGCAGGCGCTGCCGCAGAAAATCATCCACGGCGGGCGGCACGGAAACGGACTCATAGCCGGCGGCAAGGCGTCCCGGATCGGCGCCGGCGGCTTGGTCCAGGGCCAAGAGCTGGTGGTGCAGCTGCGCATCCGCCGCCACGTGGATAAAGGCGCGAAAGGTATCCTCATGATCGAAACGATAAAGGCGCGCCCGGATGAAGTCCGTGAGGCCGCCATCGCCGGTGCCGGAGATGAAGCAGTGGCTGTCGCCGGCGCCGGGCGGCACCGGATCGCGATCGAGGTTGTCGATGTCCCAGTAGGAGCGGAACTCGACCTCGGGGTAGCTCTTCTCGGCGCCAAAGCCCACGGCGAGGATCACCGCATCAAAGCGCGGGCTGCGGTTATGGAAGCCGACCTCCCACTCGTGCGCCGCATCGCCCGGGCCGCTTGGGTGCGGCAAGAGGCGCAGGTCCGCTACGCCGCCCTCCACCTGCAGCGGATAGTGCGCCAGGGCGGACAGGAGCTGGCGGAACACCTGCCCCGCCGGAGCCGCCTGCCAGTTGAGCAGCGGCAGGCCGGCGTCCGGCCGCTCGGAGCCCGGCTGCGGCCAGTCGATAAGATGCGGATGGACGAAGCGCTGGGTCGATCCCGACTGAAGCGGGATAAGACCCGGCCGGCGCTCCAGCACCGTCACCTTGAAGCCGCGGTGGCTGAGCGCCGCCGCCGCCGTCACCCCGGCCACGCCGCCGCCGATGACGGCGACCTGCGCCGGCGGCCGCAGCGTGCCGCTTTCTACAAGGGCGAACGCCAAGTTGAGCGCCCGCACCTGCTGGCAGCGCAGCGTCACCCGCGGCTGTTCCGCAAACCGTGGCGAGGGCCGGCCGATAACTCCGAGCGCAAACAGCCGGCGGCAGCCCGGGACGCCGGTACGCGCCAAGATCTCCGCGGCGCCAAAGCCCGCGCGGCCTCCACATTCCCCCAAGTCATGCGACTGCGCTGAAGCTGCCATCCACTTATTTTAGCTGTCTGCCGCGCATGATACGCTAGAGGTCTATGGCATCCATGGCGCGCTGCCCCAGCTGTCAGGAGATGTATCCAATCAGCCAGACGCGCTGCGCCCGCGATGGCTCTGCCCTTTTGACGATTGAAGTGCCGCCGCTCCTCGATCACGACCCGCTGCTGGAGCAGGTCCTTGACCACCGCTACCGGATCACCCGCATCTTGGGAACCGGCGGCATGGGAAAGGTCTATCTCGCCACCAATCTGAACACGGAAAAGCTCTATGCGATCAAGGTGATGCACGCGGAGCTGCGCCACAACGAAGACGCCCACAAGCGCTTCATGCGCGAAGCCCGCGCCATCAGCGCCATCGCCCATCCCCACATCGTCGAGCTGTATGACTTCGGCTACACCCCGACCGGCGCCCCGTTTCTGGTCATGGAGTATCTGGAAGGAGCAAACCTCCGCAAGTACTTGGAAGAAAACGCCAAACAGGGGATGCCGCTGAGCCA
Source organism: uncultured Myxococcales bacterium (assembly GCA_937879845.1). Taxonomy (GTDB): domain Bacteria; phylum Myxococcota_A; class Polyangia; order Palsa-1104; family JAEUJZ01; genus CALFML01. The sequence continues at coordinate 3,614 of CALFML010000731.1, forward strand.
GGCGCTGTGCGTCGGGATGCAGATCGCCCAGGCGTTGGGGCACGTGCACGAACACGGAATCGTCCACCGCGATATCAAGCCGGACAACATCCAGCTCATCGCCAGCGACGAGCAGGCCATCTTCACCAAGCTCATCGACTTCGGCATCGCGCGCATTTCGGATCAGGCGGCGGTGACCAAGGTCTCCAGCGGTCCGCCCAGCACCTGGGCGTATTCGCCGCCCGAAGTGCACCACGGCACGAACAAGCCGACGCCGGCGGTGGACATCTACGCCCTGGGCATCACGCTGTATGAGATCATCACCGCCAAGCGGCCGTTCGCCGGCGATCCGCTGGCGGTGGTATGGGCGCACCTGCGGACCGTACCGCCGCGCCTCAGCCAGACCCAGCCCGGGGCGAAGATTCCCGGCGATCTGGACGGCCTCATCGCGCAGATGCTGGAGAAAGAGCCGGATCGCCGGCCGACCGCGACGGAAGTGGCGGAGCGGCTGGAGATCCTCAGCACGCAGCTGCCCGCGGTCACGGATGTTCGCATGTATCAGCTGCGGACCTACGTGCTGCCGGGCAACCAGCGCGACCGTCCCAGCGCGCAAGGGGAGAGCCAGGGCGATCAGCGCAAGGTGGCGCAGCTGCTCGATGCGGCGCGCGAGATCGATCAGATCGAGTCCGAAAGAGAGCGCATCTGCGATCAGCTGGATCAGGAGTGTCAGGGTCTGCTCGGGCGGAACTGGCTGCGGCACATTCCGCAGGATCTCTCCGAGCTTCTGCGCAAGAGCGCCGAGCTGCAGGAGCAGATGAGTGAGCTCGAGCTCGATCTGGCGCTCCTGCATGACGAGCTCGCGGAGGAGAAGGCGGCCTATCAGGTCAAGCGCAACATGCTGCGTCTGCGGCTTCAGGACGTGCAGGAAGCGCTGCGCTCGGTGCCGACCGACAGCTGGGAGGAGCGGCGGGAGTCGGTGCAGCTCCTGGCGGAGCTGGAGCATGAGTATGCCCAGCCGGCCCAGCGCAGCAAGCTCGCGGAGCGCGTCCATCAGGAAGGCATTCGCCGGCAGCGGCTGCGGGAGACGCTGCTCAGCAGCCAGCGCAGCGTCGCCGAGCGCCTCCTGGCCACGGTGCGCGAGTCCGGCCGCGGCCGCGTCAAGGAGCGGGAGAGCCAGGAGATCGCGGTGCGGGCGCAGAACCTGATGCGGCTGCTCAGCCGGCTGGACGCACTTAACGAGTCGCTCCAGCGGTTCTGATTGCACCCTGGTACGCAGCAAAAAGACGGTGTGTAATGGCTGCAGCCCCCAGCGAGGACCCTGCCGATGAATAGCTCCGCCCCCAGCTCTTCTGCCGCCGTCTCCGGTCTGCCGCCAGGGCCGGCCCACCGCCCGTGGCACACGATCCAGGCAATCTTGAATCCGGATGACGCGCTGGCCGATATGCAAAAGCGCTACGGCGATGTCTTCTGCACCCGCGCCATCAGCGGCCCCACCGTCGTGGCCTGCTCTCCCGAGGGGGCGCGCTGCCTGCTCACGGCCGATCCCGACAACTTCGGCGTCGCCGATCCGGAGCTCACCCTGCCGCTTTTGGGCGACAAGTCGCTGCTGCTCATCTCCGGCGAGCCGCACCGCGCCGAGCGCAAGCTGCTGGGCCCCCCGTTTCACGGCGACCGCATGCGCGCCTACGGCGGTCTGATGCGCGACATCGCCCGCAAGTACGCCGCCGCGCTGCCGCTGCATACCCCGTTTCGGGCGCTCGACACGACCCAGGCCATCTCCTTGGATGTGATCCTGCGCGCGGTGTTCGGAGTGGAGAGCGACCGGCTCGACGGGTTCCGCCAGGTGATCATCGATCTTGTCGCGGCGTTCGGCCCGCTCATCATCTTTTTCCGCCAGCTGCGCCGGCCGCTCTTTGGGATCGGACCCTGGGATCGATTCATCATGCAGCGTGATCTGCTCGACCGCATGCTGGATGACGAAATGTCGCGCCGCACCGCGGAGCCCAAAGAGCGCCATGACATCCTCTCCCTGCTCATGGCGGCGCGGCAGGAAGACGGCACGCCGCTGCCCCGCAACCAGCTGCGCGACGAACTTGTCACGCTGCTGTTCGCCGGCCATGAGACCACGGGGCTGTCTTTGGCCTGGGCGCTCTACCACCTTTTGCGCTCCCCCCAGACCCTGCTGAAGCTGCGGCAGGAGCTGGCCGAGCACCCGCAGGCGGTCGCCAGCCAACCCGACGTGCTGACCCAGCTGCCCTACCTGTCCGCGGTGTGCAGTGAGACCCTGCGCCTGCATCCGCTGGCGCCGATCATCCCGCCGCGCCTATTGCAGCAGCCCTTCGAGTTCCTTGGCTACAAGCTGCCGGCAGGCATCAAGCTGACGGTCGCCACCATGCGTCTGCACAAGCGCGAGGATCTGTACCCGGAGCCGCTGACCTTCCGCCCGGAGCGCTTTATCGGCCGCACCTTCTCACCGTTTGAGTACATGCCGTTTGGCGGCGGCATCCGGCGCTGCCTGGGAGCGGCCTTTGCCATGTACGAGATGAAGATCGTCCTCGGCACCCTGATAAGCTGCTGCCGCCTGGAGCTCGCCAGCGATGAACCGGTGCGCGAAGTCCGCCGCAACGCGGTCATGGCTCCGTCAAACGGCGTCAAGCTCATCGTCAAAGAGCGTCTGTCCGTCCCCTGAATCAGAGCGGGCCCGCGAACTGGGCACGTTGCATGCTAATCACCGCAGGCAAGGAGACTTGCCATGACTACTCCATCTCGCATTGACGCCAGGTCGCCCGTGGCGACCCCTTATGACATCATCTCGGCGCAGGAAGAGGGCCGGGAGCCGCCGCACCAGGTATCGCTGAGCGAGCTGGCGGCGGAAGCGGCGCGAACCGGTGTGGTCGATGAAGCATCCGAGTCGCAGCCGCGCGGAGGGACGGCGGAGGATGCGCTCATGCAGCTGGGCGATCCGGATGTGGACGCGCTCGACAACGAGCTTATCGGCGATCAGCTGCCGGGCGGCAGCAACCCGGCGCCGGATCAGAACAATGTCGATGACATCGGTCGCGCCTACGGGGTGACCGACGCCGACGCCGGAGCCCTGCTGTCAATCGAGGAGCTATTGGAGCGCCGCGACCGCCACCGCTGGGAGCTGGATCCGCGCTGCAAGCATCCGACGACCTGAGTGGTGACGCGAGATCGAATCCGTTGTTCGGGCGGCTTCTCGGGCTTCGTTGGGCGGCTTCTCGGGCTTCGCCGGGATGGGGCCCCCGCGACGGCGGCTTGGGTACTCCACGGCCGGGGGCCGCGGAGGCCTCCCCCAAGCCGCCTGCGCCCCATCCCTGCTATGAAAGAGTTCTGGCTGCGCTATTTGCTTTCAGGCTGCTTTCGGGAGGCTCGGGCGTGCGGGTCAGAATCGCTCACTGCGTCCGGCGCGCACAGCTCGATTACTTTGTCGTACAGCGGCCTTGCTTGCAGGTGCCGCTGGGAAAATAGTCGCCGGACAGGAACGTGCAGATCGTGCCTTCGGGCTTGAGCTGGCCTTCGGCGTTGCGGCAGGCGCACTCGGGCCGGGTCAGGCCGCTGCAGGACAGACAGTAGCCGTCGTGTTCCGTGGGGGCGCAGAGGCCTGTGGCGGGGCAGCGGCGCTCGCCGGCTTGGCAGGCGACATCGCAGGTCGGCTCCACGGTGATGATGGGATCGTAGTATGGGGTCTCGGGATGAAACTCTAGGACCCGCTGGCGCAGCCGGAAGCGGGCGCCGGCCTTGACCTGCAGGCGGATTCCTTCGTGGGCCAGCGCCTCGCCATCGACTTTGACGCCGGTCACCGGCTCATTGACCCGGAAGCGCACCGGAACGCGGCAGGGGTCGCCGGTGCCGGTGCAGTTGACGCGGCGCGGCTGGTGCGTGCAGTGGGCGGTGCAATAGGCCGGTCCGGACAGCGCGTCGGACTTGGCGACCAAATCGGCGTCGGCGATAAGCTCGACGCTGACCGGCGAGATGCCGGAACCGGGGCGCGGCCACTGCTTGTGCAGCGCGGCGAGCAGCTGCTGGGCGTTAGTAAGGTGAAGCGCTGGGCCGCAGGGGAACGGCGGAGCCGCTGTGGAGGTACTGCCCACCGGGGCGGCGGCAGGTACGGCAGGAGGTTCGGCGCGTCCGGGAACCACCGCGGCGGGGGCAACGACGGCAACAAAGAGAGCGGCGATACGCAGGAGCGGGCGGCGCATACTCGATTGTACTGCGCGCCGCAGGGCGGAGGGTAGTCTCATCCTAAGAGGAAGTCCCGACCGAGCCCTCTAAACCGCGCTCCAGTTGAAACTCGAAGTTATTGCCAAGAGAGCGGGTGGCGCCGGAGGCGGGGGCCCTGCTGCGCAAGCATGCGCAAGCAGCGGGGTGCCGCAGACAGGACCCGCGGCGCAGCCCGAAACTGCAGGTCTTTTGCGAGGCGTGGTTTAGTGCTTGTTACTTGGCGGCTTCGTGCAGGATGTTGTCGCGGTAGGCGCTGATGAGCAGCTCCAGGGCGGCGATCTCGCGGCGGATGACGGCGCCGGTCTCGGTATCGGCGACCGTGCGCGGCTGCGGGTAGGTGCGGATCGTCTCGACCTTGGGGATGATATCGGCGCCGTGGGTGACCGCCTCTTCGGTGGACTCGAAGTGGTGGTGCTGCGCCAGCTCGATGCCGGTGGCGCCCAGAACCAGGGTGTACCCTTTATCGCCGTACGCTTCGGAGAACGCGCCGTCGATGGTCACCGCCTGGCCGCTCTTTTTGACCGGATTTTCGCCCTTCTCCAGCTTGACCGGAACGTGGCCGTTGACGATGAGGCCGCGCTGCGGATCGACCCCGAACTCATTAAACAGCTGGTGGCAGAAATCGGTGGTGTGGATGAGGGAGAAGTACGGGTTCTTGGTCTCGTGGTGGGTCGCTTTGTCGGCGACGAAGTAGGTCTCGAACGTCGCCATGCGGTCCTTGCCGAAAAGCGGCGACAGCGGACCGGCCCACAGGTACCAGAACAGATCCAGATCCGCCTGCGCCTTGCGGTGGAACGCGCGGTGCACGACCTGATTGAGCTTGTTGAACAGCGCCTTGCCGCGCAGCTGTTCGCCGTCGATGGCAAACGGCAGCATCTGCCCGGCGGCGTCCACCGGAACGCAGCCGTGGAAGACAAGCGTGTCATCGCGCAGGAGCCACATCGTGCCGCGCTGCTCGACAAAGCGCATGTGCTCCCACAGCATCGGGCTGTAGAGGAAGGACTGCTTGAGGCGGGCCATGCACACCGCTTCCTCAGCGCTCAGCTTGTAGGGGTCGGCGGGATCGATCGTCGGCAGGGCGCGGTCGAGCAGCGGATAGGTCTTGTCGCCTAGCCGCACCGTGCCCGCCTGGTGATCGATGCAGTCGAGGATGCCGCGCTCCTCGATGTGCCACTCCGGATGCTTCTTTCCGAGCTGGCCCTCCAGCTTGAACTGGATGATGGCAATCGCCTTCTGCATGCGCGCCATGAGCAGCGGATCGCGCAGCCCTTCCCCTTTGCAGGCGAAGCGTTCCGCCGGATCATTCCCATACACGGTGCGCGCCAGCTTCTCCAGCGGCGCGATCGGAATGCCGTACCCTTCTTCGAGCTGCGACAGCCGGCGGTAGCGCAGCGAGATGCGCAGCACCGTCGCGATAAGCGCCTCCTGGCCCAGACAGGCGCCCATCCACGAAGCATCGTGGTTGCCCCAGGTAATCGCGACACTAGGCTGCACCATAAGATGCGCCAGCACCTTATCGATCCGCGGCCCGCGGTCGCCGAGATCGCCGGCGACAATCAGCTCGGAGATGGACAGGTTGCGGATGAGCCGGGCGCTGGCGCGGAGCAGCTCCACATCTTCGCCCGGGCGCAGAAACGGCTGCAGCAGCGAGTCGATGAACGCCGCGCTGCGGCTAAGCTGCGGCTCGAACAGGAGCTCATGGAACAGCTGCCGGTAGTCGGCGGGGAACAGGTCTTCGATCTTGCGCAGGGCGTAGCGGCGGGCAAGCTCGCGCAGGACGCGGAACTCCAGACCGATGATCCGCCGGACGAAGTCGTGCCGCGCCTTCTCCGTGGTCAGCGACTCTTCCAGGTAGGCGAAGGTCTCCCGCGGGTAGTAAATCAGGTTGAGCAGCTGCAGGCGCGCCGGCTCATCGAGCTCGGTGCCGAAGATACTCTCGACGAGCGGCCGCAGGCTGCCGGAGGCATTGTTTATGATATGTCGTAGTTTTTTGAACTCGCCGTGAACATCGCTGACGATATGGATTGTGCCCTTATGCAGACTAAGGACGCTGTTCAAGTGGGCGATCTCGGAGAGCGCGGCGCGGATGGTCGGAAAGCGGTGGGCCAGCGCTTGGAGATAGACCAGAGTATTTGCATCAATAGAGGCTGACGGGGTCTGAGGATCGGCACTGCTCATCGGAACCTCTTCACCGCCCGCGCCGGACCGCTGACGCGGACGGCGGAGAAAGAGGAGGGCTTAGTCGGTCCGCAAAACGGAATCAGGCGATGGTGATTTCTTTGGCCAGATACACGTCCTGAACGGCGTGGAGGATCGAGATGCCCTCCTTGAGCGGACGCTGGAACGCCTTGCGGCCGGAGATGAGGCCCATGCCGCCGGCGCGCTTGTTGATGACGGCGGTGCGCGTCGCTTCCGCCCAGTCGCTCTCGCCGCCCGAGGCGCCGCCCGAGTTGATAAGACCGGCGCGGCCCATGTAGCAGTTGGCGACCTGGTAGCGGCACAGGTCGATGGGGTTGTCGCTCGACAGCTCGGTGTAGACCTTGGGATGGGTCTTGCCGTACGGGCTCTCTTTGGTCGCCAGCGCCTTATAGCCGCCGTTGAGCGTCGGCAGCTTCTGCTTGATGATGTCGGCGCAGATGGTCACGCCCAGGTGGTTGGCCTGGCCGGTGAGGTCGGCCGACAGGTGGAAGTCCTTCTCCTTGGTGGTGAAGGCTTCGTTGCGCAGGTAGCACCACAGCACGGTCGCCATGCCCAGCTCGTGCGCCGCCTGGAAGGTCTGGCTGACGCTCGCGCCGCTGCCGTCGGTGGCGGTGACGACGATG
>CALFML010000732.1 GCA_937879845.1 uncultured Myxococcales bacterium
GACGACACTTCACCCCCCCGACGCCGGCGTACCGGCCCCGTGACCCGTTCGCCCCAAGCGAGCCGCGCTCCGCGGAGCGCATCCCTTCTTGCGAAGTGACGCTTCCCCTGCCCTCTCGACCGCGGCCGGTCCGCGTCGACAACAGCGCCCGCAGTGAGTCAGCCGCGCAAGCGCGCCCGGTCCCGCCGCCGCCCGCCCGCATCGCCCCCGTGCCATCGCGTGAGGTCGCCGCCGCTCCGCCGCCTCGGCCGACCGCGCCGGCTCCGGTCAAGGCAGCGCCGCCCGCCGCCGAGCTCAAGCCCGCGCCCAAGCCAGTCGCGGCTCCGGTTGCGGCCCCCAAGGCAGCCAGCAGCACCACTCCCATTCCCGCCCGCGCTGAGCCGTCGGCAAAGGATGAGCCCTCAAAGCCCGGGGTGGTTGCCAAAAAGCCAGTCCCGGCTCCGGAGCATGTGAGGCCCGCCGCCGTCCCAGCAATCGCCGCGGCCCCGCCGGCCAAGGATCGCGACAAGGAAGCCAGTGCGCCGCCGGCCGTCAAGTCTGCGTCTACGCCGCGCGCCAAGGTCGAAGCCAAGCCGGCGGTAAAGGTCGAAGCCAAGCCGGCGGTAAAGGTCGAAGCCAAGCCTCCGGCGGCAGCGAAGGTCGAATCGGCGCCAGAAAAAACGGTGCGTTCCGAAAAGGCCGCCAGCGAGCCGGCTGCGGCCCCGGTCCTGGTTGCGGCGCCGGCCAAAGACAAAGACGGCGACGCGCCGAGCGCTGCCAGCGTTCCCAAGGCGGCGAAGGCGAAAAAGCCGGCCGTTCCGGCTAGCGCCAAGTCGGCGGAGCCGGCCGACGAAAAATCTGCCAAGCCGGCCGCAGAAGCCGAAGCCAAGCCGGCGCCGGCTGCCAAGTCCAAGACGACTCCCGCCAGCAAGCCCGCGGCCGCCAGCAAGCCGCCGGCCGAGGTCGAAGAGCCGGCCGAGGTCGAAGAGCCCGCCGCCGATACGGCCGCTGCCCTGCCGCCGCTAGGCGAAGACGAAGAGCTTCGCATCTGCGAGTGGGAAAAGTGCAACAAAGCCTTCGTCGTCAAGGCCTCCGGCCGCACCGCCGTCCGGCGTTTCTGCTCCGGCACTTGCCGCGGCCGCGCCAGCGAAGCCCGCACCGGCAAGCGCTAGTCCTTCGTTTCTCCGCTCACAGTCGCGCTTACGAATCCATGGCAGCGCCGTGCTCCGCGGTCCGCGGCGGCGCGGCAAGGCGGCCGGGCTCAGGCTTTTTGGCTCCCTCCACTTCATGAGCCGATTCGGTGGACGCGCGTCGCTTACGCCCGCGCCGGGATCCGCGGCTGTGGCGGCGGCTGTTGTTATAGCGAGCCAGCGCGTGCAAAAGCGCCCCCAGACCCAACCACAGGCTCATCCCCGCCACGACCGCCCCCAGGATCTGCGACCACCGCAGGCCGAGAAAACCAACCAGCAGCAGCAGCAGCGCCAGTACCAGCGATACCGTCCACGCGCTCGGCTCGAACTGCCTGCGCAGGGCGCCGCTGAGCACCGCGGAGCCGGCTCTGGCCATCGCCTCGCGCGCCGTGCCGCGAGCCGTGCGCCGCTTGCGCCGCCCGTCCTCCGATATATCGGAGAGCGAGGGCGAAGACGCCGCACCCGCGCCGCCATCACCGCTGCTGCCCGCCGGCAGCTGCGGCTTGGCAGCGGCCGGCTGCACCCGGTTCCGCGTCCGATGCGGGCGCAGCATCAGCTCACGCGAGTTCTGCAGGTCAGCGAGAAACATCTTCTCCATCACCGCGGCGAACCCTTCGTCCTCGATCAAGACGTCCAGCTCCCAGTTGGTGAGCAGGCTGGCCAGGTTCAGGTTCGACGAACCGACGCGCGACCAGGTTCCATCGACGATGGTGGTCTTGGCGTGCAGCATCGGTCCCTGCCACTCGAACACCCGCACGCCGCCTTGGAGCAGCCCCGCAAACCCCGACCGCCCGAGCCAGGAGATCCACGGCAGGTCCGAGCGCCCCGGCACCAGCACGCGCACGTCCACGCCGTCCCGGGCAGCCGACAAAAGCGCCTCGAACATCGTCGGCGGCGTCAGGAAATAGGCATCGGTGATCCAGATGCGTGATGCGGCGCGCGACAGCAGCACCTGGGTCAGGCGGTAGATCCGCGACCGACCCGGCGAGCCGGCGACCACCCGCACCGGCGCCCCCGCGCACGGCGTGTCCTCGCGCAGCACCCCGTCGGCCGCAGCAGGCTCGGGCGAGGCCGGCATCGGCGGCGGCTGCGGCGGCTCGTGCAAGCGCAAGGGGAGCGGAGCGCCGGCTTCGGACCAGGTCTCGGCGAAGCAGGCGCAGAGCGCGGCCGCCGCCGGCCCTTCGATGCGCACCGCGGTGTCGCGCCAGGGCGGCACCCCGTGCTTGGGATCCCCCGCCCACGCATCGCCCACGCACAACCCGCCGACGTGGCCGATGTTCCCATCGACGCACACGAGCTTGCGGTGGTCGCGCTGCAGCGCCTGCAGCGGGTTGGAAAAGTACAGCGGTCGAAACCGCCGCACCTTGATGCCGGCGCGCGCCATGCGGCGCCACATCGCGCGGCTCGTCGTCAGGCAGCCAAACCAGTCGTACAGCATGTAGACTTGCACGCCGGCCTTGGCGCGGTCGATGAGCGCGGCCGCCAGCTGCTCGCCTATCTGGTCGCTGCGGAAAATGTAGTTCTCAAACAGGATGAAGCGCTGCGCCGCGGCGATGTCGCGCAGCCAGGCGCCGAACACCGCCGGTCCGTCGCGCAAAAGCGTCACCGTGTTGCCGTCGATGCGCGCTGCTTCCCCGGCCCGGCGGATCGCCCGGTCATCGCCTGCCGAGATCAAGCTGTGCGCAGAGGCGATCACGGTGAGAACCGTAGCACGGTTTTTGCCCGACTACCGGCCGCGGTCCCCGGTCCAATCGCCGCTGACTGCCCCGCGGCTCCGGCCGCAGCAGGGCGCCGCCCTCCCGCAGCTCACCGCAGATCGATCACCGGCCAGTCATACGACCGGGCGACGATGCGCAGCCGCGTATCCGGGTTTACCACCGTCGGCCGCCCCACCGCCGCCAGCATCGGATAGTCGGAGTAGCTGTCGGAATAGGCCCACGACTTGCTCAAGTCCAGGCCGTGCCGGCTGGCGAAGTCGCGCATGATGTTGGCCTTGGTCGCGCCGGCGACAAACGGGTGGCAGAGCTGCCCGGTCGCGTAGCCCTTGGAGAACTCCAGGCGGTTGGCGATGACGTTGTCGTCGCTTATCCCCAGATACCGGGCGAGCGGCCGGATGGTGAAATCGAGCCCGCCGGAAACCAGCACCTGGCGGACCCCGGCGCGATGGGACTCGGCGACGAGATCCTTGGCGCCGGGATAGATGCCGGGGCGGATGACTTCTTCGAACAGATCCTCGGCGAGCACGATCAGGCGGTCTTCGGACTGGCCGGCGTAGTACTGATAGAAGAGCTGGTTGAACACCTTGCGCGACAGCTTGTCCGCGGCGGCGAAAAACGGGATCGACACCGCCGTCTGCAGACCTTTTAGCAGCGAGCGCAGTGGGCTAGGCTGATTCAGCGCATAGTAGGCAAAGGCGTGGACGATGTTGGTCTTGATCAGCGTACCGTCAACATCATAAAAGGCCGCCGAGGTGGCGAACGGCTTGGCACCCATGTTGGGCGAGAGATATCGCATCTTTGCCAGCAATTTTCCAGAGCAAACGCCGCTGCCTTATGCGCCCGCGGGCCGCGCTGGCGATTCGATGTTGTCGGCGTTGTTAGTGGTGTGGTCATTGACGGATTCGTTACTGTTATTTGAGATCGGAACATGGCACACAGCCCTCGCATTCTTTTAGTCGGCAGCGGCGGTGTTGGCGGCGTCGTCGCGGCGCTCCTGGCCCGCGCCGGCTGCGACCTCACCGTGGTGACCGGCAACCCGGAGATCCGCGCCGCGATTGCCGAGCAAGGCCTGCGGGTCCGCGAGCTCGACGGCCGGGAGTGGTCGGCCGCGCTGCCGCGCCCGCCCGTCACCCACCTGCATGAGCTTGCGGACACGCCGCCGTTCGCGCTGGCTTTTTTGGCGACCAAGACCACCAGCCTGGAAGCGGTGCTGCCGGCGGTGCGGCCGCTGCTCGGCGAACAGGGGCAGGTGGTGTGCATGCAGAACGGCCTGCCGGAGGAGCGGGCGGCGGCGGTGCTCGGACCGGAGCGGGTCATCGGCTGCGTGGTCAGCTGGGGGGCGACGCTGCTCGGGCCGGGGCACTCGGCGCGGACCTCGCAGGGCGGCTTTCAGCTGGGGCGGCTGGGCGGGCCGCGGGACGCCGCGGACGATCCGGCCTTGGCGCAGGCGGCGGCGGTGCTGGGTCAAGCGTTGCCGACGCGGACCATCCCCAATCTTTTGGGCGTAAGGTGGTGCAAGCTGGCGGTGAACTCGGCCACCAGCACGCTCGGCGCCGCCGGCGGCGATACCCTGGGCACGCTGATGCGCAAGCGCGTGGTCCGCCGCCTGGCGCTAGAGATCTGGGCCGAGCTCTGCGCGGTCGCCCGGGCGACGCAGGTGGAGCTCGCGCCCGTCATGGGCAACATCGACATCCGCAACATGGCGCTCAGCGATATCGATCGTCAGCGCCGCTTCGGCTCGCCGAGCTTGTTCGTAAAGCACGCGCTGCTGTTCGCCTTGGCGCTGCGTTACCGCCGCATGCGAAGCTCCATGGCGGTGGCGATCGAGCGCGGCCGCACCCCCGAGATCGACTACTTGAACGGCGAGATCGTCCGCCGCGGAACCGCCCTCGGCGTCGCCACCCCGGTCAACGCCGCGCTGGTCGCGGTCATCCACGACATCGTCGCCGGCCGCAAGCAGCCGGGGATGCACACCCTGCATGAGGTCGCGGCGCAGCACTGCCTCTAGACCGTGCGCCGTCAGCCGCGGTGATGGAACCCGGGCGCTGTTGGTTCGGTATTAGATCGATCCTGCTAGATCGATCCTGGCGGCGCCTTGGGAGAGCTGGCGGCGGGGCGCGGCCGATTCGCGGGCGCATCCGATTTGAGCAGCGGCGCGGTGGGCGCCGCGTGGCGCTTGAGGAAGGCGCCGGCCATCTCATATTCGAAGAAGCCGAGCATGTTGCTGTCCAGCACCTTGCGCCACAGCGCCTCCGCCCCCGGGCGGTCGGCGGCGCGCAGGTGCGCCATGGCGACGTAGAAGTTGGCCTCGGCGAGGCGGCCGGGCGTATCGGCGCGCTTAATGAGCTCGGTCTCGGTCAGCTGGCCGACCGCCCAGCGCGCCAGGTCGGCGGGCCAGCGGCCGCTCGGTACGGACTGCAGGAACGCGACCGCCAGCGGATCGGGAACTTGACCGGCGCGGACGAGCAAGTCGTTGACCCACAGCGAGCAATACACCTTCATGCTCGGGTTCAGGTGGTTGTGGTTGAGGGCGCGGTGGTACATCTCCAGGGCGACCTCGAGCTCGCCGCGCTGGACCAGGAACGCGACAATCTCGACGAACTGCTGGCCGGCACCGCGGCCTTCCTCATCGCTCGGCAAGGCTTCGGCGGCGCGTCGCAGGGCGGCCAAGGCGGGCTCGCGCTCGCCACCCTGGTAGTAAAGCTTGGCCCGCTCGATCTCGATTTCCGCCACTCGATCGGGGGGCAGGCGGGCGGCGGTGAGCAGCTGTTCGAAGGTGCGCAGGCTCTTCTGCCGCGCATCGGCCGCGGAGCGCGCTCCCACCGGGGTCTGATCCAGCGCTTCGGCAATCTGCCGCCCGACGCGGGCGGAGAAAAAGGCCTTGTTGACCGCATCAAACTGCGGCGCGGCGATATGCACGGCGCGGGCGCGCTCGAACGTGGCGGCCGCCAGCGGGTAATCGCCACGGCGGAAAGCCAGCACCCCTTGGAGCTCCAGGGCGGCGGCGTTGGGATGCAGCTCGATCGAACGCTGGAGGTAGCGCTGCGCCTCCTCGATGCGGCCGGCGTTATAGTAACCGCGGCCCACCTCGGCCAGGGCGAGCGCCATGCTGATTCCGGGATCTCCGTCGGAGAACTGCTTGCGCATGCGCTCGTAATACGACTGGATCTCGGCCAGGGCGCTCTCTAGCGCGCCGGTCTGCTCGTCGCTCACCAAGTCGCTCAAGCGGTCCAGGTAAAGGGCTCCGAGCTTCTCCCAGATCGCGCGCTCATTGGGGCTCAAGCTGCGCGCCCGCTCAAACGCCCGCAGCGCCAGACCCTTGCGCGACAAGGCGATGGCGAGCTCGCCGATGCACAGCTCCGCGGGTGCCAGGGTCGGAGCGCGGCGGGCGACATCGCGGCAGATCTGGAGGCTGACGTCGGCGTCCTCCGGGTTCTGCGCCAGCCCCAGGGCCAGCTTGACCGCGGAGAGCATCTTGTCGCTCTCGCTGTCGGGGTTTTTGGCCACCGGCGCGGCCAGCGTCTCCTCTAATAGGATGAGGAACTGCCCCTCTTCCCCCGAGACATGGCTGAGCTTCTTGATCTCCGCCACCGCCTCCTGCGGCCGCGACACTCGCAAGTAGAGGCGCGCTATTTTGAACGCCGGGCCGTTGAGCAGGCCCTTGCGCCGCAAGCTGGCCGACAGCGACTGCAGAAACTCGCGCGAGTCGCGCTGGCCGGAGAAGTGGTTGGACGCTTCGGCGCGGTAGATCTCGACCAGCTGGTTGCGGATAAGAGCCGACGGCCACACCCGATACGCCTGCTCCAGATCCGAAGCCAACGTCGCCGGCGGCTCGTTGAGCATGGCCGAGAACGACCGGCCGCGGCCGCGCAGAAGGTTCTGCACGGGATCGCCGGAGCCGGACAGCCAGCTCGTAAGCTCGCGGTACCGGCGCAAGAGCTCCTTGTCGCCGGGGCGCAGAGCCTGCTCGACCATCATGGCGGTCACCACCTCCGGGTGGGCACCGCGGCGGCTGAACAGCCGGTCGAGCTTCTGGGCGATGGGGAAAAGCTGCGGCACAGGCGGCGGCCGGCGCGGCTGTTGCAGCTCTGCCGGGTCGACGCAGGCCAGCGCATGGCTGAAGGCGGCAAAGGCCTCTTCGACGTGATCGCCGCGCAGCGACTCACTAGCAGCCATGACGTAGTAGTTCAGCAGCGCCTGCCGGCGGCCGGGGCGCTGCGCGTCGTTATCCGGCAGTCCCTCCAGCTCCTGGCGGGCGCGATCCGCATCCTCATCGCTGGTGATGGGAGGACCGCTCGGGGCGACCGCGGCAGCGGCGCTTGGTTCGGGCCCAGCCTCTGCGGCGTCCGCGGCTCCGGCACTTACTCCATCCGCGGCAGCCGGCGAAGCGGTTATCGATTTATCGTTGCGGCGGGCCTGCCCCGGTCCGGTGCAGGCGCTGCCCAGCGCCAAAAAAGCTGCGAGTGCGCCGCAGGCTGGCCGGACACGGCACGCGGTGCGGAGCGCGCCAGCGAGTATGCGTCGCTTGTTCATAGGTTTGTCTGAGTGTACCCCAGGGTTACGCCAGACCAAAACTTGTCACCGGCCCGCTTTTTCATGTAGCCTGCGGCGTCTAAGACGAAGGAGTCCTCATCATGGCCCGTACCAAGCGCAAGGTGAAATACCGCGCCAAGTCCCACATCAAGCCCGTCAAGGCCGCCCGCAAGAAGCGCCTGCGCGCCGCCGGTGGCTTCCGCACCGCTGAGAGCCGCTCCCGCCGCCGCGCCGGCCGCCTGGCCAAAAAAACCCGCCGCTAATCCTCCCCCGTCCCTAGGACAAAGTAGCCAGACGCCTGCATCCCGCGCTCGCATCCGACGTGCGGGATAAACCTGGCTAAATCTGGCCGCATCTGGCCGCAGGGACCGGCGCGCTTCATGTTACGATGACCGCACTGGCGCCACTTGGCTCCGGTTGAGAGACATGTCTAGCAAGCGCGAGTGTCCATCCTGCCGCACCGCCTATATCGGCGACGACAAGCTGTTCTGTCCCAAGGACGGGACGCGGCTTATGGACCCGACTCCCCGCGGGCCCGTCGAAGATCCGCTGGTCGGCCGGGTCATCGCCGGGCGCTTCGTCCTAGAGCGGCGCCTGGGCAAGGGCGGCATGGGGGTGGTCTACCTGGCCAACCACAACGTCCTCAAGCGCATGTTCGCGGTGAAGCTGCTGCGCCGCGAGTTTGTCAGCAACGAGCGGGCGCTGGCGCGCTTTTTTCGCGAGGCCCGCGTCGCCTCCAGCGTCGACCACCCCAACATCGTCAGCATCTACGACTACGGCCAGACCGACAAAGGCGAGCCCTACCTGGTCATGGAGTACGTCGAGGGCACCCTCTTATATCTGGCGGTGGTCGAGAGCCCGACCCACAACCTCACGCCGCTGGCCGCGGTCGACATCGCCCTCCAGGTCGCCCGCGCCCTGGAGCACGCGCACGAGCGCGGCGTCGTCCACCGCGACATCAAGCCTGAAAACATCCTCATCACCAACTACAACGGCCAGGCCGACTGGGTCAAAGTGCTCGACTTCGGCGTGGCGCGCATCGTCGGCCAGCCGCCGCTCACCCGGATCGGGGAGGAGATCATCGGCACCCCGGAGTTCATCGCCCCGGAGATGATGGCCGCGACCTCTGAAGTGGCGCCGGCGGTCGATCTGTACGCCCTGGGGATCATGCTG
>CALFML010000733.1 GCA_937879845.1 uncultured Myxococcales bacterium
CAGCTCGCCCGGTTCGAGGAGCTCATCCGCAGACGGCGAAAGCGTCCGCAGGACACGGCGGAGCTGCTCAAAAGCGCTCCCTTTCTCCTTTTGCCACGAGGCCCAGTCGCGAATCAGCCCGTTGCACAGCACCTCGGTGCGCGAAGCGTCCTTATGGTCTGGTCGTGACAAACCGTCCCAGACTTCAGTGGGACTGAAGAGATATGCGGGAGGCCGGTCGGGGGAATCAATGCCTTTTGCGGCCATTTTTTTCCAGTAATTACGCGATGGATCCCAGACCGAGAAGCTCCCATCCACTTGCGCATAGAGCACCATTCCTGGGCTGGGTGGACGCCCAGGCTTTCCGATCCATGTCTGATTTGCCCAATCAAAATTGCTCGTATAGGAAATCTTCTTTCTCTTACTTTCGAACGTAAATGATATGGTCGGTTTCGCTCCACTACCTCCATTAGGACGCGCTGCATAATGAGCCCAAGTCCGGGTTAGAGCCCACCATGCGATATCAAGTAAGAAGCTTTTCCCAAGGCCGTTATCCCCAGTAACCAGGTTTACTCGCGGGGAGAAATCGAGCTCTAGCTTCGCCGCAGGACCGACGTTTTTAAGAATCAGTTGGTTGAGCATCAGGTATCTCTGCTATCACGAGTGCTGTCGTGTGTTCTTTCCCTACGCGTTTCCCGGCATAGAGAAAAGGCTTTTCTGCGACGGAGCCTCGGGGCGCGCGCTTCGTTGAAGAAGCGCGTCAGCGCCTCGCGGCTGCGGGTAAACTCGGCGCGCATGATCTTCAGCGCGATGCGTTTGCCGTCGCGCTCATCTGTCGCCTCGTAGACGGTCCCCATACCGCCCTCGCCGATTTGTCGGGAGATTTGGTAATGGGCGATACGCGAGCCCACCATGCACTCCATGGTACTCCCGCGGCCAGGGGGCCGACGGCTATTTTTTGCCAGCGACTCCGACGCCGCTAACAACCAAAGCGATTCCTGCTACCTAGCCGGGCGACGATGACGCCCCCGTTCCGCCTACGGCAACGCGGCGGGCCGGGGTCCGTCATCCCCCAGGCGCACCTGACGCACATGCCCCCCGAGCCGCCCGTCCACTCCGTCGAATCGAGACCCAGATCACGCGGCGCCGCTTACGGGATGCGGTCCGGGGTCCCTGCCGCCGTGCCCGCCCGGTAGCGCATGGCGGGGTTGCGGGAGCGCAAGAGGTCTTCGACGTTGGCCAGCTGCAGCTCGCCGCGGCGCGCCAGGTACTCGACGTGCGCCGCCGCCTCGCCCAGCGCCATCAAGCGGCCGTAGCCGCCGAGCTCACCGAAGAGCCGCTGGCTGACCTCGGCGATGGTCAGGTCATCCTGGCACAGCTCCAGCACCCGCTGCAGGCGCTTGCGATGGAACGCCACGGTCTGCTCGACGCGCTGGCCCGGGTTCCACATCGGCGCCTCATGCCCCCCAAGAGCCAGGTCGATCTTCTGGCTCTCGATGAGCACCGCCGTCCGCTGCAGCGACAGCAGGTAGTGATCAAGCCCGGTCCACGGGGTGATCTGCTCCGGCGACTGGTTCGGGGTGATGCGGTCGAGCAGGTGGTCCGCGGTGAGCAGGATGTTATCGACCTGGACCATCACCTGGCCCGGACAGTGGCCCGGCACGTGGTAGATGCGCAGGCCGTGGAACGTCTGGCCGTCGCTGAGCAGCCCGTCCAGGGGCAGCGACTGGAACGAGCGCTTGCCCTCGGTGTTCATGGTGATGAGCTGGCTCGTCAGCTCCTCGCCGCAGCCGGCGTGCAAAAGGAAGTCGCGCAGATAGACCGAGCTTTCGATGAGGCGCTCATCGAAGCGGGTGATGACGCGGCTGTCGAAGGGGTGGGCGTAGATCTTGGCCCCGCGCCGCTGAAAGTCGCCGACGCCGCCGAAGTGATCGATGTGGCCGTGGCTGACGATCACGTGGCGGACCGCATCCAGCAAGCCGGGCTCCGCGAACACGACCGCGAGCACGGCGCGCGCCCGCTCCAGATCGCGGGCCGACTGCTCCAGCTGCGAGCCGGCATCGAGCAGCACGAGGTCTTGCATCGACCCCGCCCCGCCGCCACGCCCGTCGATGAGGTAGAGGTTGTTGATGTGGCCGGGGAAGGTCTCGGCCTGCAGCAGGTAGATGACGACCCCGGCGCGCGAGCGGAACTTCTGCACCCCGGCGCAGCCGAACTGCTCGACATAGGCGCGGCGCGCCGCGGCGGCTTCGGCCTGCGGTCCGGCGGCCAGTCGGGCGAGCGCGGCGACCTGATCGAGCTTGGCGGGGCCAAGCGGCGTCGCCAGCGGCGTCAGGGCGGCGTGGACCTCCGCGGCGGAGGTCGGCTTGTGGTCGTGCAGGAGGTCGAACTCGATCTGGTGCAGCGCACGCCGCAGCGCCAGCCGCTCTTTGGTCGAAGCCATGGATCTATTCGTACCGCAGCGCTTCCACCGGGTCGAGGTCGCTGGCACGCTTGGCCGGCACCACCCCCGACAGGACCCCCACCAGCGCCGAAAAACCGACCGCGATCAGCACGATGTTGAGCGACAGCTGAATCGGCAGTCCCGGCAGCAAAAGCCGCGCCGCGAAGATGATCAGCGCGCCGATAAAAAGCCCGATGAGCCCCCCGAGCAGCGAGATCACCACCGACTCCAGCAGGAACTGCAGCAGCACATGGCGCTTCTTGGCGCCCACCGCCCGGCGCACCCCGATCTCGCGCGTGCGCTCGCGCACCGAGACCAGCATGATGTTGGCGATCCCGATCCCGCCCACGAGCAGCGAGATGCTGGCGATCGCCACCAGCACCAGCGACATCGTCGACATGATGCTGTTGACCGTCGCCAGCATGTCGTCCTGCGAGATGACCGTGAAGTCTATCTGCTCGTTGTGGCGGCGGCGCAGGATGTCGGTGATCTCTTCCAGCGCCGGCTCGATGTTGGCCTTGTCGCGGGCGCGCACAAGGACGCTGGTGAAGCCGTCGAGCGCGAACAGGTCCATCGCCGTCGTCGCCGGGATGAACACGAGGTCGTCCATGTCGAAGCCGAGCGTGGTGCCTTTGTGCTCCATGATGCCGACGACCCGGAACTCGCCGTCAGCGACCTTGATGACCTGGCCGAGCGGGTTTTCATCCCCGAATAGCTCCCCCAGCACGGTGCGGCCGACGATCGCGAAGCGGCGGTGGGCTTCGATGTCTTCTTCGGCGAAGAAGCGCCCCTGGTCGACCCGCATCTGGCGGATCTCATCAAACCGCGCGCCGACCCCGAGCACGAACGTGTCGCGGCGGCGGCTGTGGAAGCGGATGGTGCCGCCGCCGTTGACGATGCCGGTGACGCCGTCGAGGGAGTAGCCGCGCCGCTTGAGCGCCTGCTCATCCTCGCGCGTCAGCTTGTGGATGGTGCCGACCGGCGGTGAACCAAAGCCTTTGGTCTCACGACGGCCCGGTGAGACTTGCAAGAGGTTGCTGCCCAGACCGGCGAACGTCTCGGACAGATAAAGCCGCGCCCCCTCGCCCAGCGACACGAGGAGGATCACGCTCAGCACGCCGATGATCACCCCGAGCGTGGTCAGCACCGCCCGGACCTTGTTGGCGAGCAGCGTATCGATGGCCGTAAGCAGCAGCTCGAGGATCGGCATCGCTCGCCCCTACCCCGCCGCCCGCGTATCGCGCGCGATCACCCCGTCGACGATTTCGATCTGCCGGTGGGTGCGCTCGGCCAGCTTGTGATCGTGGGTGACCAGGATCACGGTGACGCCGTCCCGGTGCAGCTGCTCGAACACGTTTATGATCTCGGCGCCGGTTTTCTGATCCAGGTTGCCCGTCGGCTCATCGGCCAGGAGCACCGCCGGCCGGTTGACCAGCGCCCGCGCGATCGCCACCCGCTGCCGCTGCCCGCCGGAGAGCTGATCCGGCCGATGGTAAAGCCGTCCGCCCAGCTGCACCCGCCCCAGCGCCTCCACCGCCGCTTGACGCCGCGCCGCCCGCTTGCGGCCGGAGTACAGAAGCGGCAGCGCGACGTTATCCACCGCCGTGGCGCGCGGCAGCAGGTTGAAGCTCTGGAACACGAAGCCGATCTTGCGGTTGCGGATCTCCGCCAGCTGGTCGTCGTCGAGCCGGTGCACCTCCTCGCCATCGAGGAAATACGCGCCCTGGGTCGGCGTATCGAGACAGCCGATGAGGTTCATCAGCGTGGACTTGCCGGAACCGGAGGGCCCGACGATGGCGACATACTCGCCGGCTGCGATCTGCAGGTCGACGCCGCGCAGCGCCTCCACGACCTCTGCACCCAGCACGAAGCGGCGGCGCAAGGCGCGGATGTCGATGACCGGCACCGATGACGGCAAGGCCCGGGCGGCGGAGGCGGATGCGGCGGCGGTCGAGTCAGACATGGCTTTCCCCAAACAAGCGGCGCTACCGCGGCGCCGCTGCCGCCTCGGATACGCCGGGCTCGCCATCCCGACGGTCTTTTTCTTTATCTCGGTCTCGGTCTTTTTCGACCAGCGGGCGGACCAGCGCGCCGTCCTCGATGCCCTTGTCGTTGAGCGACAACAGGAGCAGGGTGCCGGCGTCCACGCCGCTCTGCAGCTCGCTGCGCTCCCAGTTGGACAGGCCGATGCGCACCGGACGCTTGCGCAGGCGGTAGACGCGGCCCTCGGGTTCCAGGCCATAGACGAAGCGACGGACCCCGCGGCCGATGATGGCGTTGCTGGGGATGGAGAGCACGTCGTGCTTTTCGGCGACGATGATCTCGACGTTGGCCGACATGCCGGGCCGCAGCCCCGCGGCTCTGGCTTCGCTCACCCCGGCGACCTCGACCTCGACGGTGAGGGTGCGGGCCCCTTTGAGGTCGCGCTTGACCACCGGATCGACGCGCGTCACCCGTCCGGCGATCACCCGCTCCGGCAGCGCATCCAGGTGCAGCTCCGCCGGCTGGCCGGTCTGCACTTTGGCCGCGTCGGCCTCATCGACCGTCGCATCGACGTGCAGCCGTCCGTCGTCCATAAGCTGCAGCACCGGGGCGCCGGGCGGCAAGCTCTCCCCCAAGTGCACCGGCACATCGGTGAGCACCCCGCCAAACGGCGCCACCAGGTCGGCATGCGACCGGGCCACGCGCGCCGCCGAAAGCGCCGCCAGCGCCTGCGCCTTCTGGCTCGCCAGCGCTTGCACCGACTGCGCCGCCTCGGTCACCGCCGCCGCCGCGTCTTCGCTTATCTGCACGGTGCCGGCCCCGCGCTCGGCCAGCAGGCTCGCCCGCTGGGCCTGGCGGCGCAGCGTCTCCAGCCGCGCCTGCGCCTGCGCCCGCTGGGCCTCCGCGCTGTCCGCCGCCGCCTGCGCTTGCCGCATCTTGGCATCGAGATCCGCGGGCTCGATCTGCACGACCAGATCGCCCTTGTTCACCCGCGCCCCGCGCCCTGCGCGCACCGCCACGACTTGCCCCCCGAGCTCGGTTCGCACGGTCGCCTGCAGCTCCGGCGTGACCTCGCCCGCTGCCGCAGAGGAGACCACATCCCGCACGGCGCCGAGCGCGGCGGTGGTAACCCGCACCTCGATGGTCTTTTTCGGCCAGACGCGCTGCGCGACCCAGCCGCCGCCGGCCAGTGCTAAGATGATCGCAATTCGCCCGACAGCGCGACGCCCGCGAGAAGATTGAGCACTGGAGGACATAAATGCGCGGCCACTCTACCACAGCGTCCTTGCCCCGCACGCCCCACCGCTTTGGCCTTTCCGCTCTCTCGGTGACACAAAAGTTCGGAGCGCGGCCGGGTCGCGCCGGACTCGCCATAGCCGGACTTGGCGCCGCGCTGGCGCTTGCGGCCTGCGGCTCCGGCTACGGTCCCTACGGCCCTTACGGCTTCGGCAACCCGCAGCCCGGTGGAGCCAGCGACGACAGCGGCCGTCTCGCCATCAGCTGGACGCTCAACGACGCGCCCCTCACCCAAGAGCGCTGCCAGGCCGAGCGCATCGACTCCATGGCCGTCCAAGTCGTCAGCGAGATCGATGGGATAAGCAGCGTCGAGTTCATCAACGTCGTCTGCGCCCTGTCCCGATATTCCATGGAGCACGTGCCAAGCGGCCCGGTGAGCGTCTACCTCAATGCCGTGCACACCCTCAACAACCAGCGCGAGTGCGTCCGTTACGCCGCCATCGGCCACACGACGGCGACGACCCAGTACGCCGCCACGCCGTTTCCGGTGAAGCTGCTCGCCGTCACTAACTGTCCGTAGTGCCGCGCCCCGCAACTGCGGGAGCCTCGCCGCACCGGGCCGGTGCAAGCCGGTCGCGGCCGCGCGGCCTCTTCGATCCGTCGCTCAGCGCACAAAATCCGGGCCGGAACCACGCGCCAAGGAGGCTCAGCGAGCCACGCTCGCTGAGGGGCTCAAGACCTGTCGTAGGTTAGAAAAAGATCGGGTTGGAGACGGCGAACGGAATGCGGCCGGGGTGCAGGGGCGCGAGATCGACGGTGGAGCTGGCGTGGAACACGACCCAGTGGGCCCCGGATCGGCCGGTGGGCGGCGTGACCTGGACCGTCGCCTCATAGCGGCGGCCGGCCGGGACGACGCTCTCTTGCAGCTCTTTGGTCTCCACCGTTTCACCGTCCACGATGACCTCCAGGCGCTTGGCGCTCAGCCACTTGGTCGTCTGCACGACAATCTGGAAGGTCTGGGGACCGCTGGCCATGGCGATCGTGCCGCCGGGATGTACGCCGCCCGGGCCGCTGACCGTCATGTACAGGCCGCCGCTCACCACCGCGTCGCCGGAGCGGACGACATCGCGGATCTTGTCGGCGCTGAGCAGCCGCGGATCGTCGTGTCCGAACCGGAGGCAGGTGCGGGGATAGCCCACCGGCGAGCTGCGATAATGATGCGAGTCGGAGCTGCCCACCGCCCACACCTTCTTGCCGTGGTTCAAAAGCGCGAACCAGTCGGCGACGGACTCGCTGCGGTTGCTCTCCAGATCGCTGTCGTTGAAGACCTCGACCGCGCTGAACTCGTCGCTCCAGTATTCCGGATCGCCGGTGGCGGTGCTGCGATCGAAGCCCGACGCTTCGAAGTAGCCTTGGAAGCTCGAGCTGCGCGGGTGGTTGATGATGAGGGCCGGCCGCTCGGGCAGCTCGGCGATGTTGTGGAAGACCTCGGGCGGTTTCTTGCCGACCCACGGGACGGCGCCGTTATTGACCTGGTCCGGGCGCGGCTGGATCGGGATGATGCCGAAGTGGCCCCAGGCGAAGGTGGTGAATTCCTCAGACGGGATGCCGAATGCGTAGGCGGTCATGCCGAACTTCTGGATCACCGGTTGGAAGTCGATGATCCACTCATGCTCGCTGGAGATCGGGATCTCCAGGCCATCGGCGATGGCGCCGCGGACCTTGGCATCGACGGGGTCGCTGGAATCGGCGGAGTAAAACGAGTGGATGTGGAAGTCGGCGCACATGACGCCGGCGCTATCGACGCTATGGGTGAGCTTGGCGGTGAGCTCGGTGGTCTTGCCGGCGGCAACGGTCACGCTCTGATCGAAAAGCTCCCACTCGTAGCCGCGGCTCACCACCACGCGGTGGGTGCCGGCCGGGACGCGCAGCTGCGACTCGCCGGTGAGGGCGAAGTCGACGAGCAGGCGGCCATTGCTCTCGCTGGGGACGCCGAAGGATCCGGGGGGGCGGCTGGCGGCGGCCGCCGGGATCACTTGCACGCGCACGGGCAGCGGGCTCGCGTCGGCCGCGTCCTGCGCATGCACGACCAGGGTGCCGAACGCGCCGAGCGTCAGCGCCACCTCGCTCTGCGCCGCGGTGACCGGCGTGGCCGGCGGCGTATCGAAGCCCTGCTGCGTGGGGGTAAGCTTCACGTCGGCGGCGGGGGCGTGGATCGCGTACTCGCCCTTTTCATCGGTGCTGACGCGGCTCAGATAGTCGCCGCTTGCCAGGGTGGCGTGAATCTGCGCCCCGGCGACCGGAGTGCCGTCGGGCAGCTTGAGCGTGCCGTGGATGACCCGCCAGGCCGGCTCGCCGCGGCTCGTGCGCATCGAATCGGCCACCGCGTCCATGCTCGGACCGACGGCGATGTCGAGGTAGTCCTGCGCCTTCATCGCGCACCCATCGATCTGGAAGCCGTCGCCGCGAAACAGCACGAATCCCGAAGGATCGATGATGTAATTCAGCGACCCGCTGACAAACCGCAGCGCGAAGCTCGCCGGGCCGTTGTCATAGCCAATCCACGGCAGCTCTCCCGTCGGCGTCGAATAGCCGAACTGCGGCGCGAACAGCTGGCTGCGGCTGCTGTGGAACAGCCCCAGGTACTGGACCTGCGACAGATCCTTTTTGACATCGTTGTGGTTGATGAGCGACAGCCGGACCTTGATGTGGTTGCTCCCCGGCGCGAGCGAATAGTCGAGCGCCGCGGGAAAGTCATACTTCTCCGGGGCGAGCACCGAAAACGTATCGAGGAACGGGATGTTGTGCAGGGCGCCGCTCACCCGCACCACCGCGGCCTGGCCGTCGGAGCCGTCGTTGACGATGGTGACCGACTCGGCGGCGACCGCCTGGATCCCCAGGGTGATGAGCGTCTCGCCGTACTCCGAGTTCCCGGCCGGGCGCCCGTCGGGACCGACCATCTCGATGTCGAGCAGGTCGCCGCCGTACGGCATATAGCCGTCGGACTCGCCGGGGCTTTCGATGTAAGCGGCGATCTTGTCGTTGACCAGGATCACATCGCCCAGGCGCACCTTCTGGCGGGCATCGGCACCTTGCACGATCCAGTCGGACGAAATGATGCGCGAAGCCCGCGCCTGTCCCGCCGCCTTGGCCCCGAGCGGGTCGGGGTGCCCTTCGCGGCTGCCGCTGTGAAATCGGCTCTTGTCCGAAAGTCCGGCCGCGGCGCACGGACCCTGCGGCATCGCGTCCGGCATCATCATCGGCGGCTCGGTGGGCTTATCGGTGCACGCCGACAGCGCCAGCGCCAGGCTTAAAAGGCGCGGCGTGCTGCGGCGGGTAAGCGCAAAAGAGGAGAGAAAGCTTCGGCTCGACATGCGGCCCTCCATGATTGCCTGGGGAACCGCCGGATTTGACAATAGAGTTTGCAACAAAGCTACGCTTAAAGACGGGGGCGCAGCACGAAAACGGCGGCGGCGCGATTAGGCGGGGCGGGCGCTTGTCTCGACGACGAAAGCGTGGGCGGCATGGGCGGCGAGGAACACCGGGAGACCTTTTACGCGCAGGTCTTCGGCGCTAAACACCGGGGCGACCGCGTCGTTTAGCGCATCGCGGAAACGCCAGCAGGTGCCGGCCGGGAACGGCGGCAGCATCAGGCGGCCGCTCGCTGGGGCGGGACTGAGGTTGATCGTGACGATGCGCAGCTCGCCGCCCTTGCCGAAGGCGTGGCAGAGCAGCGACTCATGGCTGCGGTCGCCGCCGAGATAGGGGCGGCAGGCCAGGGCGAAGTACTCGCCGTCGTGCAGGACCGAGTCGCGCTGAAACTGAAGGAGGCGGATATAAAAGCTCAGGAGCTCCGGGCACGGCGGCTCATGCGGGGCGCGGCCCAGCTGCACCGGGAGCTTGACGCAGCGGCCGTCCATCTGGCCTTCGTGCAGAAGGCGCGCGCCCGGCAGAGTCAGGGCCAGCACCGCGGCCGCTTGCGACCTGCCGTGCCCGAGCGTCGCGGCAGCGCGCGGCTCGTCGTGGTTTTCGATGAAGCGCAGCGACCGCTGCTGGTACCCGAGGTCGGCCAGCAGATGATCGCGGACGCTGGCGGGGTCGCCGTGGCAGAGCCGATCGTACAGACGCTTGTCGTAGGTGAAGTCAAAGCCCTGGGCCTGGAGCTCGGCCTCCATGTCCCAGTAGACCTCGGCCAAGAAGATGAAATCGGGACGGCGGCGGCGGGTCGCGGCGATGACCTCGGGCCAGAGCTCAGTGCCGGCGTCGGTGACGGCGCAGGTATTCACCCAGGATTTCACCCAGGTCTGGGTGAAGATCCGCTGCACGAGGAGCATCGCCATGTCGCAGCGCACGCCGTCGCAGAGCTCGGTGAGCCGGAGCAGGGTCTGGGTGAGCA
This sequence comes from uncultured Myxococcales bacterium, assembly GCA_937879845.1. Classification (GTDB taxonomy): domain Bacteria; phylum Myxococcota_A; class Polyangia; order Palsa-1104; family JAEUJZ01; genus CALFML01. The sequence continues at coordinate 10,038 of CALFML010000733.1, forward strand.
GGTAGCGATAGGCCGGGGACTGCGCGTTGAGCTGCGCGGTATCGGTCCACGCCGGAAAGTAGGGATCGCGGCCGTAGGCGAAAATGCGGCCGGTCGGCTCGTGGCGGAAAAAGCGGTCGGGGTGGTGCTGCAGATCCTCCTCGCTGCCGCGGACCAGCGCATCGGGATGGGTGATAAGCCACGGGTGATCGATCGCGACATGATTTGGCACCAGGTCGAGGATGAGACCGAGGCCGCGCTCGCACAGGCGCTGGCGCAGGCGGCGCAAGGCCGGCTCGCCGCCGAGCTCGGGAGCGACCTCGTAGCGGTGGATGGCGTAAGGCGATCCCACCACGTCGCTGGGACTAAAGTCCGGCAAGGCGCGCCGATATTCCGCCTGCAGATCGGGGTGGGTCAGCGCCTGCTGCCGGCCGGCCGGGCTGCGCTCCCAGATGCCCATCAGCCACACCGCGTCGGCCCCGGTGGCAGAAAGCTCCGCCAGCGCCGCCTCCGGCAGATCGGCCAGGGTCACCGGACGTTCCAGCCGCCGCTGCCAGGCGTGCAGCCATACCCAGGCGTTGACCTCATATATAAGCGGGCACGCCCGCAGCCCTGCGGCCGGCGCATCGGCTGAGCCGGCGGGCGGGCGGGCGTTTTGACCGACTCCAGCCTCGGCGGCAAGACCGGTGTTAAGGTGGAGCGGGAGCTTTTCCATGAGCGGTCCTCCGATCGCTGAGAGGGCGGACCCGATCATCGTATCGCAGCGGTCTTCCCGTCGGATAAAATGATCGCGGGGGGCTGCGTGCGGGGCTTTGGGCAGCCGACCGGAGGAGTCATGGCGGCGATCGATCTGCTTTTACACAGCAAGAAGGACTCGGAGCGGCTGCATCAGCTGGTGCTGGCGGCGCTGATTGGGCGGACGCGGCCCGAGTTTGGCATCAAGACGGAATCGGCGGACGTCAGCTTCCAGGGCATTTTGCAGACGCTGCGGTCTCGACAAAACGAAGACGGTGGCTTTGGGCTGTGGGCCAATCCGAATCAGGTGAACGACTTCGCGTCGGTGTATGCGACGCATTTCCTGCTGGAAGCCAAAGAGCGCGGTCTGCCGGTGCCGCCCGAGCTGCTGGTGGGCATCGAGACCGCCGACGATGCCGCGGTGTGGAAGCTCAACGACGAGCAGGCGCTGATCGCCACCACCGACTTCTTCATGCCCATCG
>CALFML010000734.1 GCA_937879845.1 uncultured Myxococcales bacterium
GATCTACACAGGCGAAGACACTCTTTCCCTACACGACGCTCTTCCGATCTAGCGTTCCCAAAAGCTCCAAGGACTGAAAAAAGATCGACGGAATCACGGCGAAAAGACCGCTCGTCGCGGTGGGCTCCGCCAGGTAGCGCTGCAGCCCGGGCGCCAAGACACTGACGGCGATTCCTGCCAGCGTGCCCCAGAGTCCCAGACGCGAGGCGATGACCCGCAGCGCGGAGCGCAGGCTCGCTTGACCGCTGAGGATGAACACCCCCACCGTCCACAGCCACAGGAGCGCGCCGACATTGATCAGCAAGACCGTCCGCGTACCCACGGCTCCGTACAGACCGGCGGCGATCGGCAGCGGTAGATAGATCCAGTTGGGCACCGCGATGACGAAGATAAGGGTGCGGCGGCGCGGCGGGCTCGCAACTAGAAAAGCCAGGGCGGCGCCGCACAGGGCGGCCAGCGTGAAGACCCCGAAGCCGATGATCGGAATGAGCAGCGCTTCGCCCGGTGACGCCGGCGCCGCCGTCTTGACGATCGCGGTAAACGCCAGCGCCGGCAGGCTTACATCCAGCACCAGGCGGCTGAGGATCGAGATGAGGGCAGGCAGGTGCGGCGCCTGTTTTCCCGTGCGCAGCGTACGCGCGCCGAGCCAACCGATGGCGAGGACGCACAGGCTGACCGCGATCTTGCCTAGGACTACTTGCACCATGTCGTTTCAAGCCACGGTCGCAAGAATCCTCCCGGCGCGCAAGTCGGGCCGGCTTATTTGATGGTGGAGTTTGTCACCTGCGGCGGACCGCTCGCCAGCACGAAGATGCCGGGGTAGCCGCTGGTCTCAAAGCCATCGCTCGGGTTGCTCTGCAGGGTGGAGTTTTGGATGATCAGGCTGCCGGAGCGATCGTTGCTGACAAAGAAGATGGCGCCGCCGCCCTCGTTGGCGTGGTTATTGTTTATCTGGTTGCCGCACAGGGTCAGCTTGAACGTGTTGCCGTCGTTGTAGATGGCGCCGCCGGAGCCGCCGCCGGGAGTGCCGGCGCGTTTGGGGTTGGCGCCGTTGCCGGTTGCGCTGTTGTGGCTAAAGACGCTGTTGAGGACCGTGTACGACACGCCGATGCTACTAAGGCCGCCGCCGTTGGCGCACTGGTTGCCGAGTCCCTCCTTGCCGCCGAAGGTGCTTGAGACTACATACAGCGGCAGGCCATTGTACTGATCGAGGGCCCGCACCGCGCCGCCGCCGACGTCCTGACCCGTCGGGTCGCAGACATTGTTGAAGAAGCGGGTGTTTATGAGCTTGAGCTGGCCGCCGCGGTCGAAGATCGCGCCGCCGCCGCCGCCGTCGGTGGTTTGGCCGGTGGCGTTGCCATCGACGAAGGTAATATTTTGCACCGTCAGCTGCGGCGAGTCCTGATTCTGGCAGTGCGCGGTCGTATAGTGCTGCGCTTGATCGCAGGTGTTCATATACAGAATCCGCAGCTTGCCCGCGCCGCTGAGCGTCACCTTGCCGCCGCCGTCGATCACGATCTTGGGACCGGTGTCGTTAAAGACTTTGGCGGTTTTGGTAAGGGTTATGGTGACCGGAGACGGCCCGCAGTTGAACGTGATGACGCCGCCTTTGGCCACCGCGGCAACGAACGCATCGCTGGTGCAGCTGTCCGCGGTGCCTGTGCCTACTACGGTGGTGGGCTTTGATACGTCCTCCAGCTGCGCGGCGGCGGGCACGCTGCAGCCGCCGGAAGCGTTGCCCGCGGGAGGCCCGTCGGTCGGGTTGGTGAGCGGATTGGGCGGCGGGTCGGTTGCCGGATCGGTCATCGGATCCGGAGTCGTGCCCGAACCGGAGTCACTCCCGCATGCCACAAGGCCCATTAGAAGCAGCGCGGCGGACCTTCCGCCCTTCCAATTCCTAAGCATGGTACGCTCCTGCCAGATAGACTATGGGACCTTCGATCGTACACGTAGTACCGGTCTTAGTTCCAACGCATTTCCAAAGAGCCGGTGAAAATCAAATCTCTCGACGGGAAATTCGCAGAGAATAGGCCACCGTGGACTGTCCCTGCCGTCGCGAAACCAGGCCGGGAGTTTCCAGAGAGCACTCCTTTTGGATGGCTGCGCGATGGAAAGACCGCGCCGGTCCACCCGCTCGCGGAGCCTCGGCCGGCCCTTTTTCTGTTAAAGACCCCGTGATAGGGTGCGCCCAGATCGCGCTGGCCTCGGCTCTTTGTCCGATGAACCTCGACCGACTTCGTTACTTCTGCGTCATCGCTGAGACGGGCAGCTTGCGCCGCGCCGCGGAGATGCTGCGCCTGTCCCCGGCCGCGCTCTCCAAGGCCCTGCACGTGCTGGAAAAAGAGGTCGGCTGTCCCTTGACGCTGCCTGCGGGGCGGGGGCTTGTCATCACGGATCAGGGCCGCATGCTGGCAACCAGCGTGCAAGCGCTGCTGCGGGAGCTGGAGTTTATTCGCGAGCGGGTGCGGGAGAACGAACAGGAGACGCGACCACTGCGCCTGGGTTCGTTCGATGTGTTCACGACCTATTTTTTGAGCGCCCTTTTACGCCGCATCGGCAGCACCGGCGCCGTCGTGCATGAGCTGGTCGCCGGCCACCTGGAGCGGGCTCTCATCGAGCGCGAGATCGACTACGGCATCACCTACGTCCCGGTGCCCTCCGCCGCCGTGGAACACGTCGAGGTCACGACCATCGAGATGGGAATCTACACCCGCAGCGATGCCTTTTCCGGGGTGCCGCTGGATCAGATTCCCTTCGCCGTGCCGGTGACGCCGCTCAGCGGTGCGCCGGATCGCATTCGCGGCCGCGACGGCTGGCCGGACGAAGCGGTGCCGCGCCAGGTCGTCTACCAGGTGACGCTGGTCGAGTCGGCGCTGGAGCTGTGCCGGCAAGGGCTGGCGGCGGCGTATCTGCCGCGGTTTCTGGTCAAGCTGCACAATGAGCAGGTGCTGCCGGCCTACCAGCTGGCCGCGGTCAAGCCCGGCCGCCGGCAGGACGGCAAGCTGCTGCAGCTCGGGCAGCAGCCGGTGTACCTGGCCCGCCGCCGCTCGGAGAGCGAAGGCCGCGTCTTCCGCGAGCTGGCCAAGGCGATCCGCCAGGTCTGCCGCTAGCGAAAAACGCCAGGGTTTCCTCGCGATGGGAAGCGCTGCGTAGACTGTTCGCTATTGGTTAACGAAAGGCGAATTCTTTTTACTTTTTTCGAATGATCAGCCATCCCACACTTGGAGCATCTGGAGGTCATGCAGGTGCTCACGCCAAGCCGCAGCCGAAACGCAAACGCCGTCAACGTCAAGCCGGTGGCGCTGCGTCTTACCGCCGACTCCCTGACGCCGGTCTCGGCCTTCCTGCGGCTGCGGCAGCGCTTGCAGCCGGCGTTTCTACTGGAGAGCGTAGAACAAGGCCAGCGCGGCGCGCGGTATTCCTATCTTGGCGTCGAGCCGTTTCAGATTCTGAAGGTCCAGCGCGGCGCGCTTACGGTGAGCGCCGGCGGCACCACCATCGCCGTTGCCGGCGAGCCGCTGCCGGCCCTGGCGGCGCAGCTCGCCCGCTACCGTGCCGCCCGAGCTCCGGAGCTGCCGCCGTTTCCCGGCGGCGCAGTCGGCTACGTCGGCTTCTCCGCAGTCCGCTACCTGGAGCCGGTGCTCGCCCGGACCATCCCGGCGGCTCCCATGGATCTGCCCGATGTGTTCCTGATGATGTTCCGCAGCATCGTCTGTTTTGATCACCAGACAGCGCAGGTGTACGTCATCGTAAGCGCGCTCCTAGATGAATCCGCGGATGCCGAGACCCGCGCCCAGCACGAAGCGGAAGCGCTGCTCGCGCGGCTGCGGCAGCCGGCGCCGGAAGAGTCGTCGCTCATCCATCCCGTCCGTCCGCGGCTCGCTGGCGAGATGTCCATGCCCGGCGCCGCTCAGTCGCAGCTTGGCCCGGTGCGCTTTGGTACGGCGGTGCAGATGATCAAAAAGCACATCCGCCGCGGCGACATCTTCCAGTGCGTCTTGTCGGAGCGCTTCCACTTGCCGGTGCGCAGCGACCCGCTGCATGCCTACCGCGCCCTGCGCCGTGAGAGCCCGAGCCCTTATCAGTTCTACCTCCAAGACGGCGTGCAAGCGCTGCTCGGCGCCTCGCCCGAGCTGCTGGTCCAAGTCGCCGGGCGCCACGTCGAGACGCATCCCATCGCCGGCACCCGGCCGCGCGGGGCGACCGCGGCGCAGGATGCCCAGCGGGCGCGCGAGCTCCTGCGCAGCACCAAAGAGCGGGCCGAGCACCTGATGCTCGTAGACCTGGGGCGCAATGATCTGGGGCGGGTCTGCCATCCCGGCTCCGTAACGGTGCGCGAGTTCATGCAGGTCGAGCGGTTCGCCCACGTGATGCACCTGGTCTCAGCGGTGGAAGGCAAGCTCGGGCGCGGTCGGAGCGCGTGGGATGCGCTGTGGGCGTGCTTTCCCGCCGGCACGCTGTCCGGCGCGCCCAAGGTGCGGGCGATCGAGATTTTGTCGCAGCTTGAAGGCAGCGGCCGTCCCTTATACGGCGGCGCGGTGGTGCGCTGCGGCTTCGACGGCGATCTGACCGCGTGCATCACCATCCGCAGCCTGCTTGTGCGCGACGGCATCGGCTACGCCCAAGCCGGCGCGGGAGTGGTCGCCGACTCGTCGGCGGAGCGCGAGTACATGGAAGTGCTGCACAAGGCAGCCGCCGTGCGCCGCGCGGTCGCTCAGGCCGAAGCGCAGGTCCGGGTTTAACAAAGAAGGCCGCGATGATTCTGCTTATCGATAACTATGACTCCTTTACGTACAACCTGTACCAGATCCTGGCTGCGCTCGGACGCCGGGTGCGGGTGATCCGCAACGATGAGCTGAGCGTCGCCGCCGTCGCCCGCCTGCGGCCGCGGGCGCTGGTCCTATCGCCCGGCCCGGGCGCTCCCAAAGAGGCCGGCATCTGCCTGGAGCTCATCCGCGCCCTGTCGGCCAAGACCCCCATCCTGGGCGTCTGCCTGGGACATCAAGCCATCGCCGAGGCGTTCGGCGGCAAAGTGGTTCAGGCGCAGCGGCTGATGCACGGCAAGACCTCGCTCATCTACCACCAGGGCGGCGGTATTTTTCACGGCGCCACAAGTCCGTTCCAAGGCATGCGTTATCACTCACTGATCGTCGAGCCGGCCGCTCTCCCGGAGGCGCTGGAGGTCACGGCGCATACCGCGGATCGCCTCATCATGGGTCTGCGCCATCGCGAGCTGCGCGTCGAAGGACTGCAGTTCCACCCCGAGTCGATAGCCACTCCCGAAGGTCCCCGCCTGCTCGCCAACTTCCTGGCCGGCGCCGGCGCGTAGCAAGCTGGAAAGAAAGTAGCAAGATGCGCTCACTGCTTCCCTATCTGCACCAAGTCAGCGATGGCAAGGTCCTTAGCCGCCAGCAAGCGGCGGAGACCATGGATGTGCTGATCGACGAGCCGTATCCGCCCGAGCAAGCGGCGATGCTCCTTGGCGCGCTGCGCGCCCGCGGCGAGACGGTGGAGGAGCTAGTGGGGTTTGCCACCGCGCTGCGCCGCCGCTCGGTGAGTCCGCCGGTGCGCCGCGAGGGTCTGGTGGATACCTGCGGCACGGGCGGGGACTGCGCCGGCACGTTCAACATCTCCACCGCCGCGGGTCTAGTTGCCGCCGCGGCAGGGGCCGGGGTGGCCAAGCACGGCAACCGCGCCGCGTCGAGCCGCTGCGGCAGCGCCGATGTGCTCGAAGCGCTCGGTCTGCGGATCGATCCGCCGCCGGAGCAGACCGCGGCGGCGATCGATTCGGTGGGCTTTGGCTTCTTGTTCGCGCCGATGTACCACCCGGTGCTGCGGCGGCTGGCACCGCTGCGGCGGGCGGTCGGGGTGCGGACGGTGTTCAATCTTCTGGGGCCGCTGCTCAATCCCGCCCCGGTGCAGCGCCAGCTCATCGGCATAAGCGATGTGCGCATGGCCCGGCCGCTCGCCGCGGCGCTGCGCGAGCTCGGCGTGCTGGAGGCGCGGGTCGTCGCCGGCGCCGACGGCATGGACGAGCTCACGCTCACCGGTGCGACGCATGTGGTACATCTACATGCAGGCTGCCTGAATGAGATGCTGATCTATCCTGAAGACGCCGGACTTGTCCGCTGCCCCAGCGAGGCGCTGCGCGGCGGCGGCGCCAGCGACAATGCCCGGCTCATCGAGTCGCTTTTGTGCGGCGAGCTGCACGGACCGCAGCGCGATGTGGTGACGCTCAACGCGGCGGCGCTGCTCCAGCTGGCCGGCTGCGCCAGCGGCTTGCGGGACGGCACCTTTCTGGTCGGCGAGGCGCTCGATGGCGGTCACGCGCGCCAGCTCCTCTCTCGTCTGCGGGAGATCCACGTATGAGCGGACTAGGCGTATTAGATCGGATCATCGCCCAGGTGCGGCGGCGCCTGGAGGTCGAGCATAATGAGCGGCCGCTGGCCCAGCTGCTGCGCGGAATCACCCGCCGGCCCGGCGATTTCCGCCGCGATTTGCTGGCCAGCCCCGCGCCGCGCGTGATTGCCGAGATCAAGCTCGCCAGTCCGTCCGAAGGGGCCATCGCTCCGCATGCCGATCCCGTTCAGATCGCCGATGCGTACCGCGAAAACGGGGCCGCCGCGCTGTCGATTCTGACCGAGCGCGATCACTTCGGCGGCTCGCCGGAGACGCTGCGCGCCGTCCGCAGCGCCCACCCGAGCGCGCCGCTGCTCATGAAGGACTTTGTCATTCATGAGTATCAGCTGGCGCGGGCCGCGCATGACGGGGCGGATGCGGTCCTGCTCATCATGGCGGCGCTCGGGCAGGCCCGCTGCCGCGAGCTGCATGCCGAAGCGGAGGCGCTCGGCCTTACGGCGCTAGTCGAAGTACACGATGAAGCGGAGCTGGACGCGGCGCTGGCGATCGGCGCGCCGCTCATCGGCGTGAACAACCGCGACTTGCGGACGCTTGACATATCGCTCGCCGTTTCCGAGCGGCTGGCCCGCCGAGCGCCGCCCGAAGTGACCCTGATCAGTGAGAGCGGCTTGCGCAGCGGCGAGGACCTGCGCCGCCTCACCGCGCTTGGCTACAAGGGGTTTCTGATTGGCACTTCGCTGATGCGCGCGGCGGAGCCCGGGCCGGCGCTCGCCCGCCTGCGCGCCGAAGGGATGGGATGACGCCGCTGCGCATCAAGATCTGCGGCCTGACGCAGGCGGAGGATGCGCTGCGCGCGGTGGAGCTTGGCGCCTGGGCGGTGGGGTTCATCTTTTATCCCAAGAGCCCGCGCTACCTTTTGCCGGCGGCGGCGGCGGCGATCATCGCCAAGCTGCCGGCGCAGGTGCTGCCCGTCGGCGTATTTGTCAACGCCGGGCAAACGGAGCTGCAGCAGGCGGTGCGCGAATCGGGGATCCGCGCCGTGCAGCTTCACGGTGATGAGCCGCCGCAGGCGCTCATGGATGCCGCGCAGGCCGCGGCGCCCGGTGAGCCGCTGCAGACCTTGCGCGCCGTGCGTCCGCGCGGCCCGGTCGCCCTGGGCGAGCTCGGATGCCACCGCCCGACCCTGGGCTACGTCGTGGATGCCGCGGCACCGGGTCTGTACGGCGGCAGCGGTCAGTGCGCCGACTGGCAGGCGGCAATCCAGATAAAGCAGCTCGGACCGGTCTTTTTGTCGGGCGGGCTGCGGGCCGACAATGTGGCCGCGGCGCTTTCTGCCGTGCACCCGTTCGGACTGGATATCTGCAGCGGCGTCGAGGCGGCGCCCGGCCGCAAGTGTCCGCAAAAGCTTCAGATGTTCTTTCATGCTGCCCGCCGCGCCGCTGCAATCTGCTAAACCATGGCCCGGAGAGATCGATGAAATCCTGGCAGTTCCCCGATGCGCGCGGCTACTACGGAGAGTTCGGCGGCCGCTTTGTTCCCGAGACCCTGTACACCCCGCTGTGCGAGCTCACCGAGGCCTACGCTGCGTTTCGCGAAAATCCCGACGCGCAGCGCGAGCTCAAAGGGCTGCTCGCCAGCTTCGCCGGTCGGCCGACGCCGCTGTTTTTAGCGGCACGGCTCAGCGAGCGGCTCGGCGGCGCGAAGTTATATCTCAAGCGCGAGGATCTGCTGCACACCGGTGCGCACAAGATCAACAACACCATCGGCCAGGGCCTTCTGGCGCGGAGCATGGGCAAGCGCCGGGTGATCGCGGAGACGGGGGCCGGCCAGCACGGCGTCGCCACGGCCGCGACCTGCGCGCTCCTGGGCCTGTCCTGCGTGGTGTACATGGGCGCGGTCGATATGCAGCGGCAGGCGGTCAACGTCCAGCGCATGCGCCTCTTGGGCGCCGAGGTGCGCGCCGTGGATGCCGGCACCGGCACTCTGAAGGACGCGATCAACGAGGCGATGCGCGACTGGATCACCAACATCCGTACCTCGTACTATCTGCTCGGCTCGGCGCTTGGGCCGCATCCGTACCCACGCATGGTGCGCGACTTCCAGGCGGTCATCGGCATCGAAGCGCGGGAGCAGATCCTGGCCTTGGAGGGCCGGCTCCCCGATGAGCTTATCGCCTGCGTCGGCGGCGGCAGCAACGCCATTGGCCTGTTTACGGCATTCATCGGCGATGCCCAGGTGGCGCTCACCGGCGTGGAAGCCGGCGGAGCCGGAATCGAGTCGGGCCGCCACGCGGCGCGCTTCGCCGGCGGCGCACCCGGCGTGTTTCACGGGGCCTTGACCTATCTCCTGCAAGACGAGCACGGCCAAGTAAACGATACCCACAGCATCTCCGCCGGACTTGATTATCAGGCGGTCGGCCCGGAGCACGCCGCGCTGCGCGCCGTCGGTCGGGCGCGATACGTTCATGCCGAAGACAGCGCGGCGCTGCATGCGTTCCGCACCCTGGCCCAGACCGAAGGGATTCTGCCGGCCCTGGAGAGCTCGCACGCCGTGGCCTACGCGCTCCGCCGCGCGCCGCTTCTGGGCCGCGACAAAGTCCTGGTCCTCTCCTTATCAGGCCGCGGCGATAAGGATCTGGCGACCGTCATGGAGGCAGAGCGATGAGCACGCCCAGCTTGCAACAGACTCTGGCCGCTTGTCGGGCGCGCGGCGAAGCGGCGCTGGTCGCCTATGTCGTCGCCGGCGATCCGAGCCTTGCGGCAACGGAGAAATATGTCGCGGCGCTCGCCCAAGCGGGAGCGGACGTGATCGAGCTCGGGGTCCCGTTTTCCGATCCGCTGGCCGACGGTCCCGTCAATCAGCGCGCCAGCGAGCGGGCCCTGCGCGCCGGTACGACGCTGCGCGGCGTGCTGGAGTGCGTACGCCGGCTGCGCGACTCCGGCCTGACGACGCCCCTTGTGCTGTTCACCTACCTCAACCCGGTGCTGCAGATGGGTCTTGAGCGCTTCACCACCCAGGCGCAGCAAGTCGGCGTCACCGGGGTGCTGGTCGTGGATCTGCCGCCGGAAGAAGCAGAGGACTACCAGCGGCGCATGGCGGCGCGGAACCTGGAGACGGTCTTTCTGGCCGCGCCGACCACGCCGGCGAGCCGACTGGAACGCATCTCTGACGCCACCACGGGCTTTGTCTACTATGTCTCGCGCACCGGTGTGACCGGAGTGCAGGCGGCGCTTTCAGAGACCGTGCTGGCAGAGCTTCAGGCGCTGCGGCAGCAGATCCGCCAGCCGGTGGTGGTCGGATTCGGCATCGCCTCGCCCGAGCACGCCCGCGAGCTGGCCGCGCACGCCGACGGCGTGGTCATCGGCAGTGCCCTTGTGCAGTGCATCGCCTCCAGCACCACCGTCGAAGAGTCAGTCGCCCGGCTGACCGCTCTCACAAGCCAGATCAAGGCCGCGCTGCGGCCCCCCGAGCGCGCCTCCTAAGTCCCGTCCACATATTCACGGAGCACCCATGTTGGTCGTCATGAAGGCCGATTTCGCCGCGGAGCAGCTAGCCGGCGTCATCGCCCACATCCGCAGTCTGGGGTTTACCCCGCATGTGATTCCCGGTGATCACAGCGTCGCGGTCGGAATCACCGGCAACCGCCGCGCCCTGAACCCGGGGGAGTTCCTATCCCTGCCGGGTGTCAAGGATGCGATCGCCGTGACCCGGCCGTTCAAGCTGGCGAGCCGCGACTTCCAAAGCCGCGACAGCGAAGTGCGGGTGGGCGAGGTGGTGTTCGGCAAAGGCCGCTTCGTCGTCATCGCCGGACCGTGCGCGGTCGAGAGCGAGGAGCAGACCTTGCGCATCGCCCAGGCGGTCAAAGCGGCCGGGGCGCACATGCTCCGCGGCGGCGCGTTCAAGCCGCGCTCCTCTCCCTACAGCTTCCAAGGTCTGGGGCTTGCGGGGCTGCAGATCCTGCGCGCCGTGAGTAAAGCAGTAGGGTTGCCGACGGTTACAGAGGCCCTGGATGCGCGCAGTCTGGAGCAGGTTTACGAGCATGCGGACATGATTCAGATCGGCGCGCGGAACATGCAGAACTTCAGCCTCCTGCAGGAGGTCGGGCGCCTTGACAAGCCGGTGCTGTTAAAGCGCGGAATGTCGGCCACCATCGACGAATGGCTGATGGCGGCGGAGTATATTTTGGAGCAGGGCAATAGCCGCATCGTGCTGTGCGAGCGCGGGATCCGTTCGTTCGATCCGCATACGCGCAACATCCTCGATCTGTCGGCGGTTCCGGTGATAAAGGGGCTGAGCCACCTGCCTATCATGGTCGATCCCAGCCATGGCACCGGCCACCGCGACAAGGTCGGGCCGATGGCGCTGGCCAGCTTGGCGGCCGGGGCGAGCGCGGTGATGGTGGATGTCCACGACCGCCCAAGTGAAGCGCTGTGCGATGGACCGCAGGCGCTTTTACCCGAGCAGTTCCGGCAGCTCCGCGGTCAGCTCGGTCGGCTGGCGGCGGCGATGGATGTGACGCTGCAGGGCGCCGCGGCTTGATTATGGGAGCGTGGTTCGAGGGCGGCTCACTGCGGCCATAGCGCGAGCAGTGCGGGGACCGTGACCAAGGAGATCACGGTGCTCACGAGGATGGAAGTTGCGGCCAGCTTGTCATCGCCGCCAAACTCGCGGGTGAACATGCTGCAGCTGACCGCGACCGGCATGGCGGCGGCGAGAGCGACCGTCGCCTGTACCGGCGGCGGCATCAGGCGCGGGAGCAGGTGCAGGACGGCGAACGTGAGCAGCGGCGCCAGGAGCAGCCGGCCAAGGAGCGCGGCAGCAAGCTCGCGGCCCGACGCGCTGCCTGACGCGCTGGCCGACGCGCTGG
>CALFML010000735.1 GCA_937879845.1 uncultured Myxococcales bacterium
GGCGAGCAGCGGCCGGCGGATCTCGACGCTGGCGACGTAATGCGAGTAAGTCTGTTGAAACAGCGCGTAGTAGTGCGGCTCGACATGCACGGAGATTCCCGGACTTAGCTGCCAGCCCGCGACCTGCAGATCTTTTTCGACGAAGGAGCGCTCCGGGTCGGCGCTGTAGACAAGCTCCGTGTCATCGCGGACGTTGTCTTCGAGCACCAGGCTGAGCTCATGCCGGTCGAACGGGTAGCGGCGCAGGTCCATCCCGATCGTCAGCGCCGCCTGCAGTCGGTACACCTTATACGTAGGGAAGTCCTCCTGCTTCTGCTGGAAGAGGATGCGGCCGTTGGCCACCTCAAACTTTTCCGGCTCGCACGGCCTGTCGCAGCGGAAGGTCAGATACAAATCCATGGTATACGAGCCGGTCGATGTCTCCAGCCGGCTGACGTTGAGTAGGAGGATGCCGACCTGCATGCGCAAAGGGGGACCTTTGCTCGCCGCCGGTGCGGGCGGCGCCGCAGGCTGTGCCGGCGGCTCGGCGGCGAAGGCGGCGCCGCCACGCCCGGGGTGCGTACCGGTGGAAAAAAGAACAGATAAGAAGAAGCCAAGCGCAATGACCGGAAGAACGCGTAGTGAGCTCATTCGCATACCAAAAAGGGCAGGGCGGTCAGTAGCACCCAGCAGGTGCCTACATAATCATGCGGTGCGGCATGTTAGCACGCTCTTACTCCCCGATCCACACCACCGAGCGGGGTCGGCCCAGCGTTTCTTTCTCGACGGCGATCACGCTTAGCCCCTTGCGCGGCGGCTTTGACGTTGCAATACTTTCAATTGTAATTGAAAGTTCGGAAATGGAAGCCACGACCAGATCCTTTCAAGAAGCTGAGCTTTTGATCGCGGACGCCGTTGGTGAAGTCATTGAACACTGGGGCTTTCGCAAGGCGCTCGGACGGGTGTGGACGGTGCTCTATCTGGCGGCGGAGGCGCTGCCGGCATCGGAGCTCACCGATCGGCTGTCGATGTCCACCGGCGCCGTGAGCATGTCGCTCAACGAGCTTCAGGAGTGGGCCGTGGTGCGCAAAGTCTGGCGGCCGGGCGAGCGGCGCGAGTTCTTCGAAGCAGAGACCGATCTGTGGAAGATGATCTCCAAGGTGGTGAGCGAGCGCGAACGCTTCTGGGTGCGCTCGGTGCGCGAGCGGCTGGAGCAGGCCAGCGTCTTGCTCAAGGGCCTGGGCACGGATCAGGCGCGCGGCGCGCTGCAGCGGACGCGGCTCCTTTTATCGCTGGCGCAGCTTGCCGAGCACGTAATCGATCGGTTCGTGGCGTCCCGCCGCGCCGACTTTTCTGTGTTCGGGCCGATCGAAGCCACGCCGGCCGCAGCCGCGTCGCGACGCAAGTAGTACGTGGAGCGAAGCAACAACGACAGAAAGCGGGAGCGCCCATTGGAACCCCAATCACAACTCACGTCGGCCAAAGCGCCGGCACCAGCGCTCGCAACGACGCCCGTGAAGGCGGCGGCCGTGCCGGCCATCGACGTGCTGTCCGTACTCTCGACCGTCTCAGCAGCGCACGATGCGATTTCGCTGTCGGCCACCTTGTGCGAGCTGCGGGCCTTTGTCGGCTCCGACCTGGCAGAGGTCGAGGCCGGCCTCACCGCTCTGATTGAGGGGGCGCGCCTGGACGGCGGTCGCGGCGCCGAGCCGGTTTTGAATAGCACCCGGCACCTTTTGGGATTGTCCGGCAAGCGCCTGCGGCCGCTGTGCGTTGCCCTGGCGGCGCGGGTCGGCTCCGGCTTCAGCCCGGCCACCCGTGAGCTGGCGATTGCCGTGGAGCTCGTGCACAGCGCGACGCTGCTTCACGACGACGTGATCGATATGGGCGACAAGCGGCGCGGCAAGGAGACGGCGCGCGTCCTATACGGCAACGCCGCCAGCATCTACGGCGGCGACTGGCTGCTTGTCGATGCGCTGCGGCGTATTCAGAAGGCGGCGATTCCCGGCCTCCTCGACATGAGCTTGAGCGTGCTGAACGAGATCCTCGAAGCCGAGGCGGTGCAGCTTGCCAACCGCGGCAACGTCCGCGGCACGGTCGCGGACTACTTTCGCATCGTCGAAGGCAAGACCGCGAGCCTGTTCCGCTGGGCCCTGTTTGCCGGCGGCCGCGCCGGCGGCGTCGAGCTTCCGCACTGCCAGGCGCTGGAGCGCTACGGCCAGAACCTCGGCGTGGCATTTCAGATCGTCGATGACGTGCTCGATCTGGCGGGCGATCCGGCAGTCGTCGGCAAGTCGCTCTACGCCGATCTGCACGAAGGCAAGATGACGTATCCGCTGCTGTTGGCCATCGAGCGCGAGCCCGCGCTCGGCGTGGCGCTGGAGGCCGCCTGCACCGCATCGGCGCTGTGCCTGGATCCGGCGCTGGAGCAGCGCATAACCAAAGTGCTGCGTGAGACGGGTATAGTCGAACAATGTTTGACGCTGGCACGCCGGCTGTCGCGCGAAGCCGTCGCAGAATTATCGGCGCTGCCGCCTTCGCGGGCTGCCGCCGCCCTTGAGCAGGTCGCGGTGGCGCTTGTCCACCGCGAGAAGTAGAGGCATCCCATGATCATCTCACTGCGCGATGATGCAGATTCGGCGGCGGTCAAGCGCGAGCTGTCGGCGCGCGGGCTGTGGATCGCCGCCGTGGAGCGCGGTCTTGGCGGGCGCGAGGTGCACCTGGTCATCGCCCCCCACTCGGCAGCGGTGGATCCGGCGGAGCTGACGCGCATCGCCGGCGTCGGCTCCGTCTCGCTGCCCGCCCCCGAGCACCCGCGCATGGATGCGCAGGGTCCGGTCGTCAAGGTCGCCGGCGTCGATATCGGCAGCAGCGCTCACGGCGGCCAGCCGGTGCTCATGTGCGGCCCGTGCAGCGTCGAATCAGAGGAGCAGATTGAGGCCATCGCCAGCCGGCTGGCCCCGCTCGGCGTGAAGTTTCTGCGCGGCGGCGCGTGGAAGCCGCGCAGCTCGCCGTATAGCTTTCAGGGCCACGGCGATGAGGCGCTGCGCTGGATGCGCGACGCGGCGAACCGCCACGGCCTGCGCGTGGTCACCGAGGTCCTGTCCGAGCACGACGTGGCGATGGTGGCGGAGCACGCCGACTTGATCCAGATCGGCTCGCGCAACATGCAGAACTTCGCGCTGCTCAAACAGATCGGGCGCCACGAAAAGCCCGTGCTGCTCAAGCGGGCGATGTCGGCGACGATCAGCGAGTGGCTGCTCGCCGGCGAGTATCTGCTGCATCACGGCGCCAGCGGCGTCGTTCTGTGCGAGCGCGGCATCCGCGGCTTCGATCCTTCGACCCGCAACCTGGTCGACCTCACCGCGGTGGCGCTGCTCGCCAACGTCCATCGGCTGCCGGTCATCGTCGATCCGTCGCACGGCAGCGGACGGCGCGATCTGGTGCTGCCGCTGTCGCGTGCCGCCATCGCCGCCGGTGCCGCCGGTGTGATGATCGAGACCCACGATGATCCCGGACGGGCGCTAAGCGATGGACCCCAGGCGCTGCGCGGCGAAGAGCTGGCCGTGGTCGCCCGCGAGCTGCTCGGCGCCCCGCGGCCGTAAGCGGTTCCTTCTCATCTGCGGTGTTACTCGGGAAGGCGGGCGCCGACCTGGCGGGCCCGCGCGATTCTCATCCGCGGTATTACTCGGGAAGACGGGCGCCGACCTGGCGGGCCTGGGCGATGATGCGATTTTCGTAGTCGGGCTCCAGCGCCTTGGCCGGATGGCTGGCCGACAGCTGACCCATAAACGGCGGATGGATCGAATATCCCAGGAGCCCCTGCAGCGGTTCCGGCATCTGCCGCGCCACCTCAGGCGGTACCGATAGGGTAAAGTTTTCCTGCTGCCGCGCCCACGGCTGACAGTACTGATTCGAGATCGCGCAGCGCGCGGCCGATGAGCGATTGGCGCCGCCGCGATGCAGCAGCATGCCGGAGAACACGACGCACGCGCCCGCCGGCATGACCACCGGCTGCGACTTGGCCGCAAGCGGCTCCTGATTCTGCGGCGCGTCGGCGAGGATCTGACCGACGAAGCCGTCAAGCTGCGCCTCATTCCACAGATGGCTACCGGGAACGACCTCGGTGCCGCCGTTGGCCGCGGTAAAGTCATCGATGGCGACGATGGTCGATAGCGAGATCATCGGCCGCGGGCGCGGCACAGTGTAGAACATATCATCGGCGTGAAACGGCTGCGGCGTCTCGCCCGGTCCGATGCGGATCGCCTGGCTCGCGGTGAGCAGATAGTTCGGCAAGAAATAGTGCCGACACAGCGCCAAGATGCGGGGATGAAGAGCGATGTTCCAGAAGACGCGGCCGCGCGCCACCAGGGTGTATACGCGCTCGGTGCGGTAGCCTTCGAAGTTATTGCGGCCGCTGCGTGTACCCAGATAAAAGCCGAGCACGCGGCGCACCTCGGCAAGCTCTTGCGCGGTGAGAAAGTCGGGGATGATCGTGTAGCCGTCTTTTTCGATGGCGGAAACGTGCGCCGCTAAATCAAAGCCGTCCATGTTGATTCCCTATCATCGCGTGAGCTTTGCATCCGCACGGGATGCCAGCTTGCGCGGGCTTGGCGGTTCGGAAGGCTCGAGATAGATGGTGGAGCTTGAGATCAAGACCACATGCCGCAGCGGCGAACCGGGCGCCGCTCGCAGGACCCGTCCGGCGATCTCCGGCGGCGATTCGGCGTGAGCCATGAGAAACAGCTTGGTGACCCCGGCCAAGGCCGGCGGCAGCGTCTCCGACTGGTTCAAGTCGCCGCTTACGACTTCGAACTGCTCGCCAACGTTTGCGACCTTGCCCGGGTTGCGCGCGAGGATGCGTACGCGCTCGCCGGTGCGGTGCAGCAGCCGAACCACCTCGCTGCCAATGTTGCCGGTTGCGCCAGTGACAAGAATCATGGTGCTCGATCCCTTTCGCTTGGATATTACTGCGGGCAGAGTCTATAGCGAAAACACTGTCGGCGCCGTTTTTACCACGAGGCGCGGGACCAGGAGCACTGCGGCCGGCCGCCTCGTCCCGCGGAACATGCTCCCGAACATGTTCCCGGTACACCCGGCTCAACGGGCCCGCCGGCGCGCTGCGGAGCGGTCAGGGCCTTGCGCGGTACAGCTCTTTCGCCGCCGTGGGAATGAACGGCGCTACGGTATCTTATGCAGGATCGTGCCCTGATCGCCGACGCTCCAGATGTTGTTGGCGCTAGGTCCCCAGGTCCCCAGGCGCGTCATCGCGCTGCCGCTCTGCTGCGCCACCCAAGCGGTGCCGTTCCATTTGAGCAGTACCTCGCCGTAAGCCCAGATGTTGTTGGCGTCGGTGCCCTAGATGCCGTAGAAATCCTTGGTCGTGCCGCTTGGCTGCGCCGTCCAGGCGGCGCCGTCCCACTTCAAAATGGTTCCGCCCCAGCCAACGGCCCAGACGTTGTTGGCATCGGTGCCCCACACCCCATGTAGGTAGCTGGAGGTGCCGCTCGATTGGGGGGCCCAGGTTGTGCCGTTCCATTTCAGGATCATTCCGCTCAGACCGACGGCCCAGATATTGTTGGCATCGGTCCCCCAGAT
>CALFML010000736.1 GCA_937879845.1 uncultured Myxococcales bacterium
ACCCCGGTGTGGCGGCACTCCGGCATCGGGGTCGGACGCGCCCAAGTCCAGAGTCTGGCGGATAACCCCTGGCGCAGCTACATCCACGCGCGCCGCCGCGCCATTGTCTGGGAAAAGGACGGCGTGGAGAGCAGCGTGGCCCTCTCTATCGACAACAGCGGGATGGCATTCATCGTCAACGGCAAAGCCGACGGCAACGCGCGCGGCGACGCCGCTACCCAGGTCGTCAGCGGCATGATCGGTGCCGTGCTGCATCCGCAGCCGCGGCGGGCCCTGGTGGTGGGTCTGGGCACCGGCAGCACGGCTGGCTGGCTCGGCGCCATCCCCGATATGGAGCGGGTCGATGTGGCCGAGATCGAGCCCAACATCTTGCAAATCGCGCGCGCGTGCGCTCCGGTGAACCAGGACGTACTCAAAAATCCCAAGGTCCATACCTTCATTGGCGATGGCAGGGAGCTTCTCCTGACTACTCGGGAGCGTTATGATCTGGTGGTCGCCGAGCCTTCGAATCCCTATCGCGTCGGCATCGCCAGCTTGTACACCCAGGAGTATTACCTCTCGGTGAAAAACAAGCTGACCGCGGACGGCCTGTTCCTGCAGTGGGTGCAGACCTACGATGTCGACAACCAGACCGTACATACAATATACGCCACGCTGGCTGCGAGCTTTCCGGTCGTCGAGACCTGGATGACCCAGTCGGGCGACCTGCTGCTCATCGGCGCCCTGCATCCGATTCACTACGACGTGCCGGCGCTCCGGGCGCGGATTCAGGTAGAACCGATGAAGAGCGCGCTGGCCAAGGTGTGGCGGGTGACCAACCTGGAGGGCTTCCTGGCTCACTACGTAGCGCGGGATAGTCTGGCGCGGACTCTCAGCAAGAGCCAGCGCGGACCGCTGAACTCCGACGATCTGACACCGGTGGAGTTCGGGTTTGGGCGCAGCGTCGGCGCCCACGAGGCCCTGTTCAGATTTGAGGAGCTTTTGACGATCGCGCACGACCGCAAGGAGGATGTACCAGAGCTCACCGGCGGCAGCATCGATCCAGAGCTGCTCGACCGCCAGCGCGTCGCCTTATACGCCGCCAACGAAGAGCCGGTGCCCGAGCTGCCGTTTTACACCGCCGCGCAGCGTCAGCTGACCGTGGCCCACAACGCGTTCGGGGAAGGCAACCCGCTGGCCGCCCTCCATCATTTTCGTCAGCAGCCGGGGGCGCCTGCCGACTTGGCGGAGCTTACGCTTGTGGCCGAAGGGCTGGCCGAGCTCAAAGACGATGCGGCGCTGCCTTATATCGAAAAGCTGCGCGGCTACTTCCCGGGCGAGGCCGAAGCGCTGCGCGCTCGCCTGCTGTTTCGCAAGGGCCAGACGGACGAGGCGGCAGCGGCCCTGGAGTCCGCCCTGCGCAGCTATCAGAGTGACCCCTGGCCGGCGTTCAAAGTCATGCAGCGCGCGCTGCACCTTGCCGTCGAGATGAGCCAAGCGTCGGCGCCCCTCTCGGGACGCTTTTTGACCCTGCTGCAGCAGCCCTTCGCAGTGGGAATGCTGGATGCCAGCCGGCTCACCACCCAGTTCTCGCTGAGCGAGATAGAGGGATTGACCGCCCACTGCGCCCAAGTGGCGGCGGAAGTCGAGCCCTACATCCCCTGGCAGCAGGACTTTCTTCTCTGGCGCCTAAACTGCTATCACTTGCTGAAGCTACCGCAGAGCCAGTCGGCGTCCATGGATCTGAATCTGTTCCTGGCGCAGAAGCCCAAGCCGTTCGCCGTCGAGATGAAGTAGGAGGCCGGTTGCCGGCTGACCTCAGCGCCCGCCACGCTAGTTCTGCGCGGTCGCAGAAGCGACCCGACTGTGAAGACTAGGAAGCTCGCAGCAAAGATCAGTATTCTCGGCAGAAGGAAGACAGCGGGGACGTTCATGACTTCGGAGATATGCTGAGCAAGCATCTGCGCCTTGTTGGCCGCATCGACATGTGCAACCGCGCCGAATGAACCAATGAGCATGACGGTCGAGAAGAAGACTCCGGCCGCTTTGCAGCCGCTACGGCTGGGGCGTGTCTGCCTCGTTGACTCTTGTGTCGTAGATATGGAAAGGTCAGGCACAAGCTCGTCAGCCAACCCCTGCCGCGTTCGATGCTCCTAATGAAGCGCCTGACATTCACCACGGGCCATCTCCGCCACGAACCGCGCCAGGCTCTTGGTGGTAGCCGGCCTTCGGGTCGGGTCCGGTGGTAGGGGCTTACGATATCCTACTTCTGTGTGGTATGTAGCGTACCTATTCGTCCGGACCCGCCATCGCGGGAGCACGCCACCAAAGAAAACGTCCACCGCGAATCTGTCCGCAACATGTCCTCAGCCCATCCAAATACTGGTCTCACCGATGACAAAGGTCGCCCGCGATATCAGCGGGCTCACTGTCGTCGCCGATTGAGGAGCCGCGCGAAAGTATCCGCCCTACCTCGGGCGAGCGTGCGGACGGATTCGCTGGTCGAAGCCTTTCGCATCCGCAGCTGCGCTGCGATGGGCCATCGCGACAAGGAGTGTCCGTTGAGCGCAGCAAGAACGTTCTCGCGTTCTTTCTCTGCGTCCCAGATCCATGCCGCGTTGGAGCGTACAGCGAGGATGCGGCGTCCATCCGGGCTATAGGCGACGCGGTCGATGCCCTCGGCGGGGCTCTGTCACCGGTAAACCGGGAGCCACCTCAGTACGTCCCGCAACCCATGGTACCCAGCCGAGAAATTCCGCCGGGCGACCCGACTTCATGATACCCTAACGCCGGCGTGGCGGTTTAGTTGCTCATCGCCGCTTCTCTGAAGTATGCATCAATTCCTCGGGAGGGTAGGCATGTCGTCTGAGCAGCTCAAAGTAGCATACCTTCTGTTCTGCTCAGGGATGTGCGCGCTCATCTATCAGACTGCGTGGACGCGTGAGCTGCGCCTTATCTTCGGCGCCTCGACCCCGGCCTCGGCGGCAGTGCTGGCGATCTTCCTGGGCGGGCTCGGGGTCGGCGGCATCGTGCTCGGACGCCGGGCCGAGCGGCACGCGCGTCCGCTCGCCCTGTACGCGCAGCTGGAATTTCTCATCGCCGGCGCGGCGGCGCTGACGCCGGTCTGGATCGGCCTTGTGCGCAGGTTCTACGGGGCGCTCGGCGGCTCGGTGGCGCTCGGGCTGGCCGGAGGGACGGTGACGCGGCTCCTTCTGTCCATGGTGGTGCTGTCTCTGCCGACCGTTCTTATGGGCGGAACACTGCCTGCGGCGGCCCGCGCTGTGGCGGATGAGAAGGACAGCGGCCGTCGCCAGGTCGCGATTCTATATGGCATGAACACCCTGGGCGCGGTGCTGGGCACTCTGCTCTCCACGTTTGTACTGCTAGAGAAGTATGGTAACCGGCTCACCCTGTGGATGGCTTGCGCGGTCAACCTGATCATCGCCTACATCGCCCGCGAGCAGGCCCGCGCCGACCGCCAGCCGACGCCGCGCCCAGAGCCAGCAGCGTCTGCGGTCTCCCCCAGCGAGCCGCCCGGCCGGCCGCTGCCGCGGCTCGGGTTTGTCCTTTTCTCGGCAGCGGTGGCCGGGCTGGCGTTTCTACTCATGGAGCTGGTCTGGTACCGCATGCTCGGTCCCATCCTCGGCGGCTCGACCTTCACCTTCGGCCTCATCCTCTCCGTGGCGCTGCTCGGCATCGGTCTGGGAGGCGCCGGATATGCGCTGTTTGGCAATCGCCGCCCGCCGACGCTGCGCGACTTCTCGGTGCTGTGTCTTCTAGAGGCCCTGTTCATCATTGCGGCGTATGCCCTGGGAGATCGGCTCGCGCTGCTCGCGCTGCTCTTACGTCCGCTCGCCGCGCTCGGCTTCTTCGGCTACGTGGTCCGGGCGCACCGGGGCGCCGGCGACCCGCAGCTCGACCCCGCCGTCGAGCGCGACCGTGACCTGCTGCGGCGTCGCGGTCACCGCGGTGTGGCCGCGGCGGGCGAGCGCGTAGATGCGGGTGCTGGTCGGGCGGGGTTGGACGTTGCGCGGGGGCTCGCCGGCGAGGCCGTGATCGTGGACCGGATCGACGAGCAACCACTCGTCGGTTTCGCGGGCGCCGATCAGCCAGCGCTTGGTCTCGCCGTCGGCCAGGATCGCGACGATCGTCGTGGTCCCGCCTTCGTGCAGGCGCAGCAGACCTTCGACCACGGCGTCGCCACCGGTCTCGCTGTCCATCGCGTCGATGCTCACGATGTCGCCGAGGCGGAGCGTGTCGATGTCGAGCTCGCTCGCGTCGCGGGGCGCTCGCTCGCCCGACATCGGGCCATGACGCAGCGAGGCTTGCACGCGCTCGGCCACGCGCGCACGAACGCGCCGCACGGACGGGTCTTCCGATGGACCGCTGCCGCCGCTCGCCAGCGCGAGCTGGCCCTCGCCGCGATCGAGCGCCCTGCTGTTGTCGCCCCAGTCGCGGAGTCGGCGGGCTGCCAGCACGCCGACCCAGAAGGCACCGGCGATCGTCATCGCTGCGAGCAAAGAGGGCGTGAACATGATGTGGGGGTCCGAGCTTCGCGCGGCATTCGACGTGAGCACACCGTGGAAAGCGGGTTGCACACCGCGTGCGAAGGCGTTCAGCATAACACCTTCGTGGTGGTCCTTTGACGTGCCGAGCTTGACGGTTCGGCCTGGCGGTGGATACAAGCCCCTCGGCGCTCGTCCGGCCCATTCGCGGCGGTGGCGTCAGCGTGAGCGCATGCAAGCGACTGCCTGGGAACCCGAAGGGGTCGAAAGCCTGCTCGACGGGTCGGGAGCCGTGAGCGATCCGGCGGCGATCGGTGGCCTCGATCTACGCGAACACTACAAGAAGCTCGTCGCGGCGCGGATCCTCGATGTCAAGCTCGGCCGCCTCGAGCTGCCGATGTGGGCGTCGGCGGCCGGCGAAGAGGCGATCAGCGTGGCGGTCGGCTCGCTCGCCGCGGCGCAGGACTGGATCTACGTCGGCAATCGCGACGCCGCCGTCGCGCTCGCGCGAGGCCTCGCGCTCGCCGAGGTCGTCCGCCAGGCGCTCGGGCATCCGAGCGCCGAGACGCGCGGTCGCAACCTGTCCGGCTCCGTCGCTTCGACCGCGCTGCGCATCGCCGGCGCGAGCGAGCCGCTCGGCATGAG
>CALFML010000737.1 GCA_937879845.1 uncultured Myxococcales bacterium
AATGACTCGGGTAATGCCTCCGGAGCCTCCGCATACGCCTGCCGCGACTCGGCGAGCAGCGTGGCGACCAGGGAGCGCATATGGTTCTCGGCCCGGCTTCCACCGGCGGGAATGGTCGGCTCGGCCCAGTCGTCGCTTACCTCGGGAACGCCGCTGCTGGCGAGCGGCCAGCCGGTCTTGCTGGTCCCCGCGTCGGGCGCAGTCGGCTCGACCGGATAATCTCCGGCGGCGGGCTCCTCACTTTTGACAGCGCTGGCTTGGGATCGGCTTACGGCGGATGCCGAAGGTTCGGAGGAATCGGCCGCCGGAGGAGCGGGAGCCGCAGGAGCTGCCGGTTGGGCCGGAGGCGGCGCATCCGCCGCGGCTAGCTCGGCCAGCGCCGGGTCGACTACGGGTAGGGACGGCCAGCTCAGGCGGCGCGGCAGGCGCTGCCCCTTCCGCATCTCCGGAAGCTGCTTGATCCGCCGCAGCAGCTCACCGGCATCGCGCGGCCGCTGACTGGGATCGCGGCTCAAGACCTCGCCGGCCAGCTGCCGCAGCTCTTGGGAGTAAGGCGGCTCGGGCTTGAGCCCGGGCGGACTCGGCGGCGATGCCAGCAGCTGCTCCACCGCCTGCCCCTGCCCCGCCGGCCCGGCAGCGCCGCCATCTACCGGCACCCGCCCCGTGAGCATCTCCAAAAGCACCAGGCCCAGCGAATACACATCCGAGCGCGGCGTCGCTTCGCCGCTCTCCAGCTGCTCCGGCGCCATATAGAGGACCGTGCCGACGATCGCCCCCGGCTCGGTCGGCTGCAGCTCGCGGCCCGGGCTCACGAGCTTGGCGATGCTGAAGTCGATGACCTTGATGATTTCCTCAGGCCCTTCGTCGCCCTCCTTGTACGTGACGAAAAGATTGGCCGGCTTGATGTCGCGGTGCACGACCTGCCGCCGGTGCGCCGCCGCCACCGCGCTGACCGCCTGCCGCCACAGCAGCATCGCCCGCAGGCGCGCCATCGGCCCGTTGCGCTTGAGCAGGCTCGCCAGATCCTCGCCGGGCAGAAACTCCATCGCCAGGTAGAGGCGACCGTCTTCGGTGCTGCCGCTATCGTGGATGGTGACGACGTGATCGTGGCGGATTTGGCCGACGGCGCGCACTTCGCTGTCAAAGCGCCGCATCACCTCCTGGTCGCGGCGCAGCAGCTTAATCGCCACCGTCCGCCCGAGCTGCGGCTGCTCAGCGGCGTAGACCTCGCTCATCGTGCCGCTGCCAATCTGGTTGAGCAGGATGTAGCGGCCGGCGATGATGCGGGCGTCGGCGATAAGCGGCTCGCGGTCGCGCACGCAGAAGTTGGTGCGCGCCGGATAGATGAGCCGACACCGCGGGCACAGCTTGTACGTGCCGGAGAATGATGATGGACCTGCCACTGCGGGTAAAATGATATCGTAATCTGCTACTAACCGTCACCTTCTCGCGGCCGCGCAGAGGGTCGTAACCAAGCTGGCAAGGCTCAGCTGCGCGGCGACGCGGGCAGGCGCTTGAGCAGCACGGTCATCGAGCTTGCCAGGTGATCGAAGTCACGCAGCGCCTTATCGAGCGCGAGGCAGGCGGCTTTCATCGTCGCATCGACGCGCAGCTTGGAGTCCAGGGCGCAGCGCTTGAGCACCAGCGCCGAGAGCTCGCGCCGGCCGCGCTGGATCTGGCTGCGCAGCTCGTGGAGCTGCGGCCGCTTCTGCGACAGCTGTTTGCTCGCGGTCATATCGACGGCGACGTCGGCGTAGGCACGCTCCAGGGTAAGGATGGTCTCGTGCAGCCGGCGCTGAATGGTCTTGCTGCGGGGGAGGCGTTCGGTAAGCTCCTCGCGCACTGCCATCATCTGACCGTGGATTTCGGCCTGACGCGCTACCGCTTGCTGCTCCGCCGTCTCCGCTTGGTCGGTGAGCAGAGCCAGCTGCAGACCCAGCTCCTCTTCGGCTTTGCCGCGCTCCGCCAGGTACTGGCACTGCTGCACGAGATCCGTCGGCGGACGGCGCGGCCAGCGGCGGGCGATGAGCGCCATGCACAGCCGGTGCAGCTGCTGGCTGCTGCGCTCAAGCTCGAAGTCGATCTGATCGACCTCGCGCAGCAGCGGCGGCAGCTCCAGCGTCCGCAGCATGTCCGGCCGGTCCGGCGCCAAAAGCAGCGTCTCCGCATCGAACAGGGAGCCGCGCTGCGGCCGGCTGCCTAGCACCATGGTCTCCGCCACCAGCATGCTGCGCACCGAGCGCGGCGGCAGGTTCGGCCGCAGCTGCATGAGCAGGTTGGTGGTCTCCTGCGCCGATGGCCGATCCGCCGCCGCCTTGCTCACAAGCTGCGCCACCAGCTGATCCAGCCCCGGCGGAATGGCCGCGTCGGGCCGACGCTGAGACAGTAGCGGCGGGCTCCGCGTCAAGTGGCTGTTGAGGACCGTCCGCATGCTGCCTTCAAACGGCGGCGAGCCGGCGATCAAGTCGTGCAGCATCATGCCCACCGCGTACATGTCGGCCGCCGGTCCGACGTCGCTCCCCGACAGCATTTCCGGCGAGATGAACGCCGGGGTGCCGACGATGCCGCCGGCCACCGTCAACCGCTGCTCGCCGTTGAGGCGCGCCACCCCGAAGTCGGTCACCTTGACGAAATCCGGCTGCCCGTTGCGGTAGGTGAGCAGGATGTTTTCCGGCTTGATGTCCCGATGCACGATGCCGCGGGCGTGCGCAGCGGCCAGCGCCTGCGTTACCTGCATGGTGATATCGACGGCTTGGCTTACATGCAGCTGGCGACCGGGGAAGCTTTCCGAAAAGTCGTACAGCGAGACGCCGTTTACATACTCCATGACCAGATACGCTTGTCCGTCGCGCGTCCGGCCGAAGTCGTAGATGTGAACGATGTTGGGATGGACCACGCTGCTGGCGGTGCGGGCCTCGCGCTGAAAGCGGCGCAGCACCAGGGCGTCGCCCAAAAGCTCGCGCCGCAGCAGCTTGAGCGCGAACACCCGATCCAGCGTCGTGTGGCGGGCGAGGTAGACGATGCCCATCCCGCCTTCTCCCAGGACCTTCTGCAGGACGAAGCGCTCATCGAGGACGCGCCCGATCATCGCCGCGCTCTCCCCGTCCACGCGCTTGGCCACAAGAGGCGTGCCGTCGCTGGGACAGAACTCCTCCAAGCCCTGGAAGGTGGCCGCACACTGTGGGCAGACTTGGTGCCAAGAGCCTTTCTGCTTCATGACCAGAGCGCTCCCCCTACTGAGACTCTCGCCAGCCCGACGCCCTGTCCCTGCGTGTGAAAGGGCCGCTGAGTCCCATGATCTCTTGATTCTACGCCAAGCCGCGAAATTTTTATACCGATGGCGTAGCGGCTCGATCGCCGGAGGGTGCGATGTCCATTGACCCTGGCGGAACAGATCTGCTACCGCTGCCCCTCTGGCCTTCTTATCGTCCTTATCGTTCTTATCGTCGCGTCTTCATTCCGTCAGGGGTAAACCACAGTGAATGAGAGCCATCCCATGAACCAGCCTCTTTTGTCGCCGCCACTCCCAAGCCGCTGCGGATCGATTCGCGACCGCTCGCGGCGCGCGCCCGGGTCGCTAAAATTCATTGCGGTATTCCGTCGCTACTCGGCTGCGGCGGCGCTGCTCGGCGCCGGGCTTGGCGGCTGTATTGCCGCCACCCCGCCGGGGCCGGGCCGGCTGAGCGAGGCCTCGCAGCAGCGTCTCAGCGCCGCCGCCGGAGCGGCGTCGTTTGCTGCCGTACGCAACGCTGCCGATGCCGCCGCGGCGAGCCCGCACGATCTGCGGGCGCAGCGCAAAGCGATCATCCTGGCCGGCAGCTTCGCCGGCGGCCAGCACGACCCGGCGCACAAAGCGGAGCTGCTGCAGCTAGTCAGCCGCGCCGTCACCACCACCGAAAACAGCGCGGCGGCCTGTGAAGCGCGCGGCGAGGTCGCAGCGCTCTATGACGCCGGCGGCGAATACAATAAAGCCGGAGACACCTGGCTCCGCAACGCCAGCCAGTGCCGCGCCTACGGCTCGCTGCTGCTGGCGGCGCAGTCGCTGCGCAAGGTCGAGCGCTGCCCCGATCTGCTGGAAGCGGCGCGCACCCTCTGGCCGCGGACGCCGCAGACCGAGTGGGGGCACGTGCTGAACGCGGTCAACCTGTGCAGCAACGCGCTGTCGCTGCGCCAGAACCTGTCGTTCGTTCCCGAGGCGGTGCGCATCTCCTATCTGGAAGAGCTGGCGCGCCAGCACCGCGAAGCCGTCGCCGCCGCGGCGCAGGAGCAGGAGCGGGCCGATCGCGCCCATCGCTCGTTTGCCTGCCGCAGCGACTGCGCCAGCGCCGGCAGCAGCTGCTACGCCGGCTGCCCCGCCGGAAGCTACCATCCACACTGCGCCGCCAACTGCCGCGCCCTTGAGAGCGTCTGCAACTCGCACTGCAACTAGGCACAGGAACCACCATGTCACTACGCCACACTTTCACCGCTTCTACGACGGCCCTGTGTCTTGTGTCCACGCTCCTTGGCGGTGCCTCGGCTCGCGCCGCCGCCCTGCCCGATCGGCCGCCGGCGGGCGTCGATCCGGATCTCGCCCATGCCATGGATACGGCGCAAAACGAGCTGCAGGCGCAGCAGCCGGCGCTGGCGGCCAAGGACGTGCTGAATATTTATCTTGCCCGCGATCCGTTTACGGCGGCGCAGCGGCCGCTGCTGGCGGCGCAGGGGCAGGCCCTCTTGCGCGATGCCGGCACGCAGCTGCTCAGCCACGGCCAGATCGAGCCGGCGCTCAACGCGCTGGACGGGGCGTGGCTGCTTGGCGGGCGCGCACCGGATCCGGAGTACGGCAAGCTCCTGGTCGATGCGGCCGCGCGCACCGAGCGCCACAATCGCGCCGAAGCGCTATACCTGGCCCGCCGGGCGCGTCAAGTCGATCCGAGCAGCGAAGCGGCCGAACGCGCCGACAGCCGCCTGAGCGCCAACCGCTATAAGATCCCCGCGCTGGTGCTGATGATTGCCGGCGGCGCGGCCTTGGCGGCCGGCATCGGCGTCACCTACGCCTTTCCCACCAAAGAGATGACCGACCCCATGGGTATGACGGTGGACCCCAATCGCATCCCCCGCATCGCCGGCGTCGCCACGGCCATCGGCGGCGGCTTGCTCATCGCCGGTGGCAGCCTGATGCTGCGCTTCGGCAAGCCGGTCGCGGCGCCGGTCTCGCCAGCTTACTTACCGGCCTACCTGGACACGCAGAACTAGAGCCTCCTTCCGGTTGCGGGTCGGCCCGGCCGGCGATAAATCATGAGCAGGTCGCTGCCCGCGGCCAAACACAACGAATAAACTGGATCGAGTGAGCTCCTGTCATGTCTGCACACGCTCGCCTGGCTGATCTGTACGCGCAAAAGCCCGTCGTGCTGGCGCCGATGGAAGATGTCACCGACATCGTCTTCCGCCGCTTGTGCCGCCAGCACGGGGCCACCGTGTGCATGACCGAGTTTGTCAACGTCGAGCAGCTCCTGCACGGAGCTCGCACGGCGCGGCGCAAGGTCGCCCTGGCTGCGGACGACGCCCTGACCGGCATCCAGATCTATGGCGCGGATCCGGAGCGGCTGGCCGCGGCAGCCCAGATCGCCGAGGCCTCGGGTCCGCTTTTTATCGACATCAACTGCGGCTGCTGGGTCCCCAAGATCGCCGGCCGTGGCGCCGGGGCCGGGTGGCTGCGCAACCCCGCGGCGATGGTCGCGATGGCGCGCATGGTCGTGAGCATGGTGAGCCTCCCGGTCACCATCAAGACCCGCATCGGCTGGGGTCCCGAGTCGCATATGCCCATCGTCGACCTGGCGCGGCGGCTGGAAGATGTCGGTGTCCAAGCGCTCACGATCCACTGTCGCACGGCGCAGCAAGGGCACAGCGGACGCGCCGACTGGTCGTGGGCGGCCAAAGTGCGCGAGGTGGTGACGATTCCGGTGCTGGTAAACGGGGACGTCTGCACCGCCGCCGATGGGCTGCAAGCGCTGACCCAGACCCGCTGCGCCGGCGTCATGGTCGGACGGCGCGCCATCGAGCACCCGTGGGTCTTTCGCGAGATCCGCGCCCTCATCGACCACGGCGTCGAGCGCGCGCCTCCGACCGCAGCGGAGCGCTTTGCGCTGTGCCGCGCCCACCTGCGCGAAAACGCCGCGGCCCGCGGGGAGCTGCACGGAGTCCAGGTCACCCGCCGCCATTTCGCCGGATACCTGCGCGGTCTTCCCGATGCACCGGCGCTGCGCCAGGCGCTAAACCGCTGCGACTCGCTGGCGGGGTGCCTAGAGATCCTCGCCAGCAGCGAAGAGCGGCTCGCGGCCTAAAAAGCTAAGCAATCTTTCCGAAAAAAAACCACGAGATAGGTGATACGATGTCCTGTGGCTAACCCTGCCCATGTCAAGTGGAGGGGGCCCCAGGAGAACCCATATGCCGCGTCCCAAGTCACCCCCGCGCGTCAAAGGTCCCTACGCCGAGCGAGACGGCACCCGATTCCGCCTGCGCATCGTCGAAAACGACACCAAGAAGGATCTCTACTTCGCCAGCGAGGAAGAGGCCTGCGCCATCATGGCCGACCTGCAGCGCGAGCTGCAGTCCACCTCGCGCCGCCGCCTGGACGATGTCATCGACGAATACTGTCATGAAAAAGAACACCTGGGCCGCGCCAAGGCGCAGACCTGCAGCGATCAGCGCGAGCGCCTCCGCTTCTTCCTGCGCGACCACCTGGAGCAAGATCTCAAGATGCTGACCCCGGCGGTCGCGGCCGATCTGTATCGGAGCGCGGTGCAGGATCCGACGCCCAAGACCGGACGGCCGATGGCCGCGGCCTCGCACCGCTTCTATCTGAGCCTGGCCAAGACGCTGTTTGCCTGGGCGCTGCGGAAAAAATATCTTTCCAAGAACCCGTTCGCCGAGGTGCAGCCGGTCGGCCGCGTGAGCACCGGCAAGCCGCAGCTGCGCATCGATGAAGCGCAGCAGTTTGTCACCACCGGGCTGCGGCTGTTCGATGAGGATGGGGATCTGCTGGCGCTTGGCGGGGTGATGGCGCTGCTCATGGGGCTGCGGGCCAGCGAGGTGCTGCTGCGCCAGGTGCGCGATGTCGATCGCGGGGCGACCATCCTATGGATCGACGGCGGCAAGACCCGCAATGCCCGCCGTTATCTCGACGTGCCCGCGGTGCTCCAGCCGCGGCTGCGCAAGCTCACCGCCGATCGCGTCGGGGAGGAGCTGCTCATCGGCCAGAGCCGCGACGGGGTCATGCGCGACCGCCGGAGCCTGTGGGTCGCGGTGGGGCGGATCTGCCGCACCGCGGGCGTACCGCGCGTCTGCCCGCACAGCCTGCGCGGACTGTGGGCGACGCTCGGGGTGCAGTCGGGAGCCGTCTCGCACGCGGTGGCGGCGAGCTTGGGGCACGGCTCGTTCGAGATGACCGCCAAGCACTATGCGCAGCCCGAAGCGATAAGCGGCGCCTGCACTACGCGCATGCTGGAGATGCTGGATCTCGACCACGGCCCCGATGCCCTCCTTACGCTCTCTCCCGAGCAGCTGCTGGCCCGCCTGCCGCAGGATACGGTGCAGAAGCTGGTCGAGCTGGCGTGCCGCACCGGCCGCGTCCCCTACCCCACGGATCCCGGCCCCGAGTCCCTCCATCCGACGTTTCACGCCGACACGCCCCGCCGTCGCCCCGAAGACAGCAACTGAGCGCAAGCCTGCGACTTTCCTGAAAAGCCCGTCCCGCCGGGCTGCGACCTCCGCCAAAAATCAGCCAGATTCGGCTTGCCAGCGACGAGCCGCGTGCATGTAGGACTTGCACAAGGAGCGCTGCTTCATGATCATCCTTGCCCCAAGGAGAACCCGATTGACGATGACTCATGATCCCGCCTCACCCGCGCCGTCGGCGGCGAAGCCCGCGACTTCGGCCATCGCCCGTCCGATCGCCATCTACTACGAGCACCCGCGCTGGTTCGAGCGCCTGTTCACCGAGCTCGATAACCGCGGCACCCCGTACCGCCGGGTGCACGCCGACTCGCACCTGTACGATCCGAGCGAGCTTGCCGCCGACTCCGACTGCGCGCTCGTGTTCAACCGCATGAGCCCCTCCGCCTACCGCCGCGAGCACGGCCACGACATCTTCTACACCTTGAGCTACCTGGGCCACCTGGAGGCGCAAGGGAAGCGGGTCGTAAACGGCGAGCGCGCGTTCCGCTATGAAGTGTCCAAGGCGCTTCAGCTGACGCTGTTGCGCTCTTTGGGGCTGCCGCACCCGCGCAGCCGGGTGATCCACCGCGCCGCCGATGCGGTGGCCGCCAGCGAAGGCCTGCGCTTCCCGGTCGTGGTCAAGCCCAACATCGGCGGCAGCGGCGCCGGGGTGACGCGCTTTGACACCAAGGAGCTGCTCGCGGCCGCGGCGGCCAATGGGCAGCTCGATCTGGGCCTCGATCATGTCGCCCTCGTGCAGGAATTCATCCCGGCGCGCGGCGGGTACATCACGCGCGTCGAAGTGGTCGGCGGCCGCTACATCTACGCCATCCGCGTGTACATAAGCGGCGAGACCTTCGACCTGTGTCCGGCCGATATCTGCCGCACCACGGGCGGGGTCGAGCTGAACCTCGCCTGCCCGGTGGAAGCCCCCAAAGCGAGCCTGCGCGTCGAGTCCTACACGCCGCCGCCCGAGGTCATCGCCGCCGTCGAGCGCCAGACCGCCGCAGCCGGGGTCGAAGTCGGCGGCGTCGAGTACATCATCGATGACCGCGACGGCCAGCTCTACTACTACGACCTGAACGCGCTGTCGAACTTCGTCGCCGATGCGCCGCGGGTGCTGGGATTTGATCCGTTCGTCCGGCTCTGCGAGTTCTTGGAGACGGAGGCCGGCAATGTCCGCTAAGAAGCTGCGCTACGGCTACTGGCTGCCGGTGTTCGGCGGCTGGCTGCGCAACGTCGTAGACGAAGGGATGCCGGCGACTTGGGAGTACATAAAGAAGCTCGTGCCGCGCAGTGAGGAGCTGGGCTTTGATGTCACGCTCATCGCTGAGCTCAACATGAACGACATCAAGGGGATCGAGGCGCCATCGCTGGAAGCCTGGTCCACCGCCGCGGCGCTGGCGGCCATCACCCGCCGCATCGAGCTCATGGTCGCGGTCCGGCCGACGTTTCATCTGCCGGCGCTGCTCGCCAAGCAGGCGGCCAACATCGATCACATCTGCGGCGGACGGCTCACCCTCAACGTCGTGTCCTCCTGGTGGGCGGATGAGGCGCGCAAGTACGGGGTCCACTTCGAACGCCATGATGATCGCTACGCCCGCACGGCGGAGTGGCTGGATGTGATCTCCGGCGTGTGGTCGCAGGATCACTTCTCTTACGCCGGCAGCTACTACAAGGTGGAAGACACGATTCTGCAGCCCAAGCCCGTGTCCAAGCCGCGGCCGTGCCTTTATGCCGGCGGCGAATCCGACGCCGCCAAAGAGCTTATCGCCAAGAAGTGCGATGCTTACCTCATGCACGGTGATCCGCCGGAGCGCATCGCCGCGCGCATCACCGATCTTTCGGAGCGCCGCGCTCGCCACGGCCTGCCGCCGATGCAGTTCGGCGTCGCTGGGTACGCCATCGTCCGCCCGACCGAGCGCGAGGCGCAACAGGAGCTGGCCCGCATCACCGACGTCAAGCAGAGCGCCGCCGGCTTCGCCAACTACCAGCAGTGGCTGGCCGGCACGCAGCTGGAGCAGGCGCTGTCGATCGCCGAGTATTCGGTATCAAACCGCGGACTGCGCTGCGGCCTGGTCGGCACACCGGAGATGGTGCAGGAGCAGCTTGCGCGTTACGCCGCTGCCGGCGTCGATCTCATGCTGCTTCAGTTCAGCCCGCAGCTGGAAGAGATGGAGCGCTTCAGCTCCAGCATCATTCGGCCAGCTTGATCAGGGTATAGGAAGCATCCGAGCTCTGGGTAACGGCGTTCGGGCGCGGATCAAACGCAGCAAGAAGCGGCAGGAGATCAATCTCCTCCGCTTCCTGCTCGCGCTCAGCCTACTTCGCGGCGACGGTCAGCACGGTCACGCACATCTCATCGAGCGTGCTCTCGCCCCACTTCACCTCACGCGGGGGCTGCTGCTGGCCCTTATGACCGGCTGGTTGGCGAAGCTGTTGTCGTAGTCGCACTCCAGCTGCAGCGAGTCTTTGGGATGCAGGGTCAAGGGGCTGACGAACGTAAACGTGTTCTGCCAGTGGAAATCCCAGCGCGGAATCTCGATCGCCATCGGTCCATCGAGTAGGGAGACGGCGATGCGCTTGCCCAAAAGGTGCATGTGGGGGAACGTCCCGTACACCGTTACGTCGGCCACCGGCAGACCGCTGCGCGACAGCAGCGTGTCCATGGGAATCGTGCTCAGTTCCTTCCAGTTGGGATCGCCGGCCGGGATGCGAATGTTCGGCCGGATGAGGAACAGCGACACGAGCTCGTGCGCCGGCGCCGTATCGCCAAGCTCCAGCTCTACGCTGGTCTGATCCGGCTTTCCGTTGCTGGCGACGGTGTTGTAGTGCATCTGCATGACCAGCAGCGCGCCTTTGGGAATCCGGAACGCGGTGTCGGCCGGCGCCCGCATGCTGGTGCCGCCCGGAGCCCAGCCGAGCAGCAGCCCGCCCGAGATGTTCTTCCCCGGTCCGCCGAAGCACGTGTAGCCGCTGCCGGTCGTATCGAGCATGCGCACCTGATCCGCCTGCGCCGGCGAAATAAGGTAGAGCGCCATGTGATGCGCCAGCGCGCGATTGTCGGGCTTGACCTGGCCCGCCACCAGGAAGCGATCGTGGTCGAGCTTCGGATCGAATACGAAGCAGTGATAATCGTCCGTCGAGCTCGTGTCCGGCTGATAGGGCTGCGCCGCTTTCAGCACCATGTCGGCGCGCGGCGGGCTCTCACTGTCCGCCGGGGGAATGTCGGTGCGCGGCGGACTCGCCGGATCCCCGGCCGGCGAACCGGCGGCGATCCAGTCGAGGAGCAGCTTCTTGTCGTCCGGCCGCAGCTCGCGACTGTAGCGCAGCGGCATGCCGGCGCTCGACGGCAGCCAGGGCGGCATGCGGCCCGCTTCGACCGCATTTTTGACAAGCGGCGCGTGGCTCATCACCGCCTCATAGTCGGTCAGGGTGAACGGAGCGATGTCGCCGGCGCGGTGACAGCCCGTGCAGTAGCGCTCCATGAGCGGCTTGATGTCGCGGTAGTAGGTGCTCTGCGGGAGCTGCATGATCGGCGGATCGCCGGGCGGCGGATCCGTCTGAGCCGGCGGCTCGCTGCACCCTCCCAGCGTCAGAGTCAGGGCTCCGGTCAGGTTGCACAATAGCGCCGTGGCGAGTTGCAAGCGTCGCATCATGGGGTCTACCTCCTAGCCGCAACCTAGCACAGCGAAACCACGGCCGCCGCAGCCGGCAAGGTTAAGATTTCATGGAGTAATTTGCCGGTCGTCGCTGGGCCCGCGGCTCAATTTAACCGCAGGACACGGCGGGTCGGCGGCGGCCGGAGGGTGGGGCGATGCAGGCTGCCGACAATCACCCCAAGCCGCAGATCGTAAGGCTCTAGCGGGATCGGCCGCGCCGGGTTCACGTCGTGCCAGCGCTCCTCCAGCTCGGAGAGCGGCATGAACGCATAGGCGCCATCGGTCGAGGGATCCATGAAGTAGGCGAAGCGGTCGTCGATCGCGATGAGCACCGCGTAGTGGCCTTCGGTCCAGATGTCGCGCCAGCGGGTCGCAAGCTGCTCCGGGGAGCGCCAGGCCTGAAACTCGAGGATGACCAGCCGCCCGCTTGCCAGCACGGTGCGCAGCCGCGCGATGGTCATGCCTTGTTCGACCGCCGCGCCCAGACCGAAGTGGGCGGCGCCGTCGGCCAACGCCTCGGGCAGCGTGCCTTCCGCGGTAGAGGTCTGGAGGATCGGATACAGCGGCTGCTCCGCGCCATTCCACACGCCGAAGAACTTCAGCAAGGCCAACAGCGCGGCAGGCCCGCAGCTGTAGCCGGTCTGCTGGCGGACCAAGGGGACGCCGAACGCCTGCGGCGGCAGCGACGGAGTCGATGGGAAGATGACCTCAGCTTGCCGCCGCGCATCAGCCGCGGCGTCGATTGCGCACAAAAGCGCAAGCGACAACATCCACCGCAGCGTCCACCGGCGCATGCCGCCGATGCTAGCCGCAACCCGAGTCGGCGGCGAGCGCTAAATCGCGCACTTGCCGTCTGCGCATTCGGCGCGCTGGCGCTTTGGCAGGTAGGGGCGGACGGCGGCGAAGATCTGATATCCGCCGCGCAGCAGCGGGTTTATAAGCGGCAGCCGCGCCAGCTTGGCGAGCGGGCCAAAGCCCGGCAGCACCTCCCAGATGGCGATGAACGCCGGCAGCCCGACCGTCAGCTCGCCCGAAGGGAGCCGCACATGCAGCTCCCGCCGCACTGCCTTGCTGTCCAGCCCCTCCGCCGCCGCGGCAAAGTGCGGATCCGAGATGTCGACCAGCCGCAGCCGATGGGCCGTGTCTTTTTTGCGGTAGTGCTCGATCTCACGCGAGCAGAGGTGGC
Source organism: uncultured Myxococcales bacterium (assembly GCA_937879845.1). Taxonomy (GTDB): domain Bacteria; phylum Myxococcota_A; class Polyangia; order Palsa-1104; family JAEUJZ01; genus CALFML01. The sequence goes on from CALFML010000737.1 coordinate 12,547, forward strand.
ACTCCCCGTCATAGTAAACGGTCAGAAGATTCGCAGTCATGGCCGTAGGATGCCAAGGCAGGACGTCGCGCGCCGAAAAACACGCGGGCCGTATCATTCCGCAGCCGTTTCGCCTGGCGTCAACGGGCAAAAATCCGCCGGTACTTTGAAGCGGACAATCAACCCGATAAAGACGCCCGGCATCGCCCGACGAAAAAACGGATGCAGCCGCAGCTCCGGAACGATGGCGGAAAGGAGACTCGCAACGCAGCCGATTCAGGGCGTTTCTTTCGGCGGGTCCTTTTTCAGCGCTTCATGCAGGATCGCCATGCTGCTCGTGCGGCTGCGCGCCTGAAACGAGTAGGAGCCGGACACCTGCGAGCGGGCGCTCGGCGCGGCCGAGATCGCCGATGCCGCAGGGACCACCGCCGCCGCGTCCGTGCGCTCGGTGACCGCCGCCCCCCCGAGCTGCGTCAGGCGTCCCGTGGCATGCAGCTGCAAGATGTGGGCATAGCCGCCGATGTAGCGTCCGTCTACCAGCACGATGGGGAATGACGGGGCGTTGCAAGAGGCGGAGATTCGATCCTGCTCAGACCGATTGGTGACATCGACCTGCTTGAAGTGCACGCACGCCTGGCGCAGGAGATCGGCGACGCGGTGGCACAAAAGGCAAAGGGGACGCGTGTACAAAATTACGCGCGGGGTCCCCGACATCGGTTAGGCCTCTATACCTGGTCCGGGGGGATGGTCGCAGAGTAGGCCATCCGGTTGTCGAAGTTCAGCAAGGCGATGGTCGCCATGAGCTCCACCAGTCCGTCCAGGCCGAAGAGCCGCCGCACCCAATCCAGCGTCGCCGGGCTGGCGCGCACGCTGAGCGTCATCTCATCGGCCAGGCGGAGCACGGCCTGCTCCTCTTCGCTAAACAGCCCGCCGTCGGGGAGAACACTTTGCTGCACAGCGCCGTACTGCGACTCATCAAATCCCAGCTTCAGCACATTGCCGCCGTGCGCCGCGGTGCAGTAAGGACAGCCGTTGAGCTCCGAAGTCCGAAACGCGGCGAGCTCTTTGAGCCGCGCCGGCACCTTGCCGGTACCGCAGATCGTCGTCTCCAGCTGCACGAGGGTCGGCAGAAGGTGGGGAGCGTTGGCCCACAGGCGGAAAAGGTTGGGCACAAAACCGAGCGCCGAGCGGATGCGATCAAACAGCATCTGCACTTCGGCGGGGCCTTCCCCGTCCTGTACAAGGGGCATAAGGGGTTCGTCGCTCATGCTGGGTCCTACGGTCCTTGGGTATGATGGCGGAAACGGAGATCGCCGATCAGCTCATTAGCATAACATGAAAGTAGCGACGCGCGAACCAAGCCCGCGAGGCGCAACTCCGGGTAGGCCGCATCATTACGGAAGCGTACCTTTTTACTCGATCTTTTCCGCCTCTTCCGCCCTACCCCCTTCCGCCCTACCCCCTTCCGCCCCATCCCCTTCCCCTGGCAGCCTCCCACCGGCAGCCTCTCGCCGCCGGCGACGGAGGCGGCAGCCGCGACCGGCGGCTAGCCTGGCCTCGAGCAAATAGTATACAATGCTAGAAAATCGCTTAGTTCGCCTATGTCTCAAGCCCCTATTATCGGTGTTGGTGAAATTCCTATCGAATCTCACCCAGAATTACTTCACGAGTTCTTCGAGCTCGCCGCCGATCGCCAGCCCCTTTGCCCTGCCATAGTCTGCGGCAGCGTCGAGCTGACGTACCGCGAGCTCGATGCGCGGGCGAGCCGCCTTGGGCACTGCCTGCGGGCGCGCGGAATCGGCCGCGAGGATCGCGTCGCCATCCTGCTGCCGCGATCGGAGCGCGTGTACGAGGCCATGCTCGGCGTCCTCAAAGCCGGCGCGGCTTACGTGCCCCTCGATCCCGACATTCCGTCCGACCGGCTGGCGTTCATCCTTTCTGACTCCGGAGCCAAGTGCCTGCTGACTTTATCTGGGCTTGCGGGAGAGTCGTTTGACCGCAAGCTGCGGCTTGATGCCGATGCAGCGGAGATCAGCTCCTATCCGGATACGCGGATTCCGCGCCAGGAGACCGGCACGACGACGCAGGACTTGTGCTACGCAATCTACACTTCGGGAACCACTGGACGCCCAAAGGGAGTGCTGATCGAGCACGGCAGCGCCGCTCATCTTGTCCGGGCCGAACAGAAGTTATACGGAGTAAACGCCGCCGACCGGGTGTTTCAGTTTGCCTCCGTTGCCTTTGATGCCTCGGTGGAAGAGATCTGGATGGCGTTCAGTAATGGCGCCGCGCTCATCGTCGGCACCAAGGACCTGCTGCGGGCGGGACCCGAGTTTTCGCAGAAGCTTACCGATTTGGGGGTCACATTCTTTTCCTGCGTGCCGACGTTTCTGGCGATGCTGGAGCAGGATATTCCTACGGTGCGCACTCTGGTGCTGGGCGGCGAAGTCTGTCCGGCGCAGATGATCGCCCGCTGGTTCCGGCCCGGCCGGACGATTTACAATACGTACGGCCCGACCGAGGCCACGGTCATCGCCACCGCAGCCGTCCTTGTTCCCAATGAGCCCGTGACGATCGGCCGGGCAATCGACGGCTACACGACCTGGCTGCTGAGTGAGAGCCTCGATCCGGTTCCCATCGGCGAGCCGGGAGAGCTGTGCATCGGCGGCCCCGGAGTGGCCCGCGGCTATCTGAACCGTCCGGAGCTGAACCAGGCCAAGTTCATCGTAACGGACAAGCTGGGCGGGCCGCCGCAGCGTCTATACCGATCCGGCGATCTGGTCCGCCAGCGGCCCGATGGGAACCTGGAGTACCTGGGCCGCGCCGACGATCAGGTCAAAGTGCGCGGCTACCGCATCGAGCTGTCTGAGATTGAATCCGTCCTGCTGCAGTGTCCGGGCGTGCTGGCCGCCGCCGTGGCCGTGCATGGGGAGAGCCAGCGGCTGGCGGCGTACATCGTTGCCCGCTCCGACCCCAAGCCCGTCCCGGCGCAGATCCGCGAAATCCTGAGCACGCGGCTGCCGGCGTATATGGTTCCGGCTTCCCTGGATGAGCTCCCTGCCCTGCCGCTCACGGTGGCGGGAAAGGTCGACCGCCGCCGCCTGCCGGAGCCGCGGACGCCGCTGCGTAACGATAAACGGGTGATCGTCGGTCCGCGCAATGAGCCGGAGCGCACCGTCCAGCACATCTGGGAATCGGTCCTGGGACAAGAAGGGCTCTCGATCACCGACGACTTTTTTCGCGAGCTCGGCGGCCACTCCTTGCTGGCGACCAAGGCCGTATCGCAGCTGCGCACAGCTCCCGGATTTTCCGCCGTCTCGGTCGCCGATCTCTACGCCAATCCGACGGTGGAGAAGCTCGCCGCGCTAGCCCGCAGCGCGACTCCCCAGGACAAGCCCGCCCCGGCCGAGCGCGCCGCGCCGCGTCCCGACTCCTCTTCCGCCCGTTACCTGGCGTGTACGATCCTGCAGATTTTCGGCGTGCTGTTGGTCTCGGGAATTTACGCTTGGCAGTGGCTTGGCGCGTACCTGACCTACGGCTACTTCGTGGTCACCGATAATTCCATATTGGAAGCGCTGGTGCTGTCTCTGCTCATCTATCTGGTCACGACTCCGGCGGTGCTCCTCCTCTCGATCGTCCTCAAATGGACGCTCCTTGGACGAGTGCGTCCGGGCCGTTATCCGCTGTGGGGATGGTACTACTTCCGCTTCTGGCTGGTTCGCGCCGTGATGCGCGCCGCCCCGGTACGACACCTGAGCGGCACTCCGTTTCTGGTCTTTTACTATCGCCTGATGGGCGCGCGCATCGGCCGCAATGTGTTTCTCGGCAGCCAGCTTGTGACCACTTGCGATCTTTTGGAAATCGGCGACGACTCCAGCATCGGTATGGAATCGGGCCTTGACGGCAGCACGGTAGAGGATGGGTTTCTGCGCATCGCTCCCATCCGCATCGGCAAGGGCTGCTGGGTCGGCAATCGCGCGCTGCTCGGCTGCGATACGGCGATGGAGGACGGCTCCGGTCTTGGGCACCTATCGATGCTCCCGGACGGAGCGATCGTTCCGGCCGGGGAGCGCTGGTGCGGCTCTCCCGCCGCGCCGGCCGGCCGGATGGAGCCGGAGACTTCGATTCCGCTTTGGAGTCTGAAGACGGCTTTTTTTCAGCTTATCGGCGCCTTCGCAATTCCGATCATAACCATCGCCGCCGTACTGCCCGGTCTCATGGTGATCACGTCTTTAGGCCATAAGGACGAGGGGTTCTCCTTCCTTGTCTGCTCGCCGCTGGTCGCGCTGTCCTTCGTCATCAACCTCTGCCTGGTGGTGTGGGTGCTGAAGTGGCTGCTGCTCGGCCGCATGCACGAGGGCCGATTCCCGGTCAGCAGCGGGTATTACGTGCGGATGTGGTTCTTCGACCGCCTCATGGACCTGAGCCTGGAGGTAATCGGCACGCTCTATACGACTCTGTATCTCCGCCCCTGGCTGCGCGCGCTGGGAGCGCACATCGGCAAGCGCTCGGAGGTATCGACGATCCGCTACATCCATCCGGAGCTACTGGAGACCGGTCCGGAGTGCTTCCTCGCCGATGATGTCACGGTCGGCGCCCCCACCGTGCGCTCCGGCCGCTTTGCGCTGGGCCGGGCGCGGCTCGGAGCGCGAACGTTCGTCGGCAACAGCGCCCTATTGCCCAGCGGGGCCGAGCTCGGAAACGATGTGCTGCTCGGGGTGCTGTCGATTCCGCCGGCGCGGGCGCCCGACGGAACGTCGTGGTTTGGTTCGCCGGCGATCCAGCTGCCCGCCTGGCAGCGCCACGCATTCTCGGATGCGGCGACCTACAACCCGCCGCGCCGGCTGGTCGCCTTGCGCCTGCTCACGGAGTTTTTCCGCATCCTCCTGCCGTCGACGATCTTCGTCGTCGTCGCGAGCCTCATCGTCAACGTCGTGGACATCCTTCAGGACTCGATTCGCCTTTTGGAGTGGCTGGCGCTGGTGCCGGTGATGTACGTGACCGGAGGCACTCTGGCGATCCTCAGCACCGTACTCCTTAAGTGGCTGCTCGTCGGACGTTATAAGCCAGAGCAGCAGCCGCTGTGGGCGCCATCGGTCCGCAGCACGGAGCTCGTCACTGGCGTCTATGAAAATCTGGCCGTCATGTTCCTGCTCGATCTGCTGCGCGGCACTCCTTTTATCGCCTGGTTCCTGCGCTTGTTCGGGGTCAAGATCGGCCGCCGCTGCTACATCGACACGACCTGGTTCACCGAGTTCGATCTGGTCGAGATCGGCGACGAGGCCGTGCTCAACGAAAACGCCAACCTGCAGACGCACCTGTTTCAGGATCGGGTCATGACCAGCGGCCGGGTCCGCATCGGCAGCCGATGCGTCGTCGGGGCGAGCACGGTCGTCCTGCTCGATGCCGAGCTGGCAGACGGCGCATCGGTGGGGGATCTTTCCATGATCATGAAAGGGGAGTGCCTGCCGGCCGGAACGCGCTGGCACGGCGCCCCGGCACGCCTTGGTTGACCCCGCTGTTCCGCCGCAATAGCAGCGCGCCGGACTGACTTCGCCGCCGCTGCGGAAGGATACCGAGTCCTGTCGCGACGAGGCCGGCGGTCAACCCGATAATGTCATGCTGGTTCCGGATACGGAGATGCCGGGCGGCGAGCGGGTAAAGATTCTCGATTTCGGCATCGCCAAGGGGGTGACGGAGTACAGCGGGCCGGCGGCTGAAGATTACCGGACCAATACCGGGATGGTGCTGGGCACCGCGACCTATATGGCGCCGGAGCAGTGCAAGGGCGCCGGCAATGTCACCACCAAGGCCGATGTCTACTCGCTGGGCGTGATCATGTACCGCATGTGCTGCGGCCAGCTGCCCTTCCGCGCCGAGGGCCAGGGCGAGGTGATGGCGATGCACATCTTCTCGACCCCCAAGATGCTGCGCGATCACGACGCCAGCATCCCGGAGACCATGAACGATCTGGTCCGGCGGATGATGAGCAAGGATCCAGCCGACCGCCCGACGATGGTGCAGGTAGTGCAGGATCTCGACAAGATGGTGAGCTCCACCACCTCGCCGGCCCAGCCGGTGGTAGTGATGGTTGCCGATCCCGCCCCGGAGTCGAGCGGCGTATCGTCGACGCTGTCGGCGGCGCTCGGGCAGAGCGGGCGGATGAAGGCGCTCTCGGAGCCGGCGCCGCGCAAGCCGCGGGTGTGGCTCGGCGATGGTGACGATCTCTTCGAGCTGGTCGATGAACAGGACTACCCCGC
>CALFML010000738.1 GCA_937879845.1 uncultured Myxococcales bacterium
CTGCCGCGCATCGAGCCGATGTTCCGGGAGTGGAAGATCATCCACATCCCGTTCGCCATCCTGCTTACGATCGTCGCCGCAATTCACATCTACATCGAGCTGCGACGCTGACCAAAGCGCCGCAGTCCGCGGCGCGAACCCCAAAAGACGTTGCGGCGGCTACAGGCTCCGCGGCGCGTGGCGCTCCAGATAATCGACGATCTGGTTCTCCAGGCGCGTGCCGGTGAGCCGATCGATCGCCTGGATCCCCGTCGGCGAGGTGACGTTGATCTCGGTGAGGTAGGAGCCGATGACGTCGATGCCGACAAAGTGCAGGCCGTCCTGCTGCAGCCGCGGGCGGATGCGGGCGCAGATCTCGCGGTCGCGGTCGGTCAGGACGCTGGCGGTGGCCTGGCCGCCGATGACCATGTTGCTGCGCAGGTCGCCGCCCTGCGGCACCCGCAGCAGACAGCCTATAGGCTCGCCGCCGAGCAGCAGGATGCGCTTGTCGCCCTGCTTCCCCTCCGGCAGGTAGCGCTGCGCCATGACCCAGCGCCGCTCGTTATAAGTTGAGACCTCGAGCAGGGCGTTGGTGTTGCTGTCGCCGTGCCGGACCAGAAACACCGCCGCGCCGCCGTAGCCGTCCAGCGGCTTGACCACCATCTCACCGCCCTGGTCGGCCAGGAACTGGCGCAGCTCATCGAGCCGGTGCGTGACGATGGTGGGGGCCAGAAGCTCGGGGAAGTGGAAGATGTAGAGCTTCTCGTTGGCCTCGCGCAGGCCGCGCGGGTCGTTGCACAGGAAGGTCTGGCCGCGCGCGTACTCCATCATCTGCGTCGCTTGATGGTAGACGCTGTCATACGGCGGGTCCTTGCGCATGAGCACGACGTGGAAGTGCGACAGCGGCAGGCTCTCCCGCGTCTCGCTGACGCTGAGCGCCGGAGCGACGGTGCGGCTTATGGCGTGGACGGCCCGCGCGGCGGTGCCTGGGGTGCCCTGCTTGAGCCACAGCTCGCCGATCTCGCAGATCCATATGCCGTGGCCGCGCAGAAACGCTTCATCCAATATGGCGACGGTAGAGTCAGCGGCGGGGCGGAGCAGGTGCGGCGGATCGATAATCGCAAGGATGCGCATGGAGCGCATCGTAGCCTAACTTTGCCGCCCGGTTGCGTGACGCGCGCGTTTCTCGCCGCGATTATTGATGCACGCGCCAGCCGGCGACCGGGGTGAAGCTGAACGCGTCCCCGAGCAAGCCGCTTTTGCCGCGGCCGCCCAACAGGAACACTTCGTCTCGCTCTTCGTCGTAGGCCACCGCTGCTTCGCTGCGCGGCGGCGGCGCCGGACCAAGCTGGGGGGCGAACTGGCCGGTCTTCAGATCCAAGAGGAAGCTGTCCTGGCGCAGGCCGCTTGCCGAATCCCCAAAGGCGACCAGCGCCAGCCCGCCGCTTGCGGCCGCGGCGCTGCCGGCGAAGTGTCCGTAGCGGAGAAGGACGGTCGGCGGCCGGTATACGGCGGCGGGGCTCCAGGCGGCGCCATCCCACTGCCAGACGCTGTTGTCGGTCTCCGCGCTCTGCAGGGAGCCGGCGGGGCCAAGGAGGCCGCCGACGAGCAGGGCCGGCTGCGACGGCGCAGCGGCCGGGATGAGGGCGGCCTGGCTGCGGCAGCGCGGCAGGGTTGCGGTGAGCGGTGGAGCGGCCTGGCATGGATCGCTCGCCAGCGGCGGCGCGGTCCACGTTTGTCCGTCCCATAGCCAGGTGTCGCCGAGCGTGGCGCCGCCGGCATCGATGCCTCCGTGCAGGAGCAGGCCGGGGCTGCCGCTGCCAAGCGCGGCGCCGGCCATCGCGGCCTGCTGGCGGGCGGGGGGTCCGCCGCTTGCGATCTGACTCCAGCCGGCCGCGGCGCCGCGGTACTCCCAGGTGTCGGCGAACAGCTGCGGCGCAGCTTCGGGACCGCCGGCTCCGCCGAAGAGCAGCAGGTTGCCGCGGCGGACATCGAGCGCCAGTCCATGGCCCGCCCGCGCCGGCGGGGCGCTCGCCACCGCCGCCTGTTGCCAGCCGAGCCCGTCCCATTCCCAGGTATCGGCGAGCGGCGTTCCATCCTGCCGCCGTCCGCCGAACAGCACGAGGTGGCGGCTGTGCGGATCCAGGGCCAGCGCCGCCCCGCGCCGCGGCTCCGGGATCGCGCACGGGGCCGCGACGCACGCCCGCGCCAAGACCAGGGGATAGCTCGCGGCCAGCGCCTGGCCGGCCGGTCGAATGATCGCCGCCGTCAGCTCTTGGCTGCCGCTCGATCCGATGTTTATGTGGGCGCGGGCGTAGATTGCGATGCGCTGTTCGGCATCGGCCGCAAGCTCGGGCAAAAGCAGCGGCAGCTCGGTCGGGGGACGCAGGACGCGGTCGTCAAAGCGCACGCGCCGGGTGGTCTCACCGACCCGGATGATGAGCTCCAGATCATCCAGCGTGAGCGAGTCGCCAGCCGCCGCAAGACCTGCGGCCGACAGCGCCAGCGTCACGCAGCCGCTGCCCGCGGCGCAGCTGCCGCTCGATGGCGAGCCGCAGCCGCCAGCCAGCAGCGCGAGCCCCGCGAGCACAAGACCTAACGGACTTAGGATCTGCAAAGACCGACTCACCGCCCGCCGACCCCATCCCCGTACGGACACGAAAGAATAGTAGATATGATTTCGCATAGTCACGGCCCCGCATTATCAGCCGGTAGAGTTTTAATCTCAAAAAATAAATGTAAGATTAAATACCAAAACTACAAAACCTCCGAGCGAAGCGCGGCGCAAAACTGTCTTCCGCCGCCGCTTCGTGTTACATGCCGGCCATGGCAATGGACGCGGTCGGCCTCAAGCCCGCGGCGCCGCGGGCCGCAATAGGCGGCGGCAGCGGCCTCGGGCACCTGCGCGGGAGCGCGGCGGCGACCCGTGTTTTGGCGCTGACGCTCGCTTGCGGGTGTACCCGTGGAGTTCTGCATTGACGGCTCCTAAGCCCGGACGGCGGGACACCGCGCGGCCGTACGGCGAATTGACAGTTTGTCCCGGTTCGCGGTCACTGGCCTGCCACCCTGTCGCGCCGGCCCGCGGGCGACCTTGCCGGGGAAACCTCGGCGGCGCTCGGCGACCGCGGCCCGGAGGGTGGTGGCCCATCTCTTGCTTTCAGGTCTTGGCATGAAATCGACTTACAAATACCTAGCGGGAGCGGCGTTCAGCCTGACGCTGGGTTTGGCTCTCAGCTCGCCGGCGCAAGCGCAGACCACCACGTACGGGGTCGGCTCGTGCATGGGTACGTACCTGAACCAGATGCTGGGCGGGTCGACGCAGATTTATGTGGGCGATCCCAACGATACGACCAAGGGCGCCCTCATCCCCACAAGCTACAGCGGCTCGGTGTTCAACAAGGCGGAGTGTCAGTGCAAGAGCCGCGACATCTACATGCACTTCCTGCTAAACCCCGCGCTCGGTGCGGTTCCCAATGATCCGGGTACGAACATGTACATCGGCATCGCGGGTTGTGAGAACTCAGCCACCCGAATGACTTCGGTCTGCGACCAAGTCGCGACGATGCCGACCGGCGACAAGTTCAAATACCGCACCCCCTTTGATGCGATCATCCCACCCGAAGTGGTGACCAACCCCGAGTCGGCGACCAACTACACCGAGTGCAAGACCGGCGGGCCGCAGAGCTACACCATTACGGTGACCGTTGGTCCGGACGCCATGCCGGCCGTGTGTACCCTTCCGGTCGTCGTAAACACCGAAGGTCCGCCCGCCCCCGATGGCCTGACGGCGACCAAGGGCGACAGCGGGCTGACGCTGAACTGGAGCGTTCCCGAAGGGACGAGCGGCATCAAGTGGTATCAGGTGCTCTGCCGCAAGCAGCAGCAGAAGACCCAGCCGGCGATGAGCCAGGAGTTTCTCGACAAGACGCCGAGCTACTTCTCGGCGTGCATCGGCAATCAGCTGTACCGCCAGAAGCTGGGCGATCTGCCCACCGATCCGGTGCGGACCGCCGAGCCGCCCTTTGGTAACGATTTCATCGCCGATCCGCGGCTGCGCTGCTCGGATAAGATTTCGCCGGGTACCTCGCAGATGAGCACGCGGCTGAGCGGACTGGAAAACGGTACAACCTACGAGGTGATGGTGGTCTCGATCGATACTTTCGGCAACCCCACCCCATCGGCCGTGGTGACCGGGACGCCGCAGAGCAATCAGAGCGCGCTGGGTGACTACTGCGAGGGCGACCAGTGCCCCGGCTTCGGCTGCCAGGCTGGTCCCGGCGGGTCGTCCGCGGCCGGGGCGGGGATGACGGCGGCCGGGCTCGTGATGCTCGGGCTCTTGCTCGGCCGGCGGGCGCGGAGGGCGGCATGAGCCGACATGCGATGCGGCTCGCCTGCGTGGCGCTGCTCGGCGGACTCCTTTACAGCGGTGCGGCATCGGCGCAGCTGCAGGAGTCGCCGCAGCACTTCGCGGTCGAGATAAAGTTTGGTCCGTACGTCCCGCACCTCGACGACGCCTCCTGGCTGAACGGGCGGACGCCGTTTTCGGATCACTTCGGCGATCCGGCGGACGAAAAAGGGGCGCTGCCGCACTACGGCCTGCTCTCGAAGGTCGAGTTCGACTATCAGTTCTGGGGCAAGTTCGGAATCTTCGCCATCGGCCTGGAGAGCGGCTACTACGCTGCCTCGGCGCCGGCGTATACGGTCTTGACCGGCACGACCACAGTGAACGGGACCACGGTGACGACCAAGCAGCCGTGCCAGGTCACCGCGGGGCCGGACAACTCGCGCCAGTATTCGGTGCCCGGACGCTCGAACCTCGACTACTACAGCGACTGCACCTCTGGCGACACCGACAAGCTCAACATCGTTCCGATCGCGCTCATGTTCATCTACCGCTTCGACGTCCTCAGCAAGCGCTTCCGCGTACCGCTGATTCCCTACGTCAAAGTCGGCCTTGCCTACTACGTGTGGTGGTTTGGCAACAGCGACTCGTTCAACTCGCAGTACTCGGTAACCGGGTCCGATGGGCAGACCCAGAGCCGCCCGGCGGCCGGCGGCACGTTCGGGGTGGTCCTGCATCCGGGGCTGGCGCTCGATCTGTCGGCGATCGATCCGCGGGCGGCGCGCGCCATCGATCAGGAGATCGGTCTAAACCGCGTCGCGGTGTTTGTGGAGCTTGATGCCGCGCTGGTCAACGGCTTTGGTGTGGGACGGGCGCTAAACCTTTCGGATACGACGCTCTCGGCTGGCCTGTCGTTCGAGTTCTGAGCGCGCTGGGCCGCTGGCGGAAGCGGGGGGCGGGCCCTGGCCGATCGCGTCGGCGCAGTATAATGACAAGGTATGCGCTCCTACTCGCCGACCCTCGACCGAGCCCTGGCCCTGGCCGCCACGGCGCATCGCCTGCAGCTGCGCAAAGGCAGCGGGGTGCCGTACATCGCCCATCCCGCCCACGTCGCCATCCTTCTTATCAAGCACGGCTTTGCCGAAGCGGCCGTAGTCGCCGCGGTCCTGCATGACGTCGTCGAAGACACGGAAGTAACGCATGCGCAGGTGCGGCAGCAGTTCGGCGATAAGGTTGCGGAGCTGGTCGAGGATGTCTCGGAGCGTAAGTACGTAGGTGGGGTCAAGCTGCCGTGGGTGGAGCGCAAAAAAGATCTGATCGCGCGCCTTGAGCAGGCCGGGCCGCTGGCCGCCGCGGTCAAGAGCGCGGATGCGCTGCACAACTGCCAGAGCCTGCTCGCCGATCTGCAGGCGCGCGGCGTCGCGGTGTGGCGGAGCTTTCGCGGCTCGCCGGACGAGCAGCTGTGGTATTTCCAGACGCTGACGGCGGTCTTGCGGCGGAGGCTCGGCGGTCACCCGATTCTTTCTGAGCTCGATGAGGCGGTGGGCCAGCTGGAGCGGTGGCACCGGGAGAACCCGCCGCAGGGCCCAGGGCAGGGCTCAGACCCGGCGGTTGGCGGCGCGGCGCTGTAAAAGCTCCGTACACAGGTGCAGCGCGTGGCGCTGGCTATGCGGCCGCGCGATGCCGCGCCCGGCGATGTCATGAGCGACCCCGTGATCCGGCGACGTCCGCACCACCGCCAGCCCGAGCGACACGTTCACCGCGGCATCAAAATCGACCAGCTTGAGCGGAATGAGCCCCTGGTCGTGGTACATCGCCACCACCGCATCGGGCGGCGGCGTCGCGGTTTGCGGGTGGACGGCGGCCCGGAAGACCGCGTCGGGGACGAGCGGCCCTTCGATAAACAGGCCGGAGCGCTGCTGCAGCTCCTTGAGCTCCGGCAGCGCGAGCGCGGCGGCGATCGCCGGAGCGATGAGGCGCGACTCCTCATCGCCGAAGTGCCCCGACTCGCCGGCATGCGGGTTGAGCCCGGCGACCCAGAGGCGCGGCGCGGCGATCGCGAAGTCGCGATGCAGCGCCAGCGCCGTGGTGCGCAGGACTTGCGTGATGCCATCCACCGTCAGCGCCTGCGGCACCGCGGCCAGCGCCAGATGGGTCGTGCACAGGGCGACCCGCAGGCTCGGCCCCGCCAGCATCATCACCACCTGGCCGTCGCCCTTGAGGCGCGCGGCGAGGAGCTCGGTGTGGCCGGGAAATCCGAGCCCGGCGGCTTTGGCGGAAGCTTTGTGAATCGGCGCCGTGACCAGACCGGCCAGCTCGCCCCGCTCGGCGGCTTGGATCGCCGCCTCCAGGTACGCCAGCTGGGCCGCGCCGCTGCGGGCGCCGGGGCGGCCCGGTTCGGACTCGACCGCCGCAAGCTCCGTCACGTTCACTAGCTCGAGCTTTTCGCACACCGCTTCCCACTCCGCGCTGCGGCCAAGCCCCTGCGCGGTCCGGCGCAAGAGCCCGGCGTCCCCGTACAGCCGCAGCCGGGGCAGCGCCTCCCCTATTTTTCTTTCCCGGGTCAGCTCCTCACACAGGATGCGGACCCACAGCTCAGGTCCGATGCCGCACGGATCGCCGAGGGTGAGCCCGATAACCGGCGGCGGCGCCGCGGTCGCCGCGCTCACCGCCCACCTTGCAGCCGGGGGACGGTCCAGAACCATAGGCTATTTTTGCCGAGCATGGTCTCGGTATACTCGCTTCATGCAGGCCGGTGCAAGGTGCGTCCCCAGTCTCGACTCGCGGGTTGCCGCTGCGAGCTCGGTGTCGATGTCCGGCCGGGCGGGCGCCAAGGCCCGGCGCCGCGCCGCCTCTTACATCGGCGCCTCGACGCTGTTCCGGCTGGCCCGGACGGCGATGCTGTGGACCTTCGCGGTCACCACCGTTTGCCGGGGCGGCCTGCCCGAAGCCGCGGCGCAGACGGCCCGCGGAACCGGGCGGCAAGGCGAAGCCTTCACCTTCAGCCTGAAGTTTCTCGGTTCGTTCGATGCCGGGCGGGCGCGCATGGCGGTCTCGCCGCCGGTGGCCAGCCCGACCGGACCCATCATCAACGTGGTCGCTGAAGCCGAGGCCACCGGCTTTGCCAAGGCGCTCACCGGGCTGCATGAGGACTACCGCCTGGTCCTCGACGCGACGACCCTGCTGCCGCGCCGCATGCACCTTGTCGAGAGCGGCATGCGCAACCGCACGGCGACCATCGATGTCACCGACCGCCGGGTCGACATCCATGTGCTGCAGCCGCCGCTAGAGAAGCGCTGGGCCGGCGTCCTGCCCAGCCAGCCGCTGGAGCCGCTGGCGGTGCTCCTGCTTTTGCGCGCCGCCCGCCTGCAAAACGGCGACAAGCTGGAGCTCATCGTCATGGACGGCACGGCCTTTTATCAGGGGACCATGGAGGTCGCCGGCCGGCAGGAGCTGACCACCGCGAGCGGCAATCGGCCGGCGATCAAGATCTTGTGCCGCGGGGAGCGCATCAGCGAAAACGGCGTGAAGCTCGGCCGGCCGCCGCGCACCGCCAAGATGTGGGTCAGCGATGACTCCGCCCGCCTGCCGCTGCGCGTCGAAGGAGAGACCGAGCTCGGGACTGCCGAGTTCGCCCTCACCGGCTATGAGCCGGGACGCCGCCCGCTCCTGGTTCCGAAAAAGCTCCTCGGCATTGTCGAGCGGTCCGCTTCGGATCCGGCGCCCGTTCCAGCGCCGCAACCCGCTCCGGGCACCGCACCGGCCCGACCCGTTGCTCCGGTGGGAACACCAATCCCGCCTGCTGCTCCTGCGGGAACACCAATTCAGCCCGCTGCTCCTGCGGGAACATCGGTCCGGCCCGCACTTCCTGCGGGAACGCCGGCCCGGCCGGTGCCCCCTGGTGTCGCGCCGGCTGGCAGCGTCGCCCCGGCCGCGGGATCGGCTCCCGCCCAGCCCGCCGCGCCTGTCCCGGCATCGGGCTCTATCCCGGGCCCGGCGGCTCCCAGCACGACTTCGGGAAGCGCCCCGGCGGCGCGACCCCCAAGCGTTTCTCCGGCGGTGTCTGGACCTGCCGCCGGCCCCGCCGCGGCGCCGGCCGCCGCACCCCCGCTGGCCCCGCAGCGCTAGCTCGTTCCCATCCACAAACTGTAGCGAGGCGCCTAGCAATCTGTTTCAAAAGCGTAGCGAGCGGCCTGAGCGCAGGGCCTGGCGCGCGGAGCGGCCTCGGGGCCGTGAGCACGGCAGGTCCTGTGAACAGGTCGCGTAGTAGCTTTTGAAACAGAAGGCTGCTAGTGCAGCGCCCGCCCGCAGCGGCCTTACGCCGAGGACGTGGGAGAGAGGCCCGAAGGCAGTTTCCGGACGGGAACTCGCGCGTCAGTTTGCGCTGCTGAGCGACTCGCCCAGAGACCGGCGCAGATCGAACGCGGCCAGCGCGAGATCGATGCGCGCCTGGGCCAGCCCGACATCGGCCTGAACCAGCTTGTCCTGGGCGGTGAGCAGATCGAGCTGAGTGGCGGTCCCGGCCTCGTACTGGATGCGCACCAGATCCAGCGCCTCTTTGGCCAGCCGCACCGAGCTCTGCGCCGCCGACAGCCCGCGGTGGCGGATGAGGACGTTGCTGCGGGCGACGGTCACCTCATCGGCGATCTGATCCCGGAACTGCTCCAGACGCAGCTCGGCGTCGCGGCGCTGCGACTCGAACTGGTGGCGCTGGGCATCGCGCACCAGGCCGTCGAACAGCTGCCAGTCGAGCTGCAGCCCGGCGGCATAGTAGTCGACGCGGCCGGAAAAGCCGGTGGCGTTGGTCAGGCGGATGTTGCCAAACCCGGACAGCGTCGGCGCCCAGCGCAGCAAGGAGGAGCGCGCTTGCTCGGAGGCCGCCCGGCCGGTCAGCTCGAGGTTGGCGAGCTCGGGGCGGCGGTTCAGGGCGACGTTTACCAGCTGGCCGCTGTCGCCGGTCTCGGCCGGCGGATCCGGCGGCGCGACGACTTTGAAGCTGCCGGCCTCGAGCTTGAGCAAGGTGGCGAGCTTGCGGTAGGCAGTGCCGCGGCTGCCCTGCGACTCCAGCAGCGCCTGCTTGGCCTGGATCACCGCCTGCTCCGCGCGCGTCACATCGACGCGGTTGGCGACGCCGGCCGACAGGCGGATGCGGGCATCGTCCAGCGTCTTTTGCGCGACGCCGATGGCATTCTGACGGGCCAGCACCACCTCTTCCAGACCCGCGGCCTGAAAGAACATCGCGGCGATGTTGGTCAGCACCTGCACCGTGGTCACCGCCAGCATCTTCTCCTGCGCCTTGTACGTGAGCTTGGCCCCCGACAGCGCCGGATAGGCCGAGGGCACCACGATCGGAATGTTGGCGGCGATAAGGCCGTCGAGCTGGGCGCGCGGGACGATGGTCGCCGAGACATTTGCCGCGGTGAGCGCCGCATCGAGGTTGCCGGCGTTGGGGGCGGCGAGCATCGAGCACGCCTGCTGAATCCCCGCCGAGACCACCCGGTTCGGATCGGTGTTCTGACAGTAGGTGTTATAAAGCGCCGAGGTCGCCGGCCCGCGTCCGGTGGACCCGGTGGCCAGCTGCAGGTCGAGCAGCTGCGCCCCCTGGTAGGCGCTGCCGAAGACCTGGCCACTCTGATCCAGGGTCAGCGAGACTTCCGGTTCGTTGATGGTCAGCTTGCCTTGCAGCGTCACGGTCGGCAGAAGCGCGGCGCGGGTGCGCTCGATGTCGGCGTAGGAGCCGCGCAGGCGCTCGCGGGCGGCGAGCAGATCGCGGCTCTGCTTGTCGGCGATGACGAGCGCCTCTTCGATGGTGAGCATGCGCTGGTTCGCCGCGGTCGGCTCGATCTCCGGGTTCACCGGCGAAGCGACGGCGGGCGGCGGCGTCGCCGGCAACGGCAGCTTGGCCTGCTGCTTACTGGTTGGTGCGGAATCGGGGGTCTGCGCCTGCGCCGCGCCCTCTAGTGCGAAAATGCCCAGGGCTGCCGCCATCACCCAGCCGCTGCCCACCCGGGAAACAGACCAAATCGGAATGACTCTTGTGACAAAACGAGCTGCGCCTGTGCGCATGACCTGGACCTCCATAAACCCCCCGCGCTCTGACGTAGCCGGGGATAGCCTCGCGGATGTGTACACGCGGGGCGCGGTAGACAAAAGCTGTTTGTAGAAAAATTCGGTGGTGTCAGTCGACCAGCTTCAAGTGGCTCGGACGCGGCTTCTTGCCGGGGGCGCCGGGGCGGCCCAGGGCGGGGGCGGGCGGGCTCGGCTCGGGCTTGGGCGCCGGCTTGTCAGCGCGGGCCTCGGTGTTTTTGCCGAGCTCGGCCTCCAGGTTGAGATCCGCCGGCAGGTCCGCTTCCCACAGACAGCCGCGCTGCTCGCCATCGGTGATCGCAAACACCGCCGACCACGGAATCACCGTCGCGTGGGCGACCCGGCGAAACGACAAGGTGGCCTTGATTCCCTGCCCGTCGACGACCAGATCCTGGATGGGAATCGGCATGTTGTAACCATACTGAAGAACCAGGCGCGGCTCCTGGCGCAGGAATTCCGGCAGCTCAACGCCCTCTCGGCGCGGGTCGAGCTGGACGTAGACCCAGGCGTCTTTGAGAAGCTCCACCATCACCTGCTCTTTGTTTGGCGTCATCACGGCTCCGTTGTATCAAATGGTAAAGTAGCACAAACCATAAAGGCCGTTGCCACGTCGGAAAGAGCATGTCCGTGCCGCCACCCAAACCCACTCCGTCCGCTTCTGCGAGCTCCGCTTCCGAGGAGTCCGAAGCTGCGCTCAGCAAAGCGCGCGGCTCCCAAGCGGAGCCTTTCCCGATCGCTGCGTCGTCTGCCGCCCCGCCTGCGGCAGCTCAAATGCCTGCGGCAGCTCAAACGCCTGCGGCAGCTCAAACGCCTGCGGCAGCTCAAACGCCCGCGGCTCAAACAAATACTAGCAAAGCAGACTCGGTCGCGCCCGAAGATGCCAGCCACTGGCTCTATCGCTTGACCGCCGAGCAGTGGCTGGCGGCGGCGGAAAACGAGCTGCGGGCAGCGGAGCAGGCGCTCTCCGCCAAGCAGCAGCGGTCCGGGGTCACCTACGCCCGCCGCGCCGCCGGCATGGCCCTCAACGCCCGGCTGCGCCTCGCTCCCGATGCGTCCTACGGCCGGAGTTACATGGAACACCTGCAGGCGCTTCATAAAGACCCCGCCGTCAGCCCGGAGCTGCGCGAGGCGGCGGGCTGCCTCCTCACCGTACCGCTGACGCAGCAGCTGGTGACGCTTGGTCCCCGCGGCGACACGCGCCTTGCGGACTGCGCCGCCCGGATCCTCGCCTACGCTCGTCTGCCGGAGACCGTTTCCTGACTGCCGGCGGCGCGGGCCTTATGCTGTTCAGATAGAAATTTCTCCGCGCCGCGCTACACTTCCGGCGCGTCATGGACCCGTCTGCGCAGCCCGCTGGGCGTTCCTACCGTCACCCTTTCGAAGGCCCCTTTTTTCGCCGGCTCATGCTGGGCGGCATCCGCTACATTCCTCCGGTCATAAAGCGGCTGATCGTGCCGCTGTGGGGATCGCTTTTTTATGCCATCCTGCCGACGGCACGCGAGGCAGCGCTCGGCAACCTCGAAAAAGTGCTCGGACCGGCGCCGGCGTGGCTGCGCTACCGCCGCGGCTTGGAGCTGTTTCAGGGCTACGCCCAGATGCTCGCCGACAGCTACGCCCTGCATCAGGGTCTGCCGCTGGACTTCGATGTGTCGTCGTTTGGCCGCCATCACCTCTTGGATGCCGTCGCGGCGGGGCAGGGGGCGATCGCCGCCACCGGCCACCTTGGGATGTGGCAGGTCGGACCGTTTCTCGCCGAGTGGCGCGGGCTGCCGCAGTTCTATCTGGCGATGGCGGCGGAGCCTAACCCCCTGGTGCAGCAGTTCGAGCAGCGCTTCCGCGATCGTTTCCGAATCATCTACACGACCGAGTCGCCGTTCTCGGTGCTCAAGCTGGCGTCGGTGCTGCGCGAAGGGGCGGTGGTCGGCATGCAGATCGATCGCCACCTGGGCGGACATGCGATGCCGGTGCCGTTCTGCGGCCACACCGCCTGGTTTCCCACCGGCCCGGCGACGCTGGCGCGGGCCACGGGGGCGCCGCTCGTGCCGAGCTTCTTCGTGCTCGAGCCTACGCCGCCGGGTCAGAAGCGGCGGCTGTCGCACTACCTGGACTCCGCGATCGCGGTTGCCCGCACTGCGGATCGCAACGCCGACATCGCGCTGGCCACGAGCCAGCTGGCCGCTGCCTACGAGCGCATGGTCCGGCGATTCCCGACCCAGTGGTATCAGTTCTTCGATTTCTTTTCCCGCCCTGCGCAGCCCGGCCGGTCGCTGGATTTCGTCTCGGACCTGAAACCTTCCAGCGCCGCCGCGGAAGCCGGGAAGCCGGGCGCATGACCCGCGCCGCGATAACTGGCCTTGGCGCGGTGACGGGCCTTGGCGGCGGCGTTTCGGCGCTGTGGGACGGCTTGTGCGCGGGGAGGCAGGCGGTGCGCCGCTACCCGGCGCTGGGTCAGGTCGAGCTCGATCTGGGGCCGGTGGCCAAGGTCCTGTTGCCGCAGGACGTGGCCGAGCTCGGTGGTGAGGAAGATGACGGCCGGGCGCTGCTTCTGGGTCGAGCGCGGGCCACGGAGATGGCGCTTTGCGCGGCGGCGGAGGCGCTGGCCGACGGCGGCTTTGCGGCGGACGCCGCGCCGCCGCAGCGCCTGGGACTGAGCATCGGCACGACGTTGGGTGACAAGGCGCCCTGGCTGCAGCGGCTGCGGGCGCTGTGGAACCTACCGGCGACGCTTACCGCTGCCGAGTTCGGCGCTGCGGCGCCGGCGCGTGTCCTTTCGCGGCGCTACGGCGTCATGCGCTGGCAGGTGACCTCGACGGCGTGCGCTTCGGCCAACGTGGCGCTCGGCACGGCGCTGCAGTGGGTGCGCACCGGGGGCTGCGATGTTGTTTTATGCGGCGGCGTCGATGCCATCTCGGAGTTCGTGCTGTCGGGTTTTTTTTCCCTGCGGGCCCATGCGAAAGAGCCCTGTCGGCCCTTTGATCGCGATCGCAGCGGCCTGAACCTTGGGGAGGGCGCCGCATTTCTCCTTTTGGAGTCCGAAGAGCACGCGCGGCGCCGAGGTCAGCGGGTTCGCGCCTACCTTACCGGCTGCGGTCTGTCCTGTGATGCCAATCACATGACGGGTCCGGATCGCCAGGGCCGCGGCGCCGCCCGCGCCATGTTCGCAGCGCTGCACGATGCCGGTCTATCGCCCCAGGCGGTGGACTTCGTCTCGGCGCACGGGACCGCGACCGGGTTCAATGATGCGATGGAGGCGCGGGGCCTGGAGCTTTTGCTCGGTCCGCGCAGCTCCGCGGTGCCGGTCAACTCCATAAAGGGAGCGATCGGGCATACGCTGGGGGCCGCTGGGGCAATCGAGGCGGTGATGGCGGTGCGCGCGCTGGAAGAGGGGCTCATCCCGCCGACCGCCGGCCTGCAGACGCGCGATCCTGAGATCCCGCTCGATGTAGTTACCGGCGTGCCGCGGCCGAGCCGACTGGCCACCGTGCTTTCGACTTCGTCAGGATTTGGCGGCGTCAATGCCGCACTCATCTTGAGCCGCGCCGATCGCGAAAAAGAGAGCGCAGCGTCAATGCCGCGGCTGGCCGCAGCGGCCGCGCCGTGCGCCGTGGTGGCGGCGGCATCGCTGTTTCCGTCCGCTGCGCAGCCGCTCGGTCCGCTGCTGCCGCCCGGTGCGCCGCCTGAGCTTGCCGGGCAGCTGCAGCGCATGGATCGGCTGTGCGCCCTGGCCGCCTGCGCCGCCGAGCATGTCCTGGCCGACCGGCGGCGCCTGCAGCCCGCGGCCAGCTGGCCGGCCCAGCGCATCGGCATCGTCGTCGGCAGCTCCTACGGCTGCCATAAGACCGATGAGGAGTACTACCGCACGGCGCTCGCCCGGCAGCCCAGCCCGCGGCTTTTTGCCTATACGCTGCCGTCTTCGCCGGTGGGTGAGCTGTCCATCTTACACGGGCTGCGCGGACCGGGGCTGGCCGTGGTCGGTACCCGCGCCGCCGGCCTTCAGGCGATCGCCGAGGCCGTCGCTCTCCTTCAGACCGATCAGATCGCGGCTTGCCTAGTCGTCGCGGTCGAGGTCGCAGATCCAGAAATCCCGGACGAAGCAGCTGCCGACCTGGCTAACCCGAGCGGGTCGGCGCAAAAAGGCGCAGGGCTCCGCGATGCCGCGGTCGCGCTGCTCTTGACGCGGGCCGACTCGCTAGCGGCTGGCGCGGAAGCGGCACACGGGTACGTGCTTGGCGCGGCGACGGCGCACAAGGCAGGTGAGCCGGCGGCGGCGGTCGCGCAGACAGTGCGGGATGCGCTGCGCACCGCCGCGCGGCCGGTCGCCGAGGCGAAGAACGTGCGCTGCGATGCCGCGACGCACGCTCATCTGCCGCCCGATCTGCGGGCGGCGGCGCAGTTCGCGCCGGACTCTTGCGCGCATGGCGCGGCAGCGGCACTGCAGTGCCTCATCGCCGCCGCGGCGGCCGATGAACCTGGCAGCGTGATGGTGCTGAGCGGGGATGCGGACGGTCAGGCCGCCGGCGTCCTGTGGTCACGGACTCGCGTACCAAGCTGACAAGCGCGGTTCGCCCCGTACGCAGTCGAAAAAATGCGGTCCTGCGCCGGCTGCGCCGCGCGACCCGTCACCTGCGCCGCTCGCTGGGGGCAACATGGCGCGGCAAATTGGGCGGGCTGCTTCGATCAGCCCGCGGCAATCGCCTATCGGAACGAGCGTGTTCCGGACGCGGCGGTCGCCGCCGCTTATTCTTGGCAGACGCAGGGAGTGCTGGGAATCTCGGCGAGGAGCCGCTCGACGTGCGGCAGATAGTAAGCGGAGTCCTGATGGGCTTCGATTTCGCCGCCGGCGATCGCCGCTTCCAGGGCGCGCTTGAGATCGCCGATAAGGCGCGAGGGCGGCAGCCGGAAGCGCTCCATGATCACGTCGCCGATGCCACCGGGCAGCGGCGGCGTCACGGCGTCGAGGCGGCGGATGTCATCGATGCGTCCGGCCAGGGCGTCGAGGTTGCACAGCGCCAGCTGCCGCTTGCCCGGCCGCCGCGAGGTGATATCGGCGCGCGACAGATCGACGAGGTCGGGCAGGTAGCTGCCCATTTCCTTCTCGAAGCGGCGCACCGCGGAGTCGGTCCACGACTCGACGTATTGGTTGGGGCGCAGGTGGTGCAGGATGAGGAAGCGCAGCGTGCGGCTGGTCTCGCGATCGAAGCGGAAGCGGCGGCTGATCTCTTCGAACATGCGCGCTCCGACCTCCGAGTGGCGGTGGAAGTGCACCTTGCCATCGTCGGTGAAGGTGCGGGTTTTGACCTTGCCGATGTCGTGGAGCAGGGCGGCCCAGCGCACCACCGGCCGCGGCGCGGCCTGCCACACGACCTGCTTGGTGTGCTCCCAGACATCCTTGTGGCGGCGGCCGGCTTCCTGGGAGAAGTTGACGGTGGCGTGCAGCTCGGGCAAAAACGCGCGCAGCCCGCCGGAGTCTTCCAGCCACTGCAGGCCGGCCGGGGCGCCGCTCGACATCAGGATCGCTTCGGTGATCTCCCGCAGCTCGCCCGGCGGAAGCTCCTGGCAGCGTGCCGCTTGCTCGCGCGCCGCCCCGCATAGCTCCGCGTAGTCGGGGGTCTTTTGCAGCGTGGTCCAGGTCTCGACCTGCTCAGAGAACAGTCGCCCAGCGCGGAGGATCCAGCCAGCGTCGGTCTTGGTTTGCAGGTCGTGTAGCAGGGAAGGATGCATGGTGCACGCTCTATGGTTCCAAGCCCCCCGACCGAGCAGTCGCCAGTGAGCGCAAAGCCAGCGGGCTACGCAGGCTACGGACAAGCCCGCACCCGGTCAAACAAAAAGTACCGCAGCGCAGCGGGCGGGCGCCGCGCCAATAAAAAAGCCGCGCTGCCCCCGAAGAGGCAGCGCGGCTTTTTGTTTAAGAAGAATCAGGTGGCGGCGGACGCTGCCGCTAGCCGGACATCCGGTTGCCGCGGCAGATGCCGCTGACGCACGCCGCGCCGCCCGTGCACTCGACGCTGGTCTTGCAGGTCGGCAGGCAGTAGGCGTTGACGCAGCGGAAGCCGCCTTTGCCGCCGCCGCAGTCCACGTCGAACAAGCACTCCGTGGACACCGGCGCCGGATCCTCGATGCAGGAGCCGTTGCTGCACACCTGGCCCAGGGCGCAGGCGTTGGCGGTGCAGTCCGCGGCGCAGGCGCGGTTTACGCACTTGCTCTTGGCGCCGCACTGCGCGTCCGCGGTGCACAGGGCGCCGGCGATGCCGCACTGCGGGGCGCCCATCGGGCGGCAGCGGCCGGAGACGCAGGACTCGCCGCCGGCGCAGCTGGCGTCGGTGGTGCAAGCCGGTTCGCAGCGGCCGAGGTTGCACAGGTTGCCGGTCCCGCACGCTGCGTCGGTGTCGCAGGTCCCAGGCTTTGTGGGGCCCGGGTCCGGCTTGGCCGGATCGCCGGGCACGGGATAGCACTTGTCGCCCACGCAGCCGTAGCATCCGGAGCTGTCGCAGTAGCGGCGCTCGGCTTGGCCGTTGCCGTTATCGCAGCCCGCGAGCACCCCCAGCGCCGCGAACAAAAGCGGCAGCATGGGCTTGGCAATGCGCGAAAAACGAGACCGCAAAATCGGGGCGTAAGAAGTCCGGAGCATCACAATCCCTCCAGCGACGGAGTCGATAGACCTTTTACCCTTCCATCCTACAAGCCGCGTGCCGCAATGCCAGCACTATTTCGTGGGGCTCGGGAGAAGCCGTTTTTGCGGCACCTTTAGCGGACCGCGACGGATTGCGCTTGGTTGCCGCAGCGCGCCGCTTGTCCGGGCGCGGCCGGCGGGTTTCCTGCTTGCCGACCCGTGAACGTCGGTTTACAAAGCCTGCGTTAACAAGACTTGGCTCTTTTGACCCTGCGCATGTCTACCTACCTTGATCGCTTGACCTGGGCGCTGTTTTTTCCGATCGCCTTATGCGGCGGCAGCGCCTGCGCCCCCCGGCTGCCGCCTGAGGCCACGCCTCTTTCGACGCTGGCCCGCTATCGCGAAGCCCTTGTGCGCGATGATCCCAAGGCGGCCTACGCGCTGATGGCCCGCGCGGCGCAGCAGTCCCTGCCGTACGAGCAGTTCGCCGAGCAGTGGAAACAAACCCAGCCCGAGCGCGCCGCTCAAGCTGCCGAGCTGCAAAAGATCCTACGCGGCGAGCGCAACCCGGCGGCCGGCGCCCGAGCGTCCAGCCGATCGCCTGCCCAAGCGTCCAGCCGATCGCCTGAGCTTGATCGCGCGTCCGCCCCCGGGCCAAGCGGCCAAGCCGATGCTTCCGGCGTGCGGGCGCGCGCCGTGGTCACGTTGCCGCAAGGCTCGCAGCTCGTGCTGGCTCCGGCCTCGGCGGCGGCGACCGATCGGTTCCTGGCCGGCCGCCCGAGCCTCTGGCGCGTCCTTGATCCCGATCTGCAGATCATTCGCGCCCCGACCCCCGAAGCGGCGCTGCGCCTCCTTGTCGCCGCGGCGGAGCAGCGCAACTACCCCGCCCTTTTGCGCCTGCTCACCCGCGCCGAGCGCCAGAGCCTGGAAGCCGAGCTTGCCGAGCGCCTGGAGCGCCTGCGCTCCACCCTCGCCCGCGGGCAGCAGCTTGAGACCACCTCTGATCGCGCCCGCCTCCAGTACGATCCGCGCTTCTTTATCGATCTAAGACGCGAACAAGACGGCTGGCGGATCGCCGACTTCAATTAAGCCCCGCCCAAGGCCCGGCAGTCTCGACTGACGCGGCCGAATTTCCGCCGGGGCCAAAATTCTCCGACGGAAAAATTGCTGTCGTCGGTTCTGCAGGCCACTATCGCGCGTTTATCCGCGCTAACCCCTTGAAATGAAAAGCATACTTGTGGTTTTATTGCCGCCGATCGGGCGCTCCTGTACTCAACTGTCGCAGCCACTTCTATATGTGCATAGGCGCTGCTTCATGGGAGTTTAAGTACCCGCCCGCAAGTCTGTGAATAAGGACAGGAACAGCAACCGCCAGGCTCGCTGCGCTCGGTAAAGCGGAGCGTGAGCCCTGGACTCCGTCCAGCCGAGTTGCCAGCCCTGTTCCGGCCATGTTGATGCGTAGGAGGGACGGATGCTCCAGTTCCAAGTCGGCGATAAGGCGGTCTATCCGGCTCAGGGCGTGGCGGAGATTGTCGGTATCGAACAGAAAGAGATCTCGGGCAAGATTCAGCGGTTTTACTGCTTGCGCATCCTCGATACGGACATGCGCATCCTCGTGCCCATCGACAAAGCCGAGCAGGTCGGCTTGCGCGAGGTCGTGCAAAAGGATCAGATCCAAGAGGTCTACGACATCCTGCGCGAGAAGGAAGTCCACATCGACAAGCAGACCTGGAACCG
>CALFML010000739.1 GCA_937879845.1 uncultured Myxococcales bacterium
TGATGGCCGCGACCCTGAACTTGAACGCCGACTTTATCGATGGCATCGCCGTAACCTCGGCGTCGTTAGGCGACAAATACCCAAACGGACTGCTTGCGGTCAGTAATCGCAGCGGCAAAAATTTCCTTTATTACAGCTGGCAGGACATCGCCAGCGCACTAAAGTTCAACTGACATTCAACCGATATTTGACTGGCATTTAACTGGTGCTTGGTCGGTGCTTGGCTGATTGAAAATTTGCGGTCGCCCCGTCCTGCGCGCTCCCGGCTTGGCGCGGCGATGGGAGTATGCTTGCTCGCTTCCATACGGTCCGGCTATGATGGAAAAGGCGCGTTGTTTTGCGCCCAATATCCGTACCTAGGGGGAAGCATTCCTTGCCGCCAGGGCCACCCAAGCTGCCCGCTGATGTTGCTGCGGCGCGTCGCATCGAGCCGCCGCCAAGCCCGGTAAAGCGGGAGCCCGAGAGCCCATCGCAGCTCGGCGAGATTGTCTTTATCACCCAGCGGCTGGAGCAGTCCGTCCAGAGCAACGCCGCCGGGCTGCGCGAGCTCCTCGCCGAGATTCAGGCGCTAGGCAACCAGGTAAAGACCCAGCCGGTTCCGATCAAAGAGCTGGCCGCGCCGCCGCCGCTGTTTGCCCCGCCGCCGCCGCCGCGCTCTCCCGGCGTGCTGGCGCCGGTGGCCGCCATGATCGCAGCGATCGCCGCCCTGGGCGCCCTGGCCGGAGCGGCGCTGCTCATCCGTGAGCAGAAGCACCTGCTCGCCGGCCAGACCGCGTCCGCCGCCGAGATTCAGTCCTTGCGCCAGAGCGTCATCCAGCTAAACGAGACGGTATCCAGCCAACCCGCCGCCGGCCATCCCGCCCCAGGCGGTAAGTCCGCGCCGAGCGGCGAGGGTCCGGCCAAGGCTTCTGATCCGGCAAATCCCGACAGCCCGGCCGGCGCCTGCCCCGCGGCTGCCGACGGCGCTTCCAAGACGCGGGTGCTGCTGCCAAACCTCGTCGGCCTGCGCCTGGCCGAGGCGCGCACCGCCGTGGCCCCGCTGCAGCTGCAGCTTTTGCCGACCGACAAGAAGCTTAAAGAAATATCCAAGATCGGCTGGCAGCTGCCAAACCCCGGCGCTGAGCTAGAGCCGGATGAGGCGGTCACGGTCTCGCTCAAGCCGCCGATGCAAAAAAAGAAGAAAAAATAAGCGCCGGCGCCTTCGGCGGGCAGGCGCGCGCGGCCTGCCCGGAGGCGGCTCCCCCAGCTCGATGCGGTCGCCATCCGGGTCGGCGGTCGGTGATCCGGGCGCAGCGCCCGCGCTCCGCGTCTTGGCGCTTGTCGTCGAGAAGCCCCGGCGGCGCGCATCGCGGATTACGCGGTCTCAGAAGCGCCAGCGGGCGTACGCATAGACGTACGGGACGACCAGGATCAGCGCATCGATGCGGTCGAGCATGCCGCCGTGCCCCGGCAGCAGCACCCCCGAGTCCTTGACCCCCACCGAGCGCTTGATGAGCGACTCGATGAGGTCCCCGAGCTGACCCAGCACGTTGGCGGGAATGGCGATCGCCAGCACGTCGCCCCAGCTGAGAAACGGCAGGTACCACAGCTTGGCGACGGTGAGGGCGAACAGGCTGCCGACCACCCCGCCGAGGCCGCCGATGCGGGTCTTTTTCGGGCTGATGTCCGGCCACAGCTTCGCCCCCCAGAAGCGGCTGAGGAAGCGGCCGGCGAAGTAGGCGAAGGTGTCCGACAGCCAGGCGCTGGTCAGGCAGACGTAGATCCACACGCCGCCGCCCTTGGGACCGCCGTCCATCTTGAACAGCGCCAAGGGGACGATCAGCACCCCGGCATAAAGGATCCCGGCGAGCCACAGCGAAACGCGCTGGGCGACGGTCTCGATGGCGCCGTGGTTGAACAGGAAGTACATAAACCCGCTGATCGTCACCCCGCACAATAAGAGCAGCAAGACCTGGGCGTCGGGGACCCAGCACAAGGCGGTGGCGAACCCGACCCCGATGACGACCCCGAACCAGCGGGTGACGGGCGACTCTTGGGGCAGCGTCATCGCCATCCACTCGCGCAGGCCGGTGATCTGGGCGAGCAGCACCCAGAGCCAGACGCCGTAGGGCCGATCCCAGTTGATGGCCAGGATCAGCAGCGGAACAGCCACGACCGCGGTGAGAAATCGCAGGAGCAGGTTCGACATCGCAACCTTTTATAAGAGCGGGCCTTTGTCTCCGCCGCCGCTGCCAAGGCCCGGACGCGAGCCGGCGGCGCGGCCGGAGCTGACGCTGCGCAGGGCGGAGTAGAGCTCGGCGCGGGTGAACTCGGGCCACGGGGCGGCGGTGGTGTAGAACTCGGCGTGGGTGGATTCCCACAGGAGGAAGTTGCTCGTCCGCAGCTCGCCGGAGGTGCGGATGATGAGGTCCACCGGCGGCAGATCGCTGGTCTGGAAGCAGTCGGTGAGCGCCGCCTCGTCGATCTGCTCGGGCAGGAGCGCCCCGGTGCGGACCTTTTCGGCGACGGCGCGCACCGCTTCTAAGATCGACTCGCGGCCGTCGTAGGACAGGGCCAGGGTGAGCGTCATATCGGTGCCGTGCGCGGAGTCGGCGATGAGCTGCTGCAGCGGACGCTTGACGAAGTCGGGGAGGCGGAGAATATTGCCGATGGCGCGCAGGCGGATGCCGTTGTCGAGGATCTCGGCGCGCTCTTCGATGACGTAGTCATGCAGGAGCTGCATCAGGCCCTGCACCTCTTCGAGCGGCCGGTCCCAGTTCTGTTCGGAAAAGGCGTACAGGGTCAGCGCCGGCAGCCGGATCTCGCGCGCCGCCCGCACGACCTCGCGCACCGAGCGGGCGCCGCGACGGTGGCCTTCCAGCCGCGGCAGCTCCTGCTGCTGCGCCCAGCGGCCGTTGCCGTCCATGATGATCGCGGCGTGGCGGACGCGCAGCCAGTCGGGGCGCTCGCCGGGCCGCAGCGCGCTGGCCGCGGGCGGATCCGGTTGCGGCGGGGGGGCGGCGGACTCCGGCTCTACCGCGGTGTGGCTCTCGGCGGCCGGCGGCGGCCGGTTATCGGCGCCGGGCGCCCCCGCCGAGCCGGTATCCGCCGCGGGAACTGTCGCCGGCTCCCGCCCTGCTTCAGGTCCGCTGGCGGGCCCGTTTCCGGGTCCCGCGCCCGGCGGAAGCGGCATGGGAGCCAGAGCGGACATGAGGCCTTGGGGTACCACGTTAGGCCGCTCCCCGACAACTGCATTCTCGTAGAGGCTCATGTCTAGTAGGGTGGCCGGTTTGTCTCGCCAGCGGATGAAGCCGCGGTGAACAGACGGTGAATTTGCGACGAAGACGCTGCGAGACGGCGGCGCCGGGGCGGGCCGGACATGCTATGAGACGGGCGTGGCATCGCCGCATGAATCTTCGCCCGGAGCCTCACCGGAGGTCGTCCCGCCGCCGCCGCCGCCGCCGCCGCCGCCGCCGCCGCCGCCGCCGCCGCCGCCAGCGGTGGAGTTTTCCGCGCGGCTGCCGTGGAGCACCGCGCCCAACCGCTTGAGCCTTGCCGCGGCGCACAAGCGGACCGCCGGCGGACCGCTCCTCGATCTGACGGTCTCAAACCCGACGCGGGCGCTGCCGGAGCTTTATCCAAAGGAGATGCTGGCCGCACTCGCTGATGCGCGCGGGCTGCGCTACGAGCCATCGGCCCAAGGCGATCTCGCGGCGCGCCAGAGCATCGCCGCCTATTACGCCGCCCGCGGCATCACCGCCCAACCCGAGCACCTGGTCCTGTGCGCCAGCACGAGCGAAGCCTATACCTGGCTGTTCCAGCTCCTGTGCTCTCCCGGCCAAGGCGTGCTGTTCCCGCAGCCGAGCTACCCGCTGCTGGAGTTTCTCGCCGGCCTGTCGGCGGTTCGCCTGTGCCCCTACCCGCTTGAGTATGAGGGCGGCGACCGCGGCCGCTGGTGGCTCGGCCGGGAAGCGCTGCGCGCGGCGTGTACCGGCGATGTGCGCATGATCGTTGTGGTCAGCCCGAACAACCCCACCGGCTCGTTCCTGCGCCGGTCCGAGCTGCACGCGCTGTGCTCCCTGTGCCGCGAACGCGGCCTGGCGCTTGTCGTCGATGAGGTCTTCTCCGACTACGACCTTCTGCCGGCCGCGGCGGACCTTGCGGACGGCAGAACGAATTTCGATCCGCCGGTGCGCTCGGTGCTGGCGGCGGTGCAGGCGCTGGGCGAGCAGGCGCCGCTGTGCTTCGTGCTCTCCGGGCTGTCCAAGGTCGTGGGCCTGCCGCAGCTCAAGCTCGGCTGGATCCATGTCGGCGGGCCGCCGCCGCTGCGGCAGCTGGCGCAGGATCGCCTGGAGCTTATCGCCGATACATTTTTATCGGTCGGCACGCCGGTGCAGCTGGCGGCGCCGCAGCTGCTCGGCTGGCAGCCGCAGGTGTGCCGCGCCATCACCGCCCGCCTGCGCACCAACCTGCAGGCGCTGTCCCAAGCGGTCCGCGACACCGCCTGCCAGCTGTTAACGGTGGAAGGCGGCTGGTACGCCGTGCTGCGCCTGCCGCGCCTTTTGAGCGAGGAAGACTGGGCCCTGCTGCTGCTGGCCCAGGACGATGTCCTTATCCACCCCGGTTACTTCTATGACTTCGCCAAAGAGGCATTCGTGGTGCTGAGCCTCCTTACCGAGACCGAAGTGCTGAAAGATGGCGCCGCCCGGATCGTGGCCCGCGTCGCCGCGGTCGCGGCCGATTAATCGCCTAAAATGCGCGGGCCGGTCGGGCTCCGGTCCACCGGCTTGGCGGCCGCGGCGACGAGGCTTTTCGGACGATGGCCACCTGAGGCACAATGGGAGCGGGCCGGCTCCAGCTCTTCTGGGGACGGCGATGCGGCTTTTTCATCTTGGCTGCTCTGACCGAAAGGACGCCCCGTGGCCTCTACCTCTCATCCCAACGCCCAGCTGCTGGAGCGCTTCTACGCCGCCTTTGCCAAGCGCGACGCCGCGACGATGCGCGACTGCTACGCCCCCGACGCGATGTTCGAAGACGAGGTCTTCACCCTCAAAGGGGCGGAGATCGGTCAGATGTGGACCATGCTGAGTCAAAACGCGCGCGAGTTCTCGCTGCAGTTCCGCGACATCACGGCCGACGACACCTCCGGCCGGGCGCACTGGGAGGCGCAGTACCTGTTTTCCGCCACCGGCCGCAAGGTGCACAACATCATCGAGGCGGAGTTCCAGTTCCGGCAGGGACTCATCGTGATGCACCGCGACCGCTTCGACTTCTGGAGCTGGTCGCGGCAGGCGCTGGGTCTGCCCGGCCTGCTGCTCGGGTGGTCGCCGCTCATTCGCAACAAGGTCCGCGCGCAGGCGGCACGCAACCTGGCGGCGTTCAGCGCTAAAAAAGCGTAACTCCGTCGCCGGCTCAGGTGGGCCCAGGCAAAAGCAGGCAGCGCACCGCGGCCGCCGGATCGCTGGCGCTGAGCACGAACCGGATGCAGGCCACTCGCGCGCCCGCGGCCACGCACGAAGCGGCGCGCTCCGCATCGTCAATACCCCCCAGGGCAAATACCGGCACCGGCAGCGCCGCCGCGACTTGCGCCAGGGTTGCGACCCCCGCCGGCTGCACCCGCCCCTGACCTGGCAACAGCGGGCCTTGGGGCTTGGAGGGGGTCGGCCAGATCGGTCCGAACGTGACGAGCTCCGCGCCACTTGCCACCGCCATCTGCGCCTCCGGCAGCGAGTGACAGGCGGCGCTCAGGAGCAGCCGGCTGCGGGCCGCATCCAGAGCTCGCCGCGCCGACTGCACCGGCAGACCGTGGCTCGGCAGGTGCACCCCATCGGCGCCCACCGCCAGCGCTACGTCCAGGCGGTCGTTGATCAAAAGCGCCGCACCGGCCGCGGCGGTGAGCACCCGCAGACGCTCGCCCAGGGCGAACAGCGCCGAGCCAGAGAGCGCGCGCTCGCGCAGCTGCACCGCCACCGCGCCGGGCGGCACCGCATAAAGCGCCTGCGCAAGGAGCCAGAGCAGCCGCTCGCCGTCCCCTTGACCATCGGTGATGATGCACAGCCGAAACGACACCCGACCCGACTGAGCGCGCGGCTCGGGCGGCGTCTGCCGCTCCGTGGCGACCGCCGGCTGGCCGATGGCCAGGCGCGGCTCCATGCGGCGCAGACGCGCCGGCTCCGGGCCGTCACTCAATGTCGTGCGGTCCGATCGGTGGCGCGCTGCCGATGAGGCCAGAGCTCGGCGAAGAAGCGTTGGCGTGCAGCCGGCGCGGAATCCGCCCGGCGAGAAACGCCAGACGCCCGGCTTCGATCCCAAGACGCATCGCTTCGGCCATGCGCACCGGATCGCGGGCCCCCGCCACGCCGGTGTTCATCAGCACCGCGTGGCAGCCGAGCTCCATCGCCACCGCCGCGTCCGACGCCGTGCCCACGCCGGCGTCGACGATGACCGGCACCTTGGCGGCCTCCGCCACCTCCAAGATGAGCCGCAGGTTGTAGGGATTGCGGATCCCGAGCCCCGAGCCGATCGGCGCCGCCAGCGGCATCACTGCCGCGCACCCGAGGTCGGCCAAGCGCTGGCACGCCACCGGATCATCGGTGATGTAGGGCAGCACGGTGAAGCCCTCTTTGACCAGGACCCGCGCCGCCTGCAGCGTCTGCTCGACGTCGGGAAATAGCGTCCGCGGGTCGCCTATCACCTCGAGCTTGACCATGTCGCTCATGCCAAGCTCGCGCGCCAGGCGGCAGGTCCGAATCGCCTCTTCGGCGGTGTAACAGCCGGCGGTGTTGGGCAGGAGCTTATAGCGGCTGCGGTCGATCGCATCAAGGAGGCTCGGCTGCCCCGGCCGCAGCTCGACGCGGCGCACGGCGACGGTGACGATCTCGGCGCCGGAGACGGCGAGCGCCTGCTTGGTCTCCGCGTGGTCTTTGAACTTTCCGGTCCCGATGAGCAGCCGGGAGCGGTAGGTGTGTCCCGCCAGCACGAACGGATCGGCCGGCGCCGCCGCCGCCGCATGCACCTCCGCGCCGCTGCCGTTGCCGCGGCCGTCCAGGGCGGCGGCGCTGCTATTTGCATTCGTCAGGTTCGTCATGGTGGCGAACATATAGCACGACCCACCCGCGGCTTCCCGGCCGGACGCGCCCGGCGCGGACGTGCGGGGCCGGCGACTGTGCTAGAAATTATGGATGCGAGCCATCCTCCAAGACGGTCCGGGCGAACCGGAAAAGCTCTACCTTGGCGACGCACCGGAGCCAAGCTGCGGGCCGGGCGAAGTGCGGATCGCGGTGCACACCACCGCGGTCAACCGCGCCGACGTTCTTCAGCGCTCCGGCTTGTATGCGCCGCCGCCCGGCACCACCTCCATCCTCGGGCTGGAGGCGGCCGGCGTCGTCGTCGAGCTCGGCGCCGATGCCGCATCGTGGCTGCGCGTCGGCCAGCGGGTGATGGCGCTGCTTCCCGGCGGCGGCTATGCCGAGCAGGTGGTCGTGCTTTCCACGCAGGTGATGCCGATCCCCGATGAGCTCTCCGATGAAGAGGCGGCGGCCCTGCCCGAGGTCTTTCTGACCGCCTATCTGAACCTGTTCTGCCTGTGCGGGCTCCGCCTGCCCGAGTCCACCCCCGAGCGCGGCCTGCGCAGCGAGCCGCTTTTGGGCACGGTGGTGCCGCGGCCGCAGTCGGTGCTCATCCACGGCGGAGCCTCCGGCGTCGGCACCGCCGCCTTGCAGCTGTGCCGCGCCGCCGGGGTGACCAGCTACTGCACGGTCGGCGCCGAGGAGCGCGTGGCGAGCTGCCGCGAGCTCGGCGCCGCCGCCGCCTGGAACTACCGCACGACCGACTTTGTCGCCGCGGTGCAGGCCGCCACCGCGCAGCAGGGCATCGACATCATCCTTGACTGCATCGGCGGCAGCTATCTAGAGCGCAACCTGCGCGCCCTGGCGCTCGACGGGCGGCTTGTGTGCATCGGGCTCATGGGCGGGGCGCGGGCGGAGCTTGACCTGGGGCTCCTCTTGGCGCGCCGCATTCAGGTCATCGGCTCGACGCTGCGGCCGCTGCCGCCGGCGCGCAAGGCGGCGCTTGTGCGTGAGTTTTCGCGCGAGGTGCTGCCGCTGTTCGCCGTGCGCCGGCTGCGCCCGGTGGTCGACCGCGTCCTGCCGCTCGCCGCGGCGGCCCAGGCGCATCGGGCGCTCGATGAGCACCACGTCGGCAAGATCGTGCTGCGCGTGCGCTAGGCTCGTCCGCCTCCCCGCTCACAGACGGCGCCGCGCTCCTTAGGGTAAAATATCGCGATGCCCGACATGATGGCGATCGTGAGCAAGGCAGTGTTCGAGAAGGAGTCGCCGGGGGCCAAGCTGGGCGCCGTGCTGCCGCTGAAGGCCTACAAGAGCGCGAGCAAGCACCTGGCGCGCCTGGACAAGCAGAGCCGCCTGTTCCTGGTCACGGTCCGTCCGCCAAACGAAGCGCTGTGGCTGGTCGCGGTCCTGCAAGACCTGCGCTTCGACGGGGAAAAGTGGGTGGCGGCGCGCAACGGCTACCCGCTCACCGATGTCAGCGGGCTCAAAGACGAGCTCAAGTTCGATTCGGGGAAAGGGATTGCGGCGGCCAAGGGAGCGCTGGGAATGTCGCTGCAGACCCCGCGCGTGCTGACGCCGGACGATGCGGCGCTGCTGCTCAAAGCCGCCGGCGGGCCCAAGGCGGAGCGGGCGCCGGGACCGTTTAACCTCGCGGTGCATCATGAGGCAAGCCCCCTGCCCTGCCTGTGCCGCAAGTGCCTGCCCGCCGCGGCAGAGACCTTCGAGGTGGACGGCGCCGCGTACTTTCGCGCCCACGTAATCGCAAACGGCCGCATCCTGTGGTTCTGGGTGCCGGCGGAGCTAAAGGGGCGGGTCGCCGAGGTCGCGCAAGCCGTCGCCGACCGCCTGATGAACACCCTGGAGCCCATCGCGGCGGCGGAAGAGAAAAAGTCCCCCGACGACGACTGAGGCGGCGGTCCTCGGCTTTATTTGCGGGCCGGACCCGCGCCTTTGCCGGCGGGCTCGTTGTCGCGCCAGGGCGGCGGCAGGATCGGCGGACGCTCGCTGACGTGCTGGGCGCGCTGGAGCTCGATCTCAGTGAACAGCACCGCCGGGGCGACGGTGGACACCGGGACGAGGCCGGACTCCGCGCCGCAGTAGCCGTTGAAGACCCCGATGGTGTCGGAGGCGGCGACGATCTTGGCCACGCTCGACAGCGGCGTGCCGACGATCTCGACGCCGCGCACCAGGGACTCCTCCCCGGTCTTGGCATCGACCCGGTAGACCATGGTCGGCTGGCCGCGGAAGGTCTGGCTGCCGAACGCGGTGTTGGTGGAGCCGCCGAGGATGTCGCGGATGATGAGGCCGTAAGGCTTGCCCTGGCGGCGCACCTCCGCCAAAAGCTGCGCCTTGAGCTCGGCGAGCGACACGGTGCGGGCGGCGCGGATGACCAGGTTGGCCATGCGGCCCGTCGGATCGTTGGTCCCCTCGGCGCGGGCGTGGCCGTTGCTGCGCATCGACCCGAGCACCGGGGTACGCGACTTGAGATAGTCGCGCAAGATGCCCTTATCGATGAGCGTCACCGGACGCGCCGGCGTGCCTTCGTCGTCGATGCGGTAGTAGCCGTTGAGCGGGATGCCGCCGGTCGGGCTCTGGGTCAGCGTCGGATCGTCGATGACCGAAAGAAACTCGGGCAGCACGCGCTGGCCGATCTGGCCTTTGAACGTCCGGCCTTCCTGCTCGCTGATCTGGCGCTCGCCTTCGAGGCGGTGGCCGATGGTCTCATGGAAAAACACGCCCGCGGCCTCCTCCATGAGGATCGCCGGGCCGGTGTAGGGATCGACGGCCGGCGCGGCGACCAGCTGCTTGATGTCGCCGGCGAGGCTGTCCATGGCGGCGATGAGCTCCGCCCGGCGCGGCAGCTGCGCCTCGCTGCGGCCGAAAAAGTCACGCTCGTTGGTAAGGAGCATGCCGTCTTTGGCGCGCGACTGCGCGACCAGGTGCACCCCGTAGAGCGTGCGGT
Source organism: uncultured Myxococcales bacterium (assembly GCA_937879845.1). Lineage (GTDB taxonomy): Bacteria > Myxococcota_A > Polyangia > Palsa-1104 > JAEUJZ01 > CALFML01. The sequence goes on from CALFML010000739.1 coordinate 10,009, forward strand.
GCTCGACGACCTCCGCCCCTTCGCTGGAGACGAAGTAGCGGCTCACCCGATCGGCGCTGAGCTTGACCTCGCCATCGAGGAGCGGGGCTTGCTTGACCCGCTCGCCGACCTGGCGCACCGTGTCGATCATGGCCGGGGTATCGACGACGAAGGCGGGCGGCGGCAGGATCTGGCGCTGCGCCGACTCGCGCGAGAAGCTTGGCAGCTTGTCTTCCGGCTCGACATCGCGGACGCCGCGGGCTCGCTTGCTGGCGTAGGCGGCCAGCGCCGCCTTGTACTTCTGATCCGTGATCAGCCACAGCGTGCCGCGCAGCGCCTCCAAGTTGTCGTCGAGCGGCGCGTCTTTGCTGACCTCGGTGAGGCTCAAGGCGAGGTCGGCGTTGCCGTCGGAGCCATCGGCGCTGGTGTTGTCGAAGGCGTAGCTGCCGACGCGAACCTCGACATGGATGGCGCGCTGGCGGTCGTGGTTCTGGGTGAACACCGCGCCGAGCTTGCCGATGACCTCGTGGGTCTCGGTCTCGCGCAAGGTGTAGCTGATGAAGTAGGGCGCCTCGTAGCCGCGCAGCCGCAGGCGGGCCATCGAGCGCCCGAGCTCCTGCTTGAGCGCGACCAGCAGCGGCGGCGTCTCAGCCCCCGGCGCCGGCGCCGCGGCGGCGGGAGTCGCACCCGCGGGCGTAGAAAGGGCAGGTACCGCCGTCTTCGGACCCCCTGCCGCAGATCCGCCGTCCGTCGCTGCCGCTCCCGCAGCGCTTACCGATCCCGTTCCGGCAGCGCCGCTGCAGAGCACCGCGCCGAGAAGCGTCGCACCGATGAGCGATCCGGAATGCCGATTACGGCGGCTCCGCTGCCAGCCGGGCCGACTCGCGGCAGACAATCCGCGCCCGCTCTCGTCCTGTGTCTCGACCGTCGTGATGATCTTCGCCATATGGTCTCCGGATTGTACCTGCGGAGCGCCCGAACCTGAGTGCAATCCCAGACGCGGTCGAAAAACCTGCGCCGCCCAGGGTCTGCGCCACACGGCTTCACGCCCCAGGCTGACCGGCCGCAAACACACTGCGCTCGTAAGCTCCGAGCCTTCGACTCCGGCTGCCCTCAAAGGTTCCGCAAAAGGCCGCCCAGCCTCGTAAAGTCGCTTAGCGCGCCATTTTTTTCTTGGCACCCGTCGCGGCTCTGACCTAGAGTTCTGTCGCTTCTGGTGAGTGTAGCTCAGTTGGTAGAGCATCGGACTGTGGATCCGATGGTCGAGGGTTCGAACCCCTTCACTCACCCTGATTTTTCCGTCGGTTGCCTGCCGTCCGGCCCGCGTGAGCTGTTTACGTCGTTGCGCCGGGCGCGCGCCGGGTCGGTCCTTCGTTATACTCTCCGTGTGGAGTCAGCGAAGGGCCGGGAGGTTGGCAAGCACTTGCTCCTGCAAGAGGAGCCGCACCTGCTCCTTGTGACGGTGGATGGGGACATAAGCCCGCAAGAGGCGACCGCCATCCTGGCCGCGGATGCCGAGACCTTTCAGCGCAGCGGCTATGCGCTGCTGCTCGTGGACGCGACCAAGCTCGGCAGCGTGCCGGCGGAGACGCGCCGCGCCGCAAGCCACATCCTGGCCAAGACCTGGCCGTACGACGGACCTTATTTGGGGAGCGTCGCGATCTTCGGCGCCAACCGGTACGCCGTGGCGATCCTCACCCTGCTTCTTCGCGCCATTCATATGATTCGCAAGCACAGCCGTCCGCTGCCCACCTTCTTCAAAGAAGAAGCCGCGGCGCGCAAGTGGCTGCACGAGCAGCGCGCCCTTCACATCGCAGCGTCGAAATAAGCGCCGGGCTCTCTGCGCCTTGGCGGTCGCGGCGCAGTCCGCACCGCCGCCGCCGCGGTTCGCCGCTTATTGCTGTGAGGCGCCATGCGCCTCGGCGGGGGAGGCGGCCAGGGAGGTGGCCGACGGCCGCGGATCGCCAAACGCGGTGACGTCGTCGCGCAGGCTGGCCAGGGCGATGCGCGTCTCCTGCACGATGCGCAGGCAGGCGCCGAGCAGCGAGCCGGTCGCCATCACGCCCAGCGCCAGCGCCGCGCCGCCAAAGAGCGTAGCGGCAACCGCGGCATGCTCCAAAAGCACCGAGCCGCAGACGGCGATAAGGGCGGTGGCGACGAAAGCGCCGATGGCAAAATAAAGTCCCGTCTGAGCGCGGATGAGAAGCTCGGCGCGCGCCTTGAGCCGCTCGAGCTGCCGCCGCCAGAGCTCGTAGTCGAAGGACTCGGGAGTAAAGCCGCGCATTCCGGAGGCGACCACGCGCGAGCGGTCCACCACCCGTCCGAACCGATTCGCCGTATTGAGGGCCAGCACCGACGACGCATTGGTAAGGATTGCCGGCGCCGCGATGAGGGTAAGGACGGTAAACAAGTTGTTTGCGTTGCTCATGCCGACGGGACCCCAGGTCTTCTAGCGCTATTCTGCCAGCTTAGCAGGTCCGCCGACCGCTCGGCTTCACCCGCGCGCCGGGCGGGCCGGCGCTTTCCTCTTGGCTCGCTGACGGCAGGCTGTGGCAAAATAGCGCCCATGCGGCCGGCCGCTTCCGTTCGCTGTCCCTACTGCGGCGAGCGAATTTGGATGGAAGTCGATGAATGCGAAGGACATACCGTCGCTGAGTTCATCGAGGACTGCGAGGTTTGCTGCCACCCGATCGTATTTTCCGGCTACTTCGACGAGCGCGGCCGGCTCCGCCTGTCGGCGCGCACCGACTCGTCCGGCTAGATGAACAGCGGACCGGAGGCGGAAACAGCCGTCGGACCTTAGCACCAGCGGGCCCGCGCGGCTTCCGATATAATGTCCGGGTGGATCCGGCGCCGCGGCAGCAGTTCGGCCAGCACTCCGTCAGCCAGGAAGGCACGGATGTTGTTCTCGTGACGCTTTCCGGGGATGTGAGCGCCCAGGAGATGACCGTCGCCCTGGCCGCCGACACGGAGAACTTTCGCCGCAACGGGTACGCGCTTTTTCTGGTCGATGGCCGCGGCCTGGGGACGATCTCGCCGGAGGCTCGCCGGACGTGCCACCAGATCCTCAACGAGACCTGGCCCTATAACGGACCGTACGTCGGCAGCATCGCCATCTTCGGTCTGAATCGGGCGATGCAGGTGCTGCTTCTTTTGATCGTCCGCGCCATTGCGCTCGTGCGCCCGCACAACCGCCACGTCTCGTTTATGAGCGATGGCGCCGCGGCGCGAAAGTGGCTGAGCGAGCAGCGGGCGCAGTACCTCGCGGGGGACCAGAAGAAACGCTAAGCCGCAAGGTCGGCGCGCCGCCATCTCAGCGCGGGTCCGGACGCGCCCGCGGCGGCGGGCCGGGACGCCCGATTGAACGCCGCCGCCGCTAACTGTCGTCCACCGCCGTGAGCCAGCCGTGCGCGTCAGGGCTTTTGCCGTACTGGATGCCCGTTATCTCCTTGTGCAGGCGGCTGGCCAGCGGTCCGGTCTGACGGTCGTTGATGACGAGGTGCTGATCGCCGCTGCCGTCGCGGTACCCGAGCTCGCCCACCGGCGAGATCACCGCCGCCGTGCCGCAGCCGAAGATCTCTTTCAGGGTGCCCTTTTGCGCCGCCGCGAGCACCTCTTGCAGGCTGATCCGCCGCTCGCTGGTGGGAACGCCCCACTTGCGCGCCAGGGTGAGGACGCAGTCGCGCGTCACGCCCGCCAGGATGCTGCCCTCCAGCGGCGGCGTGATGAGCTCGTCGCCGATCACGACGCAGGCGTTCATCGTGCCGACTTCTTCCAAGAACTGCCGCTGCTCGGCATCGAGCCACAGCACCTGATCGTAGCCGCGCTGGCGGGCCTGCTCGAACGCCAGCAGGCTGGCGACATAGTTGGCGCCGGTCTTGGCGGCGCCTAGACCCCCGCGGGCGGCGCGGATGTGTTCTTGCTCGACCCACAGGCGCAGGGGCTTAAAGCCGTTAGTGTAGTAGGCGGCCACCGGGGAGGCGATGATGAAGAAGGTGTAGCGCGTCGCCGCCCGTACGCCTAAAAACGCCTCGGTGCCGATGATCGTCGGGCGGATGTAGAGCGCGGTGCCGGGGGCGCTCGGCACCCAGTCTCTCTCGTGCCGCACGAAGGCGCGGATCGCGGCGACCGTCTGCTCCACCGGGACCGGCGGCACGCACAGGCGCTCGGCGCTCTTGCGGAAGCGCTCGCTGTGGCGGTCGACGCGAAACAGGTTCACCCGGCCGTCCTCGCAGCGGTAGGCCTTGAGTCCCTCAAACAGAGCCTGGCCGTAGTGCAGCACCGCCGCCGCCGGATCGAGCGACAGCGGTTGGTACGGTCCGATGCGCGCATCATGCCAGCCGCGCTGCGGATCGTAGCTCATCTGGAACATGTGATCCGTGAAGTACTTGCCGAAGCTGATTGCGTTGCCCTGCGGCTTTTCCTTTGGCGCTGCGGTGGTCGTGATGGTGAGCTGCATAGAGGCTCTTCTTGGGTCTAGTGGTTCGCAGAAGGATCCCGGGCGGAGCGCCGATCATTGGCGGCGCGCTCCTTTGGGCCTGTGGGATCGATGCGGCGGTCCGCGTCCCGGCAGCGTCTGGTTGGCACGTTGCCAGCGCCTTATGACCGCCAATCTCCTCATAGTAGAGGGCCGCGTGGCGGAAGCCAACCATCATGCGGCGGGTTCCAAGACCCGCCTCTCCGCCGCAGCCTGCCGAGCGATCGGGCCATTTCCGCGCTACTTCGGGACCCCTTGCGGATGCGAAATCAGCCGCGATCCCGGCGCCGCCGATTGTCCGGGCCACCACGCCTCTTGAAGTGGCGGCGGCTGGCAAGTAGCCTTAAGCATGACTCGTCTTTTGCGTCGCGCTCCGTATGCCGCTTTTCGCCTGCGTACCTGGCCGGTGATGGGATTTATGGGACTCCTTTCATCCCTGCTCCCCGCCTGCGAGGTGGATCTCGGACCGCGCGAGCCGCCCAGCGGCGGGAGCTTCGGCGCCGTCGTGTTCCGCGAGGCCTGCCAGCGCGTCACCTACTCCTCCGAGCTGGAGACGCAGCAGACCCTGGACGTAAGCGGCTCCCGCAGCCGCGCGGTGTGCATCGGGCAGGCGGCACCGACCGACGCCGCCCCGGTGGTCCAGGCGATGTTCATGGAGCGCACCAACATCATCTCTGGAGTTGACACCGGCGTGCCGCCGGAGCTGCAGGATCCGCTTGATACCTACCTGCGCGCCCTGCAGCCGCTGCAGGACGATGGGACGATGGTGACGCTGCTAGAGCGCACCGGCCAGGCGCTGCAGCAGCTTGGCGGCGACAGCGGCACCACCGCGGGGCTTTCGCGGCTCGGCCACCAGAGCGGCATCCGTCCGGCCCGCACGAGCGGCGGTCTTGTGCGCGCCCTTTCCGCCGTGCCGTCGCTGGATGAGTTCATCGGCGTGGCGCTGCCGCTGCTCGACATGGACGGCATCGCCGCGGCCGATTTCAAGACGCTGCTCGGCGCGACGGCCTTCGAGCTGCGCCACCTGTCGCGCAGCACCGAGCCGCCGACCAGCCCCGAACGCAGCGCCGCCCTTTTGCGCGATCTTCTGACCGCGACCCGGCCCGAGCTCAAGACCGGCCAGAGCCTCCTTATCACCCTCCGCGATCCGCGCGGCCTGCCGCTCCTCGACGATGTCGCCGCCCCTTACGTCAAAGATCTGGGCACCGGTCTGGCGAAGGCCAACGCCGACGGTTATTTCGTAAACGCCGGCGGCCAGCCGATTCCCTACGTCACGCCGCTGCCGGATGTCGGCGTCGGCATCGGCGCCTCCCGCGACGCCCAGGGCCGGGCCCTGCGCCCGGACGGCAAGCCGCTTTATCGCTACGCCGAGCTTGACGGCTCGCTCTTATCGGCGCTCCTGGTCGATGCCCCGCGGCTGGCCGATGACGCGCCGGGCAAAGCCGGCGGCCCGCCGCGCGACATGCTGCTTGGGCTCGTGCGCGGGGCGTCGCTCCTTGCCGGGTCGCGCACCATGCAGCAAAAGACCAAGGAGGGCGAGACCCTCTCCTACATGGGCTTTGATCCGAACGACTCGGCGCTGCTCGATCTGGCGTACGCCGGCACCCAGCTTCTGCGCTTTGGCAGCGCCGGCTCGCCGCCGGAGCAGGACATGGTCGCGGTGCTCGACAGCACCAAGACCTTGCTCGGCACCGCGGCCTATGAGAGTCCGCTGGCGCGGGCGCTCAAGGCGCTCCTAGATGCCGCCGATGAGTCCAAAAAGCCCGCTTACGCCGCCGCCAAGCTCCCGGAACAGTCGACGCTGTTTGACGATCTCGTGCCGATCATCCAGCGCCTCTTGGCGGTCGACAACGGGGCCCTCGCCGAAGATGTCGTGGCGGCGCTGCAGGACCCGCACGCCCGCAACCTGGGGCCGATCATGGCCCAGCTGGCGGACGAGCGCGGCTACTTCTTCATGCGCCAGCCGAGCACCAGCAACGATTTTGTCGACGGCATTCATCCCGAGGTGCCCGGCTCGATCATCGGCAGCTTCGGACAGAAGCCCAGCCGCGGCGCGCCCGACGCCGATGCCACGCTCGACTGGCGCAACCTCATGACCAGCGATGCGCGGAACAATCGCTCCGTGCTGCAGCGGCTCATGCACCTTATCGCCGACACGAGCGGCGGCACCGTCTTTTGCAACGGACGCAACGCCTCGGCCTTCGGCGGTCTGGTCGTGTTCGACCAGGCGTGCGACATGTTCAAGATCGACAGCGTCGGCCAGTTCTTCCTGCTCGCCATCGCCAGCCCAGCGCTGAAGACCGATACGGCGACCAACGCCAAACAGGCCGCCAGCTTTCTTGAGGCGATCAAGAACGGCAACGACTGCCGCTGCGCCGCGGGCACCGGACCCTGCCGCGACAAGCCCAACCAGGTCCGCCGCTGCAATGCCCTGACCTCCAACATCCTCGATGGGACGCGCGGCGATGGCGTGCTGGAGAACCTGCTCGGCGTCACCAGCTTGAACGACGACCACACCGGCTTTGGCCGCTACCCCCGGCCGGCGGCGACCGCGCGGGCGCTGTTCCTCGATCTCTGGGATCCGGTGGCCAAGCAGCGGCCGCAGTACACCCCCAGCCAGCCGGCGGAGCTTTTGCTCAACCACACCACCAACCCCGACGGCTCGCTTTGCTATAACGCCGACCTGTCGCCGTGCGTGGACCTGGCGGATCCGGACGGCCGCAAGTTCAAGGACGGCAACGGCCAGGACCGCCTGTTTGTCGATGAGCACAACGGGATCCTGTTCGCCCTGGAGATGGTGCGCCCGCCGGCCACCCTGCCCGACGGCACCGCCAACCCGTTCCCGGGCGACAGCTTCTACGATGCGATGCGGCCGCTGGTCGATGCCTTCGCCAAGCACCGCGAGTGCGTGCAGAGCGACGGCGGCACCGGCTGCGCCAAGTGGCAGAACGCGACCCAGCTGCTCATCGATGCGCTGACCGTCGTGCATCGCCACTACCCGTCGGCGCGGTCGCAGAACTACGGCCGCAGCTTCGCCGATAGCTACGGCGCCGCGGCGGCGGCCGATGCGGCGGTGAGCTATGAGCCGCTGCTCGCCAAGATCCTCGGCGGCGATCTGCTGCTCGCCACGGCGGAGCTGTCGCCGATCCTCACGGCGCTGACCACCGATGGACAGGTGGGCAGCCCGCGCGCCCTGCCGGTGCTCATCCGGCTGCTGCGCTACGTGTTCGACCCGACGCAGACGGCGCCGGGCGGCCTGCGCTACCGCGATCACAGCACGGTGGCCCTGCGCAACGACGGCAAGCCGGCCGGCGGCGTGACGCCGTTTTATCTTCTGGCGGATGCGCTGAAGAAGAAAAAGGCGCTTTTGCAAAAGCCTGACAACCAGGTCGCCCGCGACCGCTGGAATCAGGCGGTGAGCGACATCATCGACGTGATGCTCAAGGTCCAGGTCAGCGCGGGGATGATGGGACCCAAGTACCAGTTTGACAACCCGCGGCTGCGGCCGCTCGGGCAGATCCTGCTCGATTTCGCCAAGGGGCGGGTGACGGCGCACGGCAGCGACCTTGCGGGGTGGACGGATAAGCTCAACGCCGACCTGACCGACGTGCTGACCGGGCCGCTTGTGACCAGCGTCGTCGATCTCGGCACCAAGCTCGATGACAACGCCGAGGCGCGGGCGCAGACGTATCTGCTTTTGCGCCAGCTGCTCGATGACAAGAACGTGGGGGCGCGGGCGGCGCTTTCGGTCACGGTGGTGGACGCGGTGCAGCTGCTTTTGGATGAGCCGGATCTTTTGCCGATCGGCCGCGGGCTGGCGGGTCTTGTCGATCCGCAGACGGGACCGGCGCTCACCGGGATCACCCTGATGCGGCGCGGCCGCGAGCTGGAGCAAAAAAGCAGCCTGGTGGCCATGCCCAAGCAGGTGCTGGTGCGGCTCTTGAAGAGCCTTTATCAGCTCGACAGCTCGGGCGTGCACCCGATGTTCCGCCTGAGCGACGCCATCGCCGAGGTGAACCGCGCCCGGCCGGGCCTTGCCGGCGACTACACCGGAGAAGACTACCAGGCGGTCCTGCAAAACACCGGCAAGTTCCTGGTCGAGCAGCAGCGGGGCCTGCTGCGCTTCATCCAGATCGTGCAGAGCCGCTGCCTGCCGGGAGCGACCGATTCCGCCTGTCCGCAGACCCAAAACTAATCCCCCACAGCTCCAGAATCCTGAGCCGGCCGATGTCGGACGCCGGCCCTTTGTCCACGCCCGGTGCGTGGTATAAGGGGACTCATGCGTACCCAAACTTCCTCCATGATTCGGCTCGGTTGTCTGGGAGTGCCGCTGCTTTTCGCCTGCGCACTACTAGGCTGCAATCCCCAGGTGGTCAATAGCGGCCAGGGCGGCGAGGACATGACGGTCGGCGGCGAGGGGGATGGCGGCGGCGGCGGCGGACCGCGTGATCTGAGCTTCAATAACGATGCCTTCTGGGCCGCGGATCCGCCGCCCAGGTACTGTCCGATCGGGGGCGGCACCGGGATGCCGCCGATGCTGCCGGGCGGCACCCCGGAGTGTCCGGACGACAAGAACCGCGAAGGCTGCCCCTGCAAGACCGAAGGCGAGCAGAAAGAGTGCTGGCCCGGGCTGCGCGCCAACCGCGGCCTGGGAATCTGCCAGGACGGCGTCGCCCGCTGCGTGCGCAACGGGGAGTTTGGCTACGTCTGGAGCGCCTGCCAGGGCTACGTGCTGCCGGCGCCGGGGGCGACGACCGGGCGCGATGCGTGCAAGTGCTTCTCCGCCGGCCGCTGGGCGCTGGAAAACGTCGTGCCGTGCTTCTATACGTATAACGGTGAGCAGATCGGCGCCGCGTCGTCGGTCATCGTGGCCGGCAAGCCGACCTGCCTGTCGATGAGCAAGCCCCTTACGAAGCCGGCCGAGGCGTGGACGCCGAGCACCATCAACGTCGACTGCTCCGGCCACTGGAAGCTCTGCTACACGCTCAAGGCCGGCGACGCCAAAAATCCCATGCCGACCGACTGCGTCGTCGCGCAGGTGTGCACGGAGGGCGACTACGAAAAGGCCAACGAAGTCACGATGCTGCCGCCGCTGCCGTCGTGGGCGACGACCACCCCGGCGCAGATCGCCTGCGCCAACACCTTCCGCCAGAGCGGCGGCTACGGCGAGATGAGCGTCGACGGCAAGAGCGTGACCTGCGACGTGGTGCAGAGCGTCTTCAACCGCGTCAACTACTGCCCGCTGAGCTGCAAGGACACCCCGATGGCGCCCGAGTGCAAAAACTGCGGCAGCGGTGGCAGCGGCAGCTTCTGATACCCTGGCCGCCCCAGGAGGTCCCCATGCTCAAGGTTGGTGATCCGGCGCCGGACTTTACGGCGACGGCGCAGGACGGCAAGTCGGTCAAGCTCGGTGAGCTGCGCGGCAAGCGGGTCGTGCTGTTCTTTTTTCCCAAGGCGTTCACGACCGGCTGCACCATCGAGACGCGGCAGTTTCGCGACGCCTATAGCGAGCTTTCGTCTTTAGGGGCGGAGGTGCTGGGGGTCTCGGTGGATAACGCCGAGTCGCAGTGCGAGTTCGCCAGCCGCGAAGGGGTGCCGTTTCCGATGATCGGCGATCCGGCGCGCGGGATCGGCCGCAGCTACGACGTGCTGTGGCCGCTGCTCAACGTCGCCCAGCGCGTCACCTACGTCATAAGCCCGGACGGCCGCATCGAGGCCGCCTTCCATCACGAGATTCTCGTCAGCAAGCACCTGCAAGCGGTGCGCGCCCACCTGCAAAGCAAGAAATCCTGAGCGCTTGGGTCCGTCGGCTCAGCAGTGGCCAAACCAGCCGGTCGGTCCAGGCTCGCCGCGGCGCCGGCGGCGCACGATGTGACGGGTGGCGGGCACGCCGAGCGCGGCGACCGCCACCGTGACCACGCGCCAGAACTGGCGGCGCGACAGCGACAGCTTCCCGCGGCGGGGAGCGGCGGCGTCGGTCTTTAAAGCAGCGTCTGACAAAAGTAGGCCTCTAGCTACCGGTTAGCCGACCGTTCCGGTGCCCGGCTGGAGATCCATGCGCTCGCAATATAGGTCGATCTTGACCTTCTGCAGCTCGGCCTTTTTCGAGTCGTGCTTGACCGGCGTAACGCCCAGGATTCCCATGCCGTAGATATCGAGCGTGACGAGCGGATTCCCGGTGAGGATGCCGCGGTTTCCCGCCTCACGGGTGAGAAACGAGATGTGCCCGTTTTTCTGCTTGGACTGCTGGTGGTTGCCGGCGCGGACGAAATCGTCCCACCACTTCATCCATTTATCAGCGTCGCGCTGCAGGATGGTCACCGAAAGGCTCGGGAAGTCGACGCGGCCCGGCTCCTTGCTGACCTGGAGGATGCCGCCGACCGGCGCCTCGATGACTTCCTGCTTGATGGTGAAGCTTTCGATCTTCACCGTCTCGACCTTGTCGCCGCTCAGGCCATCGACTTTGAAGGTGAACATGGACGGCAGCCACAGGCGCTGCTTGTTCCACTCCTGCGGCGCTTCCTGCTCCGCCTGATATTTGACGAAGCTCTTTTTCTCTTCGATGTTCTCGACGGCGAACTTGACCTGCATGTACGCCGGCTCGGTCGCCGCGCCGTCGAGCGTCGGGAACGTCACTTCCTTTATGAGCGCGTCGTAAAACGTCCGCCGCCAGCGCTCCATGTTGTCGAAGTCGAGCGCCACGAGGGCGCCGTTGTGGCGTTCGGCCTCGTAGTTGAAGCTCTTTTTGATCCACTTCCAGAAGCGCGGCGCCATGGCCATGCCGACCTGGATGGTCACGTCCTCGAACTTGGGACGCCCCGAGTACTTCATCACCAGAGGTTCGCTGCCGACCTTCTCTTCGACGACCTCCGACTTGAAGCTGCCACCCTCGATCGCTTGCAGGGTGCCGACCGCCTTCGAAGAAGAGCCCGAGTCATCAAGCTCCAAAATGAAGCGGCCGGAGATGTAAGGCCGGGACTGTTTGTTCGCGTCAGCCATAATTCTATTCGCCTCGCTTGAGCATACCACGCCGACGGGAAGGACCGCACTTGCGCCCGCGCGGGCAGCCAAGAGCGATGCGTCGGCGAGTCGCGCCTTGACCAAGTTATCGACCGGCAGCGGCCGGGGTTGCGCACCGGACCCGCGGCCGAGCGGGCGGCCACGGCCAAGCGCGCTCGCAAGCGCCCAAATAGAGGCGCTGTAGGAGCCCGGGCGCCGACTGTCGGCACTTTAATGTCGGGCTCGTTAAATGCTACAGGTCAATCGCCCACATGTGTTAAGGTCCGCGACATGTGGACCAAGCCCTTTGCCTCGCTTGCCGCGTCGCTGTCGATCGGGTTTGCGCTGTGTCCCTCGCCGAGCTCGGCGGCTGTGCCGTGCACGAGCCTGGTCGGCCCGAGCGCCCCCGCCGTCTACGTGGCCGGCAGCACGGCGGCCGAGCCGCTGGTCCGGCAGCTTGCTCAGTCGCTGACGCGCGATGATCCGGCCAAGCTCACGATCATCTGGCAGCTCAAGAGCAGCTGCGGCGGCGCCGAGGCGGTCGCCCGCGACACCATGCCCGCCTCGT
>CALFML010000740.1 GCA_937879845.1 uncultured Myxococcales bacterium
CAGGTCGTCGGGGCTCGGCGGCGGGCAGACCGCGCTGTTGGCTTTCAGCGGGCAGACATCGCACGCGTCGCCGACGCCGTCGCCATCGCTGTCGGTCTGGGCCGGGCCGTCGACCGGACGCGGGGGGTTGAACACCTGCGGACAGTTGTCGCGGGCGCTGGGGATGCCGTCGCCGTCCGGATCGTCGGCGGTGCTTAGGCCGGTGAACTCGCCGTCGCGGAACGGGACGCAGGTCGGCTCGGCGGGCGGGGTGCCGCAGGCGAACAGCTGGTAGATCGGCATGCCGGCCTTGGTCTTGAGCGCCGCGAGGTTCATCCCGGTCTCGCGCTCCACGCACACGCTCTTGGGCACGCCGCACACGTCCATCGCCTCGCACTTGTCGCCGGCGCCGAGCGCCGCCATCACCGCCGCATCCCCGGACAGCGGGGTGCCACCGCGCAAAACCAGCGCCACGTCCTGAACCTCCGCCTGGACCACCGCGGCGAAATCGCGGCGGGCGGCATCGGCGCTGGCGAACACCGCGATGTCGGCGGCCAAGCCCTTGGCCAAAAGGCCGATCCGGTCGTTGGTGGCGGTCGCGATCGCCGCATTGATCGTCGCCATCCGAAACAGCGCCGCCCCTGAGAAGTAGCCGCCGAGCTGCTTTTGATTAAGCTCGCCGGCGCAGCGCAGCTCGCGCAGAAGGTTCATCGAGCCCGAAGCCGTCCAGTCCGTACCCAAGGTCAAAAGGACGCCGGCGCGGTCGAGCATCGCCACCTGCGCCGTGTGCCCGTACAAGGAGATGTTGCTGCGCGGCGACCACACCACCGCAGCCCCGCGCTGCGCCGCCGTCAGCGCATCCGCCGCCGACAAGGCGATGGCATGGACGATCGCGGTGAAGTCCTCGACCAGAAACGCGCCGTCGCCGCGCGGCTGGGAGGTGCACAGGAACTCGTTGCGCGCCTCTTGGGTGATGCCTTCGCTGATGTGCGGCAGGTACGCGCCGTCGGGGTTGAGCGACCCCTCGGAGCGCAGGCCGGGGTAGGCGCAGCCGCTGGCCAGGCGCAGCCCATCGCTGTCCCCAAGCGGAAAGGTGTCCGAGTCCACCGGCGGCTGCAAAAGCCCTTCCTGCAGCGCCGTATCGAGGTTGCGCAATAGGCCCGCAGGACCGCCGGAGCCGACGAGCGAGGTGGTTCCGCCGAGCACCTGCCGCAGCTCGCCCCACTGCTGCGCCGCCGTGTTGTTGCCACCGCTGACCGGGATCTTGGGGCGCTTGGGATCGCCGGAGACGCCCAAGCGCCACTCGTGGCGGTGGTTGTAGCGGTTGGTCGGGTGGGTCGCGGGCTCGGCCTTGGTATAGGTGATGTGATCATGGGCGTTGATGAGCCCGGGGGAGATGGCGCCGTCGCGGCAGGTCACCTGCGCCGCCTGGGCCGCGGCGGGCTCGCCGGTGTGGCAGTCGCAGCCCACGCAGGCGATGGTCCCGGTCTCATCGACAAGGACCTCCCCGCCGTGCAGGACCTGATCGGGCAGGAGTACGGAGCCGCGCAGCAAGAGGCTCTTTTTGCCGGCAGGGCTCGGCTGCACCAGGCACCGCTCGCCCGCCGGCGGGGCGATAAGCTCGCCGCACTCGACGATCGGCACCCCGTCCGTGGACCCGGGCAGGTTCATGCCGCCGCGGCCGGGGTTGGTGGTGCGCGGGCGGGGGGGCAGCGGCACCGTGTCGCAGGACGTGAAAAAAACCAGCAGCGAAGCCGCCGCAAAGTACGCTTTGCTCCCTTTAGCGCTGCGTCTCATGATCTTTTCTCCCTCGGCGCTCCCTTTGAGGCCGACCGCGGTCGAGTAACGTGCCGGTCCGTTTTTTCAGCGCAGCGCCAGCTCCAGCTGCTCCAGGTCGCGGATGCGGTCGCGCAGACCGGCGGCGCGCTCGAAGTCCATGTCCGCCGCGGCATCGCGCATCTGCTTCTTGAGCGCCGTAACCAGCGCCGGAATCTCCGCCAGATCGAGGTGGGCATCGGGCTTGGCCTTGACCGGCGCCGGCGGCGGCGGGGCGGCGTCCAGGTGCGACGGCTTGCCGGTCTTGCCTTTGCCGCGGCCCTTGCCGCGCGCCGCGGCGGGCTGCTCGGCGGCCAGCGCCGCGGCCTCATGCAGCAGATCTTCGGGCCGCGGACCTTCGCCCATCGCCACCGCCCGCAGCGCCTGGATGCTACGCCGCACGGTCTGCGGCACGACGCCGTTTTTGATGTTGTGTTCGTGCTGGATCTTGCGCCGGCGGGCGGTCTCGTCCAGGCACACCTGCATCGAGCGGGTGATGCGGTCGGCGTACATGATGACGCGCCCGTTGACGTTGCGGGCGGCGCGGCCGCAGGTCTGGATGAGCGAGCGCTCGGCGCGCAAAAAGCCTTCCTTGTCGGCGTCGAGGATCAGCACGAGCGACACCTCCGGCAGGTCCAGGCCTTCGCGCAAGAGGTTGATGCCGACGAGCACGTCGAACACGCCTTGGCGCAGCTCGCGGAGGATCTCGGTGCGCTCCAGCGTGTCGATGTCGGAGTGGAGGTAGCGCACGCGGATGCCGCTCTCGGCGTAAAACTCGGTGAGCTGCTCCGCCATGCGCTTGGTGAGCGTGGTCACGAGCACGCGGTCGCCCTTTTCGACGCGCAGGCGGATCTCGGCGATCGAGTCGTCGACCTGGGTGCCCACCGGCCGCACCTCGATCTCCGGGTCGAGGAGTCCCGTGGGACGAATGACCTGCTCGACGACCACGCCGCCGCTCTGCTGCAGCTCGAAATCGCCGGGCGTCGCCGACACGAAGACCAGCTGCTTGACCTTCTCTTCCCACTCTTGGAACTTGAGCGGCCGGTTGTCCAGCGCCGACGGCAGCCGGAAGCCGTAGTCGACCAGGGTCTCCTTGCGCGCCCGATCGCCGCGGTACATCGCCATGACCTGCGGCACGGTCTGGTGGCTCTCATCGACGAAGCACAAAAAGTCCGGCGGGAAGTAGTCGATGAGCGTCGCCGGCGGCTGGCCTTCGGCGCTGCCGCGCAGGTGGCGGGAGTAGTTCTCGATGCCGTTGCAGTGGCCCATCTGGTCGAGCATCTCCAGGTCGAACAGGGTCCGCTGCTCCAGCCGCTGCGCTTCGACGAGCTTCATGTTGTCTTTAAGGAAGGTCAGGCGCTCGCGCAGCTCTTCTTTGATCGTCGCCATGGCCCGCACCAGGGCATCGGCCGGGGTGACGTACTGCGAGCCGGGGAAGATGGCGACGTATTTGAGCTTGCGCAGGGTCCGGCCGCGCAGCGGGTCGACCTCGGAGATGATTTCGATCTCGTCGCCGAACCACTCGATGCGGATCGCCCGCTCCTCTTCGAAGGGCGGGAAGATCTCCACCGTGTCGCCGCGCACGCGGAAGGTGCCGCGATGGAAATCGACGTCGTTGCGCTCGTATTGCAGCTCGACCAGGCGCCGCAGCACCGCGTCGCGCCGCACCTGCTGGCCGACATCGAGCGTGAGCACCATGCTGCGGTAAAACTCCGGATCGCCGATGCCGTAGATGCACGACACCGAGGCGACCACGATCACGTCGCGGCGCGCCACCACCGCGTGCATGGCGGAGTGGCGCATGCGGTCGATCTCTTCGTTTATGAGCGAGTCTTTCTCGATGAACGTGTCCGAGACCGGCAGGTACGCCTCGGGCTGGTAGTAGTCGTAGTACGAGACGAAGTACTCGACGGCGTTTTCCGGGAACAGCTCCTTGAACTCGCCGTACAGCTGCGCCGCCAGGGTCTTGTTGTGGGCGATGATCAGCGTCGGACGCTGGACCTTCTCGATGACGCAGGCGGCGGTGAACGTCTTGCCCGAGCCGGTGAGCCCGAGGAGCACCTGGCGGGCGTCGCCGCGCTGAATACCGGCGACAAGCTCGGCGATCGCTCTGGGCTGGTCGCCGCGCGGCTGGTAGGAAGAAACGAGCTGGAACGGCTTGGTCATAAGGGCCCTACCCCTAACAAGACGGAAGGGCCGCGACGTTACCACAAGCCCCTTTTGCCGGCTGCCCGGCAAACCAGCGGCGCCGCGCTTTTTTGCTTGCGAGCTCAGCCGGAATAAACCGTTAAGCTCGCCAGCTCGCGACGGCTAGCAAGCGCAGCCAGCGGCGCACCGATGCGCCGGCGTCTTAAGACATGGCCGCGTCGTCTGGATCGGTACTGGCGTCGGTACTGGCGTCGGTCTCGGCGTCGATCTCGGCGTCGGGCAGCGAATCCGCGGCAGCGCGCCGCGCCGCTTCTTTTTGCTGCAGCTCGGCAAGGAGCTCGACCACGTAGCTCAAGGTCTCAAAGCGTCCGGTCAGCGAGTAGTAATAGTCGAAGGTGACGGGCGGCAGCCGCGCCAGCGCGGCGCGCAGGGGAGCGGCCAGCTCCGGGGTCGTGGCAAAGCCGGAGGGATCTTCGCTGCCGTCTGCGTCCGCTGCGGCTTTGGCATCCTTTGAGCGATCACTGTCGCGATCACTGTCGCGATCACTGTCGCGATCGGCTTGGTCGGCGGGAGGCTTGAGCGCCTGAAGGGCCATGCCGATCGGATCGAAGAGCAGCGGCACCGCCGCCAGCTGCAGGCGCCAGCCAGCCGGATCGTCGATGGAGTCAAGGATTGGCGTTTCGACGACTTGGACCGGGGCCGGGCTTGGCGTTGCGGCAGCGCCCGGCCCTTTGCCTCTGGTGCCGGAGCCGGCGGCAGCGGCGGGAACGATCGGGGCCGCAACCGGGTCGGGCGCCGGCGGCAGCGCCACCCAGCGGCCGCCGAACCGGGTGCGCGTGACCTCGCCGAGGTAGACCCCCAGGGCCGCCGCGGCAAGCTGCAGCACTTCGTCGCGCAGCTCGCTGCCGTCTCTGACCTGGTTGATGTAGTGATCGACAAAGGCGAGCGACTCCTCGCTGTCGTCGAGCTCGCAGCCGATGGCCCGCTGCACGTAGTCCGAAGCGGCCAGCCGCAGCTCGGCGATCCGCCCTTCAGCCGGGGTCAGAACCAGCGAGCCTTGGGTCAAATCGCCGGCCAGCGCGCCGGACGCAGCGGCAAAAACCGGCTGCCCGGCCCCGCCTGTCGGCCCGCCTGCCTGTCGGCCCGCGGCCCCCAAAGCTCCTTTGGCGACACCGGCCCGGGTTGCAGATTTGGTCGGCTTCGCGCCGCCAGAAGTAGTGCTCATGGCCGGCGACTCTATCATCTTATGCGCGATCGCCATGCCGACGCCCCATGCGCCAGCCCGCTACGCCAACCCGATGCGCCGCCCTTTACGCCCGGCCGGCCGCTTTTTTCTGCACCGGCCCTTTTCGCCCGAGCCGCCTAGGTCCCCCTAATCCCCCCGGGTCCGCCGCTAATCCGCCCCGCTCAGCCCCTTGAACTATCGTCGCGATTGCTGCCGCCCAAACTTCCGAAGTACACTAGGGCTCCGGTATGAGGATTGGTCTTTTCTCTGATACCCACGCCAACCTTGAGGCCTTGGAGGCGGTCCTTGACTGCTTCGCCATGGCCCGCGTGGACAAGCTGGTCTGCCTTGGTGACACCGTCGGCTACGGAGCAGATCCGAACCCGTGCTGCGACCTTGTTCGCAAGCACGCCGCCTTCTGCATCCTGGGCAACCACGACGCCGCGGTGGCCGGGCGCATGGACTACTCGTACTACTATGATGCGGCGCGCCAGGCGCTGGATCTGCATGCGAGCACCCTGACTTACGACAACATGGGCTGGCTCAAGGGCCTGCCGTACGAGCGCCGCGAAGGCCACATCAGCTACTGCCACGGCTCGCCTATAAACCTCGAGGAGTTCGAGTACATCTTCTCGACCGAGCAGGCGGCGCGCTGCCTCCCCTACTGGGACCAGCTGGCCGACGTGACGTTTATCGGCCACTCGCACCTGTGCAAGGCCTTCGCCCTGTCCCGCAACGAAGTCCACGAGGTCGTGGCGCAAAAGTTCGAGATCCGCCCCGGCTACCGCTACGTGATCTCGGTCGGCTCGGTCGGCCAGCCGCGCGACTACGACAACCGCGCCAGCTACGTCATCTACGACGACGTCTCGCGCGTGTTCGAGTTCCGCCGCGTCGCCTACGACATCGACACCGCCGCCAACAAGATCTTCGACGCCCAGCTCGAGCCAAACTTCGGCAACCGCCTGTTTATCGGCGTGTAAAGCCGCGATCCGCGCCCGCCTGGCTGCCTGAGCCGCACCGGGCGCCGGCTGCGCTTGATCAGCTAGCCCGTCGCTGCGCCCGCCAAAGCCTGACTTTTCTTCCACTGGCGGGGCCTTGCTGCACGCATGGGCTTGACAAGTCTCCGACGGCAGCGCTAACACTCCTAACCCAGCGTACGCTGCAGGGTAGCCGCGCCGCGACCTGTTCCCGTGCTTCATGTTCGCGCGCGGCCGTCGCTGCTCTCGCGAATGGTCGTGAGTGCAAGCGGAGCTCTGGGTCTTACGCCACACCCTTGCGCATCTTTTCACCTAAGGTGGTCACGGTTTTATGTGGGGATTTTTGAGATGACGTTCTTAGAAGCCGCTGTCGAAGTCCTCCGTCGCGAGGGGAAATCGCTCCACTTCAAGGAGCTGACCCGTCTGGCGATCAAGTACGACCTGCTCTCGGTGGTCGGCCGGGATCCGGAGTCGATGATGCAGACCCGCCTGCAGGCTGAGGTCCGCCGCCCTTCGTCTGATCTGGTCCGCCAGAGCCCGGGCGTCTTTGGCCTGCGCAGCTACCCGCCCAAGCCCGGACGCAACGACGCCGCGCGGGTCGAGTCCGGCGCGGCGGCCGGAGCCAAGTCCACGGCCAGCAGCGCCCAGCTCGAGCTGCCAAGCTCCGGCGAGGCCGGGGCCGGAAAGTCCGCCGGGCGCGAGCGCGGCGGCCGGCGGCGGGGACGCGGCGGCCGCGCCAACGAAGCGCCGGCCAGCCAGCCAGCTGCCGCTTCGCCGAGCGCGACGCCGGCTGGCGAGTCTACGGCGGCGCCAGCTCCGACCCCGCCCGCCAGCTCCATCTCGACGAGTGGGCGCGCCGCTTCACCCCCAAGCGCTGCGCCGGCGCCGGCGGAAAAAGAAGGCGGCCGCAATAAGCGCCGGCGCCGCGGGGGCCGTGACACCGCGGCACCCAGCGCCGCGGCCGCGGATGTCCCGGCCGAAACCCGCGCTGCGACGGAGGCCCCCGCTGCGGCGGAGGCCCCCGCTGCGGCGGAGGCCCCCGCTGCGGCAGCGGCCCCTGCTCCGGCAGAGCCGGTCGCGGTGCCAAGCACCCCGGACGCAGCGGCTGTGAGCCCTGCGGTTCCCGCCGCGGTCAGCCCGGAGCTCGGCACCGCGCCGCGCACCGAGGCAGCTAGCAGCGCAGCGGCGACGCCGAGTCCGGCCGAGCCCGCGGCGGAAGCAAGCCCCGCAGCGGCAACGACCGCACCGCCGCCCGCGGTTCCCGAAACGCCGGCGCCGCCGCCAGTCGCCGCCGCCGAGCCGCCGAGCGCCCGCAGCACACCGCCCGCTCCGCCGGCTGCGGCACAACCGGCGATCGCTCCGGCAGCCGTCCCCGCACCGGGCCCGGCGCCGAGCACCCGATCGCCGGTCCCGGGCCGGCCCGCTGAGTCGGGGGCGGCGCCTTCGAGCGTGACGCCGGCGCCGCGACCCTTGCTGCCCGAAGGCGGCGCACCATCCATCGCGACGCCCGCTCCGCGGCAGCCCGCGGAGACCGTCCGGGCGGAGCTATCGCCGGCGGCCAAGACTCCGGTGCCTGCGACCCGGCCCGCTGCGCCGCCCGCGGCACAACCGGCGCCGCCGCCGCGCTCGACGATCCTCACGCCGAGCCCGGTGCTCGGACCGCCGCCGCCCAGCACCACCACCCCGAGCGGGACCCCGTCCGCGGCCGTTCCCCCTCCGGCCGCGGGACGGACCGAGCCGCCGCCGCCGCGCCTTATGACCATGGCGGACGCGGCCTACGATGTCCTGCGCGGTTCCTCGGACGGGCGGCCCTTGGCGTTCCGCCAGATCGCCGAGATCGCCCTCAAGCGGCGGCTCTTGCGCGGGGAGCCGGCCGATGTGGCGCGGGCGCTGCGCACGGCGCTGGTCCGCGAGCAGCGGCAGCGCGACAGCGAAGGCCTGCGCCCGCGCATCCGCACCGTCGGACCGGGCCAGTACATGCTGAGCGAGCGCAAGCTCGAGCCGGAGCTTTATAATGCCGAGCGGGAGCTTCTCGACCGCCTCAACCGCACGCGGGAGGCGACGCGCGTGGCGCTGCGCCGCCGGCTGCGCAGCCTACCGGCGGGGGCGTTCGAGCTCTTGATGCGGCTGTTGCTCGAGCGGCTGGGGATGCTCGGGGCGGAGCTCATCAAGCGCGGCGAGGGCGTGGCCTATTACGCCGGCCAGACCCAGCGCGGGGCGCGTACCCAGAAGGTGCTGGTCGCGGTGCGGCCCGGCGAGGCGGAGCTGAGCCGCGAAGCGGTGGGCGAGCTGCGCGCCGGGGTGCGTCTGCGAAGCTTCGATGAAGGGCTCCTTTTCTGCGCCGGACGGGCCAGCGCCGCCGCTCTCACCGAAGCCAGCGCGCTGCCGGCCTTGGATATCTATGATCAAGACGCGCTGACCGACCTGCTCATCCGCAACCAGCTGGGCGTGCGGCGGATGCATCTGCCGATCGACTATCTCGATGCCGAGCTGCTCGGCGAGCTGTCTGAACCGAGCTAGCCGGACGCGGCAAAACGTAGCGAGCGGCCTGGCTTGGCGCCCGGACGCGCGGAGCAGCTTCGCAGCTGCCTGCGCGATCGGGCGAGCTCGGGTCGCGTAGCAGTTTTGCCCGGGTCTCCAAGCCAGCTTCGCGCTCCGGCGCTGCGTTGCGAGCCGTCGCCCTCACCGCGGCGGCTCGTCGCAGTCCGCTGCCGAACCTGAATATCGGCGGCGCCGGAGACGCGGGGGAGTGAGCGATCAAAATGGATGCGTACTGGCTAGGGCGCGCCGACTATGAGGCGATCTGGACGCTGCAGGAAAAGCTGCGGCAGCGCGTTCTTGCCGGCGGACCCGAGGCGCTGCTCCTGTGCGAGCACCCGCCGGTCCTCACCCTGGGAAAGTCGGCCGACGCCGCGGAGATCACGATCGATGCGGCGACGCTGGCCGCGCACGGGGTGGCGGTGGTGCGGACCAGCCGCGGCGGCAAGGTGACCTATCACGGCCCGGGGCAGCTCGTGGTCTATCCGATCGTCCGGCTGCGCCACGGGCTCGTGCGGCACATCGAAGCGCTGGCGGGAGCGGCGGTGGCGACGGCGGCCAAGCTTGGTATCGCGGCGCGGTTCGAGCGCGAGCGGGTCGGGGTCTACATCGGCGCGCAGAAGCTCGCCGCGATCGGCGTCCACGTCACCCGGCGCGTCGCCATCCACGGCATGGCGCTCAACGTCACGGCCCAGTCCACGGCGGTGTTTCGGCGCGGCTGGTTCCTGCCGTGCGGCGAGCTCGGCGGCCAGGTGACCTGCCTGGCAGAGGAGCTGGCGCGGCGCGGCGGGCCTGGGCCTGGGCCTGACCCGGAGCCGACGCTGCTCGCGATCGCAGAGGCGCTGCATGGCGAGCTGTTCGCCCGGTTCGATATTCCGCCCTCAGCGCTTACAACAACGACGGCGTCGTTGCTTTCGAGCGCTCTGTTTGTAAAATAGCGGCAGTATGTCCCAAGCGGTGCGAGGTCGCCGCGGACATCTGATAGATGGCTTCTCATTACCAGCGTCCCGCCGAGTGCGCGGAGACGACCGGAGAGTTTCCCGCAGCTCTCCAGCCCGACCTGCATGAACGACGGATTTTAGTCCTCCACAACCGCGACTTTCAGCCGAGCGACGGCGCTGATGCGCTGGACAGCATCGCGCGCGCCGATGTCGAGAGCTCAGCGCGCGATGTGGCGCGCGCCCTGTGCGCCCGCGGCCACTTCGTCGAGGTCAAGGGTGTCGATCGCGACGATCTCGGTGAGCTGATGCAGCAGCTGCGGCAGGATCCGCCGGATCTGGTCTTCAACCTGGTCGAGTCGCTGGCTGCCGATGCCCGCCATGAGATCCTGGTGCCGAGCCTGCTCGATCTGCTCGGCGTGCCCTATACCGGCTCCTCGCCCTTGACGCTGGGGATCTGCGGCCGCAAGCAGCACGCCGGCCAGCTCCTGCGCGCGGCGGGTCTGTCGACGCCGGAATCGGCGCTTCTGCCGGCGGGGCCGCGGCCGCGCGCCGCCGACCTGCGCGCGGTGGAGCACCTGGAGTATCCGCTGTTCGTCAAGCTCGCCCAGGAGGACGCCTCGCTCGGCATCACCGCGGCGTCGATCGTCCACAACGACGACGAGCTGATGCGGCAAGTGGAGGCGCTGCGCGACAAGTACCGTCAGCCGCTCCTCATCGAAAAGTTCATCGCCGGACGCGAGCTCCACGTCGCCCTGCTCGGCGGCGAGCCGATGCGCCTGCTGCCGGTGCAGGAGCTCGACTTCTCGGCGCTGCCGCCGGAGCTGCCGCACATCATCACCTACGACTCGAAGTGGAACCGCAGCTCGGTGGAGTACAGGACGCGCACCGATCGCGCCGCGCCGATGGCCAGCTCCGTGCTCGGGCGCGTCGAGCAGCTGGCCTACAAGTGCTTCCAGACGCTCGAGGTCAGCGACTACGGACGCTGCGACATCCGCCTGAGCAAGGACGGCACCCCGTACGTCATCGACGTCAACCCCAACTGCGACCTCGCCGATGGCGCCGGCTACGCGCGGGCGGGGCTGCTCGGGGGGCTGTCCTATGAGCTGCTCATCGAACAGATCGCCATCTCGGCCTTATTAAGGAACGCACATGCCCGGGTCCAGCCCCCAGCCAGCATTGCCTATCGCGATTCGGCCTAGCGAGCCCGGCGACCGCAGCGGCCTGACCGCGCTCGTCACCAACGTCGGGGTCTTTTCCGCCGAAGACACGAGCTGCGCCCTGGAGCTCATCGACAGCGCCCTCAACAGCCCGCACGGTGCCGGCGACTACCAGATCCTTGTCGCTACGGCCGCCGGCGAGCTGGCCGGCTATATCTGCTACGGCAAGACGCCGATGACCCAGAGCACTTGGGATCTGTACTGGCTCGCCACCGATCCGCGCTGGCAGCGGCGCGGCATCGCCGCCGCCCTATGCCAGGCGATGGAGGCGGAGCTGCGCCAAAGCGGCGGCCGTCTGGTGCGGGTCGAGACCAGCAGCACCGAAAACTACGGGGCGGCGCAGCGCTTCTATGAGAGCCATGGCTACCCCGCGGTCTGCCGCATCCCGGGCTTCTACAGCCCGACCGACGACCTCATCATCATGTTCAAGCAGCTTTAGTTTTTACTTCTTCTTACGGCCGCGGAACATCCGATCGAACACGGAGCCTTTGTCGGACTCCTGGTTGTCGCTGCCCGGCTCGGGGGTCGGCGAGTCGCCGGAGAAGCTGGCGCCGGGACCCTTGGGAACCGTCAGGTGGGGAGCGAGCGACTCGACAAGCGCCCGCGCCTCGGCCGGCAGGTTGCGCGGCACGTGCACCAGGATGCGGGCGATGAGATCGCCGCGTCCGCGCCCGCGCACGTTGGGCATGCCGCGCCCGCTGAGCACCTGCTTGGTCATCGGCTGCGTGCCGGGAGCGATCTCGATGGTCTCCGGCCCGTCGGGCGTGGGAACCTCGAGCCGCGCGCCCAGGGTCGCCTGGGCGAAGCTCACCGGCACGTCCACCCACAGGTTGTCGCCATCGCGGACAAAGCGCGGATCCGCCTGCACGCGCACGTGGACATAAAGATCGCCGGGCTCTCCGCCCTGGGCCGTGCAGGGATCGCCCTGGTAGCTTAGGCGCAGGCGCTGTCCGTCATCGATTCCGGCGGGGATGGTGACGTTGACGACGGCTTTTTTGGCGACCTGGGCGGCGCCGCGGCAGGTCGGGCACTTCTCCGCGATCGTCGTACCGGCGCCGCGGCACTGCGGGCAGGTGGTCGAGATGACGAAGAAGCCCTGCTGATGGGCGACCTGGCCGCGGCCCTGGCAGCCTTTGCAGCGCTGCGGCTGGGTGCCGGGCTTGGCGCCGGAGCCGCTGCAGGTCTCGCAGGCGGTGTGGCGCTCGATCTCAAGCTCGCGCTTGACGCCCTTGGCGGCGTCCATGAACGAGATCTCCATCTCGACCTCGAGATCGTCGCCGCGCTGCACCCGCCGCCCGCCGAAGCCGCCGCCGCCGCCAAAGCCGCCGAAGATGTCGGCGAACGCGGAGAAGATGTCTTCGATGCCGCCAAAGCCGGAAAAGCCGCTCTGGGCCGGACCCTGGTGGCCGAAGCGATCGTAGAGCTTTCGCTTCTCCGGATCGGATAGGACGCCGTAGGCCTCCGCGGCCTCTTTGAACTTTTCCTCCGCCTCACGATCGCCGGGTCGGCGATCGGGGTGAAACTCCATGGCGAGGCGGCGGTAGGATTTTTTGATCTCGGCGTCTTCGGCAGTGCGAGTGACGCTGAGCACTTCGTAGTAGTCGCGTTTACTAGTACTCATAGGGCGGCATCAAGCAAGCTAACTCTCTGAAGGGGCGTGTCAAGGACAGCGCCGGGGTTAATTCTAGGATCCGCCGAGTCCGAGCTTTTTGAGCAGGGTCTCGTGTCCGTTGTCGTGAAGCTGCCAGTAAGGTAGGCGGGCGGAGCCGAGCAGCGACGCTTCCTCACCGCTGTCCCAGCGGTAGTGAATCAGGCGATGCGGCGGCGCGGCTTCGAAGTGGAACGTCGCACCATCGCTGTCGCCGCCGCTGCCGATTTTCACCGTATAGACGACGACCCTGAACTCGCCGGCCGGCGTCGTCTCGGTTTGCGGCTCGCTCCGCCGGGTGATGAAAGCTTGGGTGAACGCAAGCGGCTTGTGCTGCAGCCGCGCCCGCAAGAGCGAGGGCAGAAACGCCGCCGTGCGCTGCTCTCCCGGGGCGAGAAAGTCGCGCCGCTCGGCGTAGCTGCGCAGCAGGATCGGCAGCTCATCTTCAGCCACGATCACGGCGGCGGTCGGCGGTGCAAGGACGCGATTTTCATCCGCTTCGCCATCGAAGTAGCTGTGACTTGTGCTCTGCCACCGCGCCGCCTGACCGCCCGGCAGGGCCGCCGCGCCGCCTTGGGGAATGATCTGGTGGTAGACGTGGCCGCACCACTCCTGGCTCGACAGGCTGAGCTTGCGCAGCGGAAACGGCCGCTCGCCGGCGGCAAAGTCCACCCGCGAAAAGACCGAGACCATGACGCTGTAGTCATAGATCCCGGTCTGAAACTTGCGAATCGCATTGAGCTTGAGCACCGGATAGACATCGCTTGGCGGGTGGCGTCCGGGGTCCGCCTTGACGCGCAAGCTGTCGCTGAAGTCCTCCGTGACATAGATGAGCACAAGCGAGCCGTCGCGCGGCTGGCCGTAGCGCGGCATCCGCAGCCGATACCCCGAGACCTCCGCCTTGCCGTCGCCCCAGCTGCCCCAAAATGAAGGCGCTTTGGCTGCCGTACCTACGGGCCCTAGGGATGGTGGTGATGATGATGGTGGTGATGATGATGGTGGTGATTGCGGCGGCGGCGGAACGAGTTCTCTTCCAGGCCCCTGCGCACCTGCGGGCAGGGCCCTAAGCGCCGTAAAAGACAAGGTCACTGATGCGCATACTAGTACTAGCGCTCTAGCCGCCCGGGGCGCGCACACCGACCGAGAGGCGCATACAGATCCATCGGCCCGCGACTCCGCGGCTTGCTCCGCCGGCGCTCTTCGCGCCGCGGCTCCTAATCGCGCTTTTGCCGGTCGGCAAAAGCTGCGGAAAAATACCTTGGGGATCATGGTTCCTGCGCCTGAAGCTAATTTTGTAGGATATGATGTTTATGATAGTCGCGATGTATCTGCATGAAATGACACAGCTCTCGACTCCGCCCGGGCGCGCAGGACGCGCTGCAGGCGACGGCTTTGTCAGTGCATGCGGAGGATGCCTGCCGCCAGTTGCCGGGTGGAAGACACGATCGTACAGTTTCCGGGTACCGGTGAATTCTATGCTCAAAAACGAGCGGGTCGGCGAACTAGGTGGACGCGGGGGGGCTTATAAAGGGCGATCGCTGCGGGTTGCGACTTCGACCGGACCTGTGGCTTATAGCCCGCTGGGCGGCGAACGGCAATGACGACGCGGGACAAGAACATCGTTGGCGAGGTCCTGGCCAAGACCTACCGGATCGAGCGCTTCCTTGGCGTCGGTACGATCGGCACCGTGTATGTCGCCCGGCACGTACGCAGCGGCGGCTTGTACGCAGTCAAGGTGCTGCACCGCAAGCTGGCGGCGAGCCCCGAGCTCTACCAGCGCTTCCAAGACGAAGCCCGCCTCATCGCCACGCTCCGCCACCCGCACATCGTCCCGATCACCGACTTCGATCGCGATGACAACGGAATTCCTTTCTTTGTGATGGATCTGCTGGAGGGGGAAAACCTCCAGCAGCGGCTCAAGCACAAAGAGATGCTGCCGCTGTCGCAGTCGCTGGAGATCCTGCAGCAAGTCGGCAGCGCCTTGTCGGCCGCGCACCGAAGCGGCATCGTGCATCGCAACGTCAAGCTGGAGAATATCTACCTCGTCCGCCACGACCTGGGGGACCGGGTGACCGAGTCGGCCAAGGTCACCGACTTCGGACTGTCGCGCTTTCGCCGCGTGGCGCCGGCCGGGACGCTGGATGCGGCGCACGGCGTGTCGGCCTACATGGCGCCGGAGATGCTGCAGGAGAGCACCGCCCCGATCGATGGTCGGGCGGATCAGTGGGCGCTGGCCGTTATCGGCTACCGCATGCTCTCCGGCAAGCTGCCGTTCGAAGATAGCTCGCCCGAGGAGCTGCAGCGCCACATCCTCAACGACCCGCCGCGGCCGCTCAACCGCTTGATGCCGGAGCTGCCGTCGCATGTCGTCACCGCGCTCAACCGCGGCATGGCCAAGCGGCGGGAAGACCGCTATGAGTCGATGCTCGACTTTGTCCGCGCGGTCACCAACAAAGCCACCGGGACCGTTCCGGTAGCGCCCGGACCCGCGGCCGAAGCGGATCCGGCGGCCCCGCAGTCGCGCACCGCCTCGCCGTCCGGACGGGTGGCGGCCGTGGCACCGCCGATTCCATCGGCGCGGATCGCAGTGCCGCCGCCACCGGCTGCGGCGACAAACCGTCCGCCCGCCACGCCGGCCCCTATTGCTGCGGCGCCAGCCGCCGCTCCGCCACCGCCGGCTGCACCGGCCGCAACGGCGGCAGCAGCGCCAGCTCCACCGGTCGCGCCGCCGGCGCCCGCTGTTCCAGCTCCGCCGGCCGCTCCCGCCGCATCAGCTCCACCGGCCGCTCCCGCCACGGCAGCACCGCCGGCCGCTCCTGCCACCGCGGCGCCGCCGGCCGCGGCGGCTCCGCCGATTCCGGCAGCCGCTCCGGCCCCCGCGCCGCCCGTCTCACCGCCGGCACCGAGCGCCGCGACACCGGCGCCGCTGCTGGCAGCGCCGCCGCTGCTGTTGCCAGAGAGCAATGCTGCTCCTGTGGTGGAAGAGGACAAGCGACCCTCTTGGGGGTTCCTCCTTGGTGGCGCTGCGCTGGCGATTCTGGCGGGGCTCGGGCTGACGCTGCTGCTGGAGAGTCGGCAGCAGCGGCCGCAGCTCCCGATCGGCACAAGCGATGACAGGGGCAGCGTAACGGTCAGTCCGACCCCGACCGCGCCCGTGGTTGAGGCGCTGGACTTGCTCTCGCCACCGCCGCCGCCGCCCGCGGTCGATGCCGCGGCGCAGCTGCCCACGCCCATCGCGCCGCATGTGCCACTGCCGCCGCTGCGCGGCCCGGACAGCCCGCTGCCGGGCGCGACTCCGGCGACGACCCCAGGGGCTGGCGATCCGACCAAAGCAGCCGGGACGCCGACCGGCACCGATCCGTCCACCGCATCCGCCGTCCCCGGCAAGACGCCCGGAGCGCCTGCGTCGCCTTCCGCGCCTGGCGTCGCCCCTGGGGTTCCGGGGACCGCGGCAGTCCCGGGCAGCACCACGGCCCCGCGACCGCAAAAGCCGCCTACCGCGACCGGCGTGGGCAGCAGCGATCCCGGAGCCAGCACGACCGCGGGAACCCCCGCGGTCGACCCCAGCTCCGGCGCCGCCGGCAAGACGCCCACCGCTCCCGCCGGTGGTTCGACCGCTCCTCCGGGAAGCGGCACGGGCACGGCGCCAGCGGCGGACACCAAAGATAAGAGCACCGATGAGCTGATGAAAGAGGCCCAGGCTGCCTACGTGCGCGGAGAGCGCGGTCGCGCGACCGAGCTGGCGCTGCAGGTCGCCGAAGGCGGCGGCCCCGATGCCGAGCGAGCCTGGCGCTTTATCGGCTCGGCGGCGTGCAGCGTGCGCAACGCCCTCATGGCCAACAAGGCCTATACGAAGCTTGAATCCAGTGAGCACAAGCAGATGATTCTGGAGCTCTGCCAGCGCAACGGCCTGAGCTTCCAAAATGGCACGTTCGGCCCGTCATCGAGCCCCCCCGGCGGCTCCAGCTCTTCGGGTTCGTCAAGCTCTCCGGGTTCGTCGGGCTCCGCCCCGCCCGAGCCGCAGTAGCCGGGGCGGTCAGCGCCGCAGCAGGGCGAGGTACAGGGCCTCGATGCGATCGGTCACGCGCGGCCAGCCAAACTCCGTGACTCGCCGCCGCGCCGCTTCGCCCATGCGGGCCCGCAGCGCCGGATCCGCGGCCAGACGATGCAGCGCCGCCGCATAGGCGGACGGGTCGGCGAGCGGCAGGACGAAGCCCTCCACCCCATCGGTCACGAGCTGGCGCACTCCGTCGATGTCGTGGGCCAGCACCGGCCGCCCGGCCGCCATGCCTTCCAAAAGCGCCATCGGGTGGGAGGCGATCGCCGCGGTGAAGCAGTAGATATCGCTCGTGGCGACATAGTCGGCCCGCTCCGCGAGCACCGCGCCGGCGAAGTGGACCGCGAGGCCGGCGCTCTTATGTCCAAGCGCGTCCCGCTGCGGCCCTTCGCCCAGCACAAGCAGCCGCAGAGGCGGCAGCGGCCCGCGCCGCTGGGCAAGCAGGCGCAGCGCTTCGATGATCGTGCCGACATGGTTGCGCGGCTCCAGGCGCGCCTGGGCGATGAGGTGCACGGCGCCGTCCTGCCACGGGGCCAGCGGCCGCCCGCTCTGCCAGTAGGGCAGATCGACGCCGTTGGGAATGATCTCGCCGTCGCAGGAGAAGCCGAGCCGGCGCATGCAGGCAAGCGCGCTGTCGCTCACCGCGACCACCGCATCCAGCGCATCCAGATACCGCTGCAGCGGCCGCCGCAGCAGCCGCAACAGCTGCGAGTCGTCAAAGTGGGTGTGCAGCGTCCCGATGAGCCGCGTCCCCGGCGGCGTACAGCCGATGGCGAGCAGCGACAAAGTCGGAAAGATCGGCGCGTGCACATGGACGATGTCGAACCGGCGCGCCCGCAAAAGCCGCGTCATCGCCGTCCGCAGACCCAGACCCACGGCAGCGCGCGAGACCGAGCCGTTGGCGATGATCGCGCCGCTGGCCTGACCGAGGCGCACCACCTCGAACGCCGGTGCCGGCTCGCTCACGCGGGCGGCGGGCGGCGGGCTCACGCGGACATATTCGTGCTGCGGCGGTCTGGGCGCGGGCAGGCCGCTTGGGAGCGGAAATGCTGTCGTGATCACCGTGACGGCATGGCCGCGGCGGCATAGCTCGGCGGCGAGGTTATGGACATGCTCGGGCATGCCGCCGATATCGGGATAATAGTAGTCGCTGACCAGGGCCACGCGTAGCCCGTCGCGAAGCGGGGGACGGGCGGCCAAGGTCGGCGCGGCCGCGGATTCCGGCGCCAGGTCGCCGCCGTCGCGCCGGCCGGCGAAGCGCTCGACGCTTTGACCGGGCTTGTGAGGCAAAAGCGGCCCGCGCCCGGGCTGATTACGAAGCATGGCCGCGCAGCATAGCGGGTCCGCCCCGGTTGTCATCTAAGACGCCGAGCCCTCGCCGAGCCCTGCTAGAGACGGCCCGTCTCTAGCAGGGAACCCGCTTCTTAGGTAAGCTCACGGAACTAGTGGAAATGTTTGAACCGTCTTTAACTCATCCTTATGGCTCGGGCTCGCGCGGAGATCGCGGGCCGGTGCGCGCGCAACCGCCCAGCCGGTCGCAACGGACCCGGCGCGCTGGCCGACGTCGGGGCTGGCTCGCCGCAGTGCTGGCCGCCGAGCTTCTGAGCGCGGGCTCCGGGCGCGGCAGCGGCCACACGCAGAGCGCGCCTGCTGCGGCCCCCCCGACCGCCGCCCCCGCCCAAAGCAAGACCGCGCCGAGCACGCTGCTCAGCGCCGCAGACGAGATCGCCCGCCAGGTGGCGGCGCTGCGCGGGCTCCCCCAGACCACCCCGGTCGCCCGCGGCGTCCTGAGCCGCGCCGAGATCGGCGCCAAGCTGCGCGAGCGCATCGCCAAGGACTACTCCCCCCAAGAGGTTCAGGTGGAGTCGGCGGTGCTCAAGCGCATGGGTCTTTTGCCCGCGGACGCCGACTACGAGAAGCTGCTATTCGATCTGCTGACGGAGCAGGTCGCCGGCTTTTACGACCCGTACAAAAAGACTCTGTACATCGCCGACTGGCTGCCGCTCGACATGCAGCGGCCGGCGCTGGCGCACGAGATCGAACACACCCTGCAGGACCAGCACTTCGACCTCAAGCGGTTCTCGCAGCCGTTCAAGGAAGACGGCGACCGCCAGCTCGCCCGCTCCGCGGTGGTCGAGGGCGACGGCACGGCGCTGATGCTGGAGTTTGCGGCGCGGGCGATGAACCTGGACACCACCAAGATGCCGCAGATGATCGCGCGCCTTGGCAAGCAGATGATGCAGATGAGCATGGCGGCGACGCCGGCCCTGCAGCAGGCGCCGCTGGTCCTGCGCGAGTCGCTGGTGTTTCCCTACGTCGCCGGTCTGGAGTTCGTCATCGCCCACCGCGCCAACCAGCCGTGGAGCCGCATCGACGAGGTCTTCAAGGATCCGCCGGACTCGACGGAGCAGATCATCCATCCGGAAAAGTACGAACAGCGCGAACGGCCGGTTGCGATCACGGCGCAGCCGCTCACCACGCTGGCGGCGGCCGGCTACAAGGATGTGCGCCGCGATGTGCTCGGAGAGATGTTGTTCCGGGTCTGGTTTACCGACCGGATCTCCGAAGCGGCGGCGGCGCAGGCGGCGGCGGGCTGGGGCGGCGATCGGCTGGTCGCGTACTCGACGCCGGGAGAGGCGCTGCCGGCGGTGATCGTGCTCTCGGCTTGGGACACTGAGCTCGATGCCGATGAGGCCGAGCAGGCGGTGCGCAAGGTGATACTCGGCTTGACCACCCCTGGCCCCGCCGCGGGCGTTCACGCCGGCAAAGAGGCGGCCAAAATTCTCAAAGACCCTCCCAAGGGCAAGCCCGCGGCGCACGAACCCGCGCAGTCGGCGCGCGGCGATGGCAGCGGGCTGCTCACGCGGGCGCTCGGAGGCCGCGGGTTCGCCGTGATGCGCCGCGGGCGCCTGGTCGCCATCGTCTGCGGCGTCCCGCAGGGCCGCGAGTCGGCGGTAGCGAGCGAAGTCTTGCGCACCTGGCAGGTCAGCTGGACCAGCCAAGCTCCCGCCGCAGCCCCGTCCGCCGCGCCCCAGGCTCCGCCCGCGGCCCCAACCTCACCGACGATAAATCCGCCCGCGGGCCACCCCTAGCCAGGCCGCCTCTGCCAAGCCGCCGATTTCCCCGGTATTATTCCTGGTTTAGAAGAATTCGCGTCGTGGCGGCTTGACCTTGGGGGCCTGGAGTTGCAAAGTCCAATTATGTTCAAAACGGCTAAACCCACTATGGTTCTGGGTACTCTCTGTTGTGCGCTGTCGCTTGCGGCTTGCCATTCCTACAAGGACACGGCGATTGAAGCGGTGCGGCAGAACCGCAGCGACATCACCACCTGCATCAGCGAGGCCGGGCAGCGCAACGCCACCCTCAAGGGCGCGATGGAGATGAAGATGGAAGTGGCGCCCAACGGCAAGGTCAACCAGTTCGCCTTCACCAAGGACGAAGTGAAAGACCCGCAGTTTACCGAGTGCGTAAAGAGCCACGCCATCAACTGGCAGCTCCCGGCCACGCCGAGCGGCAAGCCGGAGGTGTTCTCGTACAAGTTCAACGTGGGCCTGAAGTAGCCGCGACCGCGCAGCCGGGGGGATGCGCAGGGCCGCCGGCCTGTTTGCTCGCTGTTTAGAAACGGCGGGCGGCGGGCCAGAAAAGACTCTCGTGTCTCAAAAAGCTGTGGATTCAGCGGGCGATCCGGTCGCTGCGGCCGGCAACAAGTCCGGCGACAAGCAGGAGCCGGGGCAGGAGCTCGGCTTCGATCAGGTGCTCGATCGGCTGCGCCAGGTGGTGCTGCGTCTGGAGCAAGGCAGCCTCTCGCTGGAGCAGGCGCTGCTGGCGTTCGAAGACGGGGTGATGCTATCGCGCCGCGGCAGCGCCATCCTTGATGCGGCCGAGCAGCGCGTCGAGCTGCTCATCCAGCAAGACGACGGCAGCGAGCGCCGCCAGCCTTTCGTCTCCGGCAGCCAAGCTCCCGGCTCCGCCCCCTGATCGGAACTCCTCTGGAGTCTCTTCCGCGGTCTCTGCGCATTGCCGACCTTGCCGCCTGACGCGGAACCCCGGCCCCGCGCCTTCTGAAAAGCGCGCCGCACAAATCCCCTCCCCCTAAACAGCCTGGGGCAAACGTAGCGAGCGCCCCGAGCTCGCCTTCGGCCGCGCGGAGCGGCCGCGGGGCTGCCGGCACGGCTGAACGCGAAATCGGGTCGCGGCGGGGTTTTGCCAGCGGCTGTCAAACGGCGGCGCCCGGCGCGTGACCGCTGCACCTTATCGCACCTGGCTCTGGAATGAGAGCGGGGCTGCTGGTACACTTTCGCATAATGCTGGTCAGATCTCACCCGATGAGCCCCTCTGATTCTTCTCTCTCATCTCCCTTTGGCCACTTCGGCGCTGGCGACGTAGAAGGCCCCGGCTTCGGCCACCCGGGGGCGGCGATTCACGAGCGCCGCGGCACCGCGATCTACGCCATGGTGCCGCCCGGTGCCGGCGGGGTGGGCGGCGGCGCCAGCAGCGCCGTCGGCTCGCCGCCGATGGGTAAGTACGGCATCTTGCGCGTCGTCAGCGGCAACGATCAGGGCAAGCAGATCGAGCTGAACCGCCAGCTCACCTCCATCGGCCGCGGCGCCGATCAGATGCTGGTCATCGCCGACATCGCGGTCTCGCGCCGGCATATCCAGATTCACTTGCAGCCCAACGGCTACCGCATGCAGGACATGGGCTCGCCCAACGGCACCATGGTCAACGGCAAGCGCGTGGCCGATGTGCAGCTCATGGACGGCGACCAGATCGAGGTCGGCAACTCGCTGTTGCGCTTTGAGCACCCGCCCTCGCGGCCGCAGCAGGAGATGCCGCCGGCCCCTCCGGCGCCGCCGCCGATGATGGCCCCTCCGGCGCCGCCGCCGATGATGGCCCCTCCGGCGTACGCCCAGCCGCCGATGGGGTATGCCCAGCCCGGCTACCCGCAGCAGCCCGCCGGCTACATGCAGCCGCCGATGCAGCCGCCGATGCCGCAGCTGCAGGCGCCGCCGCCCGCGTTCCCGTCGATGGTGCAGCCGCTGGGGACCGGCGGCATGCCCGCCCAGGCGCAGGCGCCGTCGCAGCCGCAGTCGATGATCTCGGGCAGCAGCATCGCCGTCATGCCGGTGGGGCCGTTTGGATTTTTGGCCAACGCCAAAAAGCGGACGCTGTACTTCGCCGTGCTCGGCAGCGCGTTTCTCTTCGGGGCGGTCGGCCTGGGAGTGGTGTCGATGCGCGGCAGCGGCACCGCCAAGCTCGTCGACAAAGCGCTGGAGAGCTACAACACCGGCACCAAGGACTTCACCGCCGCCCACTACGACACCGC
>CALFML010000741.1 GCA_937879845.1 uncultured Myxococcales bacterium
CGGTGTCCTCGTCTTCGCACTCGGGAACGTTGATGCATTCCTCGCTCTTTGCGGCAAGTCCGGCCGCCGCCTTCATCCGGGCGACGGCCGCTGCGGCGCGCCGGCCCGCCGGCGACATCCCGCTCGCGCTGATGCTGCGCCAGGCCCGGTTAGGCGCTGCTGCCGGCGGTGCCGCAGCCCCGCGGAAGGGCTCTGCGGGAGGAGCCGCTGCCAAAATCGCGCTTTGGGGATCGCAGCCGAGAAGAAGCAGGGCAAAAAGAGCACTACATCCAGCAGGAAGTCGTTGCATGCGCGCCTCGCTATGGAGTTTTTCCGTCGGCATAACCGCTCGGCGGCGCCATGATACTGCTTGCTGTTTTCGCCTACCTAATTCCCCGGCAGAAATCGTCGCCGAGCTCCATCCGGCGACGCTCGGGGCCTGGCATCAGGCCGCCAGATCGAAGAGCAGGACCTCGCCTTCTTCGGCAGCGGCGATCGCGATCCGCTCCTCCCCTTGGATCGCCAGGCCGTCCCCCGCCTCCAGCTGCATGCCGTCCACCGCCACCTTTCCGCGGACGACGTGCAGCCAGCCTTTGCGGCCTTTGGCGAAGCGGTGCTCCACCGCAGGTCCGGGGATCAAGATTCCCGCGAACATGCGCGCGTCCTGCCCGATACGGAGCGATCCCTCTGCTCCATCGGCTGAGGCGACCAGTCGCAGGCGCCCGCGCTTTTCTTCGGCGCTGAAGTACTTCTGCTCGTAGCCCGGCGGCAAGCTGCCGGCGCGCGGCATGATCCAGATTTGCAGAAAGTGCACGGGCTCCTGTTGCGAAGCGTTGTACTCGCTATGCGTCACGCCGGTTCCGGCGCTCATGCGCTGTACGTCGCCGGGCTTTATCACCGAGCCGGTGCCCATGCTGTCCTTGTGCGCAAGCGCCCCCTCCAGCACGTAGGAAATAATCTCCATGTCGCGGTGTCCGTGCGTCGGGAAGCCGCCGCCCGGCGCCACCGTGTCGTCGTTGATGACGCGCAGGGCGCCAAACCCCATGAAGCGCGGATCATGATATCCGGCGAATGAAAAAGTGTGGTGGCTATGGAGCCAGCCGTGATCGGCGTGCCCGCGGTCCTTTGCTCGGCGAATGGTCAACATGTCTTCTCTCCTGTCCTGCCCGCTGCCAGCTGCCAGCGAAGCGACAAGGATAGGTTATGCACGCATAGAGGTGGCGATTAGGTGCCGCTGTGGCAGCACATTGTTGCAGCGGTGCAATAATACCCCACCCCGGTGGCGGCTCTGCGCCTGCAAAACTCACAAGGTCTATCCCGCCTTACTGGCAGCCCGCCGCCCTTGACTCTTGCGTCGAGTGGGCGAAGAATCAAGGGCAAGCCGCCCACGCCAGCAGCGCATCTATTTGGAAGCTCACAGCCTATGATCGGAACTATCATCGGTCCCTATCGCGTGGTGCGCAAGCTCGGCGCCGGCGGCATGGGCTCCGTGTTCGAGGCAGTGCATGTAACCATCGAGCGCCGCGTCGCGATCAAGGTCCTACACCCCGAGTACGCCAAGAACGCCGAGTTCGCCCAGCGCTTCTTCAACGAAGCGCGCGCAGAGCGAAACCGTCGAAAAATCCCACCTTGGCGGCGTCCGGGAATGGCGCGGGAACAGACTTGGGAAGATTCCTAGTAATAACCCTGGGAACGACATGGGATAATTCTGTAAGCGACGCCGGCGCCGCCGCTAAATGGCTGTCTTCCTTACGAGCGTCATCGTATCGCACAGCGCCGCGGTGCGCCGCTATCGCATCTACTTCGTCGCAGGTCCACACTGCTTGGATCACTTTGCCGCAATCGTTCCCAGAGTGAGAAACTCCATAAAGTATTGCCTGGCCGGGCTCCGTGCAGTACCGTTCATGGTAGGGGTCTTTGGGAGGTTGCGCATCGATGGTGGTACACATAGGCAAGCACACCGCCCGCATAGAAAGAGACATCATCTTTTTTCGTATCGTAAGCGACTTGGCAATGGAGGAAGTTCAGTCCTATCTCAAGCTGGCCGAGACGATCGAAGCGGAGTACGGCTACTGTTTCATCGTCGATGATATCTCGGCCCTCGGCTCCACCCCGCCTGCCGTGCGGCGGACCATCGTCGAGTGGTTCGGGCGGCACGCCTGCTCCGGTGCGGTCCTTCACGGCGGCTCCCTCACCGCCCGCGCCGTGGCTACCTTGGTCATCGGAGCCATGAAGATACTGGGCTCGCAGCCCTGCCCCATCGTGTTTGTCCACAATGAACAGGAAGCCCGCGACTGGGTGTCCAAGCATCGTCACAACTCCAACCAACATTTTCAAAAAGCATGAATAGCGCACCAGCAATTCGTCCGATCCGACGCGATGAGTGTATCGATATCACTGAGTCGCCCGCCGCACTCGATGCGGCGGAATTAAGCATCATTTCCCAAAGCGAGGCACAAAACTACGAGCGGCTTAAACACCCCAAGTTCGAGCTGCGCGTACCAAGCACCTGGAAATCGCCGGTCGCCCTGAATGTCCACGCCGCCGAGGTTGGCGCAAAGACGATCGAATGGATCATGAGTCTGGGCTGCGATAAATCCCAAGCTCGCCGTCTGATCGATTTCGAAACGTCGCATTACTTCGGGATTCCCTTTCCCACCATCGCCGCCGATAAGGCGCTGCTCATCAGCAAGTACCTGTCGCTGTGGCTGCTCTGGGACGACGTAGAGGTCGAGAGCGGCAAGAACCACTGGCGGATCTCGACCTCCGACATCCTGACGAAAACGCCGCCGGAGCAAGCGAGCATCTACGATCTCGGCTGGTGCGCGCTGCTTCAGGAAATCGCTCAGGTCATGAGCCCGCGCTGGCTGGAGTCCCTAGTGCAAGGCATGATGGTGTGGGACGAGGCGGCCCGCCAGGAGGCGCTGATCAGCCGCCGCTACCGCCTGCAGAAGAAGATGCCGTCGTTTGCCGAGAGCCTGATCACCCGCATGGCCACCATCGGCATGTCTGCCACCGCCTATCTTTTGGAATATGCCAATGACATCGAGCTCTCCGCCGAGTTCCATGCTCATCCCATCGTCAAGCGGATGAAGACGCTGACCAACGTCATCGTCGGGCTGGGCAACGACATCTTCAGCTTCGCCAAGGACTACGACGGCGGCTATATCAACGTCATCGTCGCCCTGGCGAGCGAGCAGCGGCTCTCCCTTCCCGCCGCCTTCGCCAAGATCATAAAGCTCCATAACGAAACCGTGGGCGAGTTTGACGATCTGGCGCTCCGCCTGTTCCGGCAAGGGGCGCGCTGGGAAGCCGGGCTGCGAAAGTGGACGCAGCAGATGCGCTATTGTTCTCTTGGCTTCACCATCTGGGAGTCGCGGGCGCCGCGGTACAACAAGAAAAAAATTCTCGCCGGAAACCGCATCCTCGAGCCAAGCATCGTCTATATCTGACATTCCCCGTCGCAAAACCACCTGGCCGCCGGGCGTCGGTGGTTGTGCATTCCTTGATGACTCCGTCCACGCGGGCGGAGGCGGGAAAAGCGCACCGGGCTGCGCCGACGGGGCGCGCTTCTTCAACGAAGCGCGCGCGGTCAACCGCGCC
Source organism: uncultured Myxococcales bacterium (assembly GCA_937879845.1). Lineage (GTDB taxonomy): Bacteria > Myxococcota_A > Polyangia > Palsa-1104 > JAEUJZ01 > CALFML01. Next base: position 3,583 of record CALFML010000741.1, read on the forward strand.
GATCACCCCGGGCTGGTCCAGATCTCCGACTACGGCCAGCTGCCCGACGGCACCGCTTACATCGTCATGGAGCTGGTCAAGGGCGAAACACTGGGCAAGCGCCTCACGCAGCTCGGCGGGGCGATGCCGGTCTACGACGTCCTGCGCATCGGCCTGCAGATCGCCGACTCCTTGGCCGCCGCCCATGCCAAGAACATCGTGCATCGCGACATCAAACCGGAAAACGTAATGATTATCGCCGACCCGCAGGTGCCGGGCGGGGAGCGGACCAAGCTGCTCGACTTTGGAATCGCCAAGCTTGATACCAGCAAGGATGTGGCGCAGCTCAAGACCAAGACCAATACGATCATGGGCACGCCGATCTACATGTCGCCGGAACAGTGCCGGGGCTCGGGCGGAGTGGACGACCGCTCGGATGTGTACTCGCTGGGCGTGCTTTTTTACAACATGCTCGCGGGGCAGCCGCCGTTTGACGGCGAAGGCATGGGCGAGATCCTGGGCAAGCACATGTATGAGGCGCCGCCGCCGCTGGACAAGCTCGTGCTGCAGCTGCCGCCACGGCTGGTCGCGCTCATCCACAGCATGCTGCACAAAGACCGCCACGCGCGGCCGGCGATGCGGCACGTCGTCGTCGAGCTGGAGGCGCTGCTGGAGCAGCTGCCGCGCCAGCCCAAGAAGCGCTCCCAGACCGCAATCACCCCGCTCAGCGAGTCCGAAATGCCGCGCTCGGAGACCGAGCCGCAGCCGGAGCATGGGCACAGCCACTCCCACAACCCGACGGTCCCCGCGCCCACCAATCTCGTCACCTCCGATCCGACGCCGCCGCCTCGTCCCGCGCCGCTGCAGCCGGAGCCGAGCAGCAACCTGAACCCCGGAGTCCGCCCGGCCGCGGCCGAGCCGCCGCGCAGCGGGCCGCAGCGGCCCTGGACGCGCACCGATGCGCCGCTCATCAAGCAGGCCATGGATGCGGTGCTGGTCGTCGATCCGGACTTCGACGCGTTCTGCATGGATCACTTTCCCCAGGTGTATCGCCTGTTTAACGCCGGCATGGGGCGCAGCGCCAAGGAGAGCCTGCTCCTTTCGAGCGCCAACCTCGACACGCTCGTCGCTTCGCTGCGGCGGATCGAACCCGAGATCCTGCCCACCCTGCCGCCGTCCAGCGCCCCCGCTCATCCCACCCCGGTGGGACAGCGCACGGTGCAGCCGCCGCGCGCACCCTTTGATCGCAACTGGTACGTCAGCCGCCCGGAGGAGGAAGAGCAGGCGGTGGAGGCGCTGGACTACCACAAGCCGGTGGTGTTCTTCGGTCCGGAGCTCTATGGCAAGACGTGGCTGCTCAACCACTCGCTGGAGTACGCGCGGGAGCAGGACTATCGCATCGCGTCGATCAACCTGAACATCATCGACAAGGCGGCGCGCGAGGAGCTCGGTCCGTTCCTGCACAAGTTCGCGCTGCGGCTGTGCAAGGAGCTGCAGCTGGACGCGCAAGAGGTGGACACCGCGTTCAAAAACCCCCGCACCGGGCCCATCGAAGCGCTAAACGATGTCATGTGCTGGACGGTGCTGCCGGCGGTGAGCGAGCGGCTCGTGCTGGCGATCGACAACGTCGATCTGATCGCCGAAAAGTCCTATCAGGACGAGTACTTCGGCATGCTGCGGGCGTGGGCCGACAGCGGCGGCGCGTTCGAGCGGCTGCACCTTATCCTGTGCATCTCGACCGCGCCCGCGCTGCTAGTCAACGATGTCCACCGCTCACCGTTCAACCTTGGTGATGTGATCCAGGTCCCAGAGCTCGATCGCGGGCAGCTGGCGGCGCTGGCCAAGCTGCACGGCCTGTCCTGCACCGCCGGCGAGCTCGCCAGCTTGCAGGAGCTGGTCGGCGGCCACCCCTACCTCGCGCGCCTCGCTTTCTATGAAGCCTACCGGCGGCGCACCGATCTCAAGACGCTGCTCGAGCGCGCCGCCGGTGATCCGCGGGGCGGCGTGTTCACCGGCTACCTCGACCACCTGCGGCGGCGGCTGCAGAGCCAGCCCGGGCTGCTGCAGGCGTTCTGCCGCCTCGCGCACACGCCCGCGGCAGTCATCGAGCCTTCGCTGTGCCGGCGCCTTGAGCGCGCGGGTCTCATCACCCGGGAAGAGGGACGCGGGGGCGGTGCCACCGAGTCCTACCGCGTGCGCTACAGCCTCTACCAGCGGCTGGCGCAGGGATGACC
>CALFML010000742.1 GCA_937879845.1 uncultured Myxococcales bacterium
GTGTGCTCTTCCGATCTCAGCTCATCGCGGGGCAGCGGCAGGCTGCGCAAGTAGTCGATTTCATCCAGAAAGATCACGACCTCGCCGGTGATTTCGCGCAGGACCACTTGGCGCAGATAATGGATGAGGCGATCCGCCGGCAGACGCCCCTCGTGCGCCAGCCAGAACGGCCGCGGATCCGAAAGACCAAGCTCCTCCGCCAGGTTCGCCAGCAGGCTGAAATACCAAGTGGCGATGGGGTCATGATCGGCGGAGCCGCCGATGCGCGTCAGATCCAGCTCGGCGCAGCGCGCCCCGTTTTCGCTCAGCTTGCGCGCAGTGCGTACGCGCAAGCTCGACTTACCGATCTGGCGCGGCGCCAGGACGTAACACAGCTCCCCGGCGCGCAGCGCCTGGTAGAGCGCCTGGTCGGCCGCGCGCTCGATGTAAAGGGCCTCCGGATGCAAGGCGCCGTGCGACTGGAGGAGCGGAAGGCCAAGGCGTAGGGACACGTGACACGCTCTCGGCTAGGAACGCCCGCGCTGTAGGCGGCGGAGAAGAGGATAGCGCACCCGGACCGACCCATCGGCCTCGTCTTCGACGATAAGACCCAGACAGCGCAGCGGCTCAAGCTCGCTATCGGTGAGCGCAGAATCGGGATCGGTGAGAAGGCGCAGGAAGGTCGGGTGCAGGCCCGGGACCTTGCGCAGCCGCCGTTCGCTATCGCGTAGGAACTCGCCATAGAGCGGATGCGTGGACTGCAGGACATCGCCGAGCGGCTGCCGCGTCAGGTGAACCTCATACATGGCCAGGCGCAAGAGATAGGGGTGGCCGCCGACCAGCTCCGCCAGCTTCCGCAGCTGCGATTCCTCCCAGGCCAGGTGGTGGCGCTGCGCGAGCAGCGCGATCTGCTGGCCATCGAAGTCGTGCAAGGTGAGCGTCTGGGCGATATTGAACGGGGAACGATTCGGGTCTTGGATCAAAAGCTCCGGCGAGCGGGTCAACGACATCAGAAGCCGCAGCGCGGACCACGGGGCACGGTGCGAGGCGTCCATCCACGCCCGCAGCAGGCTGAAAAACTCCTGCGCGTAGGGCCGCTGGCCGATGCTGTCGGCATCGTCGATGGCCAGGATGAGCTGCCGGTTGTCGCCAAACGACGGCAGCACGCGGCGCCCGAGCAGGTGGCTCAAGTTGCTCACCGGATCTTGCGAAAAGCTCCACGCCTCGGCGATGAGCGCGGTGATGGTCGCGGCGTCGGTCGAAACCGCTTCGCTGACGACCCGGCGGGCCAGCTCGCGCAGGAAGCCGCCGTAGGTGGCGGCGGTCTCCGACGTGCTCAGGGCGCGCAGGCTGAGATGGACGATCGCGCTGCGCCGGCTCTCTTTGTGCAGCAGGTGCTGCATCAGCCAGGTCTTGCCGGTCAGCGGCGGACCTTGCAAGACCACCGCGCCGCCGCGCACCCCCAAGCGCCCAAGGGCCCGCCGCTCTTCGTTGGGGCGGGGGACGTACCACTTCTGATCATAGGCGCAGCCGGGCGGCTGAAGCTCGATCTCGACCTCCGTCCGCGCCGGCAGGAGCTTCACCAAGTCGGTGGCGGGACAAGCGTACACGATGCCGAACTGCGCCCCCTGCGCCGCATCGGGAACGATTTGCCGCAGCTGGCCGATGACCGCCCCTCCGCTCAGCACCGGACTGCCGGAGAAGCCTTGCAGCGCCGCGCCCGCGGTGATCTGCGGGGAGAAGAGCACAAGCGAGACGCGCCGCGAAAGATCTTCACCGGCGCGATCCTGCAGCCGGCCGTTCAGGAGGAGCCCCGATGACAGCGTGGCCGATGGAAATCCGTAGCTCACAAACGGCGTGCCGGCGGGCGGCAGCTCGCGCGCAATCGGGAGCGGAGCGGCTTCGGTCACCGGTGCACTGAGACGCAGCAGGGCGCAGTCCTGCGCTTGATCTACGGTCTCGACCGCGGCCAGGTAGGTGCCGTGGGGAAACTGGACCTGCACCGGACTACCCGCCGGCACATCGCGGACCACGTGATGGCAAGTAAGAACTCCCGTGGGCGCGACCAGGAATCCGGTGCCGCGGGATTCCCCGGCTGCGATCTGAGCGCAGGCGGACTTGAAGAGCAGTTCATCCCCTGAGGGCTCACTACGCATGTAGGGACTCCGGCTGAGTATATCGTAAGAGGCAAGGCCAGCGGCGCCCTTACTTTCGCGGCTGCCGCTATAATGGGGAATGCCTGATGAAGCGCGTCTTTCGCGGCTTGTGTCCGAGCTCGGCGCCGATCCGCGATATGCGACGGGCTCGCGCCGCTTTCCCCTGCACATCGGGCGCGATGAAGCCATCGCCATCGCCGCCGCTTTCGCCGAGGAGTTTGACGCCGGGACGCAGGAGCGCGCCCTGCTGGCGGCCCGCCAAGGCCTGCATATCTACTGCAAGGCCGGCTGCGCCAGCTGCTGCGAGATCATGGTCATGATCTATCGTCCCGAAGCCCTGGCCATCGCCGACTGGCTTAATCGGCCGGAGAACGCCGAGGCCAAGGCGCACTTTCTGGCGACGTATGAGCTCTGGCGCGCTGCGGTAGGCGACACTCCGGAGCGGCTGAGCCGCCTGTTCACCGCCGGCAAGCAGCCGGATGGGGCAAGCGCCGCGGCGGCGGCCCTCGAGCAGCTTGCGCGCGAGCTGCCCGCGGACGAGATCGCCCCGGAGGCCCTCTTCGAGGCCGCCCAGCTCAACGACGAGCAGCTCGGCCGCCCCGACCAGGCCGAGCGACTCTACGAGGCCCTTTTGCGCGGCTACCCGAGCAGCCGCCTGGTCCGCCGGGCGGAGAGCCGCCTCGGCCAGCTGCGCGAAGGGCTGCGCACCGGGACCGACGCGCTCATCCGGTTTCAGCGCATCATCCGCGCGACCCCCGAGGGCAGCGCCGAGCGCATCGCCCAGCTGAGCGCGCTTTTGCGCGAGCGGCCGGAGTTCGCGCTCGCCGATCAGACCCTGTACCTGCTCGGCTCGGCGCAGCTGCGCGCCGGACAGGACGAGGCGGCGGCGGGCTCGTTCGCCACCCTGTTTTCCCGGTTCCCGGCGAGCGAGTGGGCGGCCTACGGCCACAAGGCGCAGGCCGACGCACTCATCGCCAAGGGCCGCTGCGAGCCGGCGCGGCGCCACCTGCGGGCGCTCGGCGAGCGCCGCGGCACCGTGTGGGTGCGGGCGGCCGAGGAGGGGCTGCAGCAGTGCAGCCTGCTCGAGCGCCGGCGCGTCTGGTCGCGGCTGGCGCTCGCCTACCTCGCAGTCGTGGGCGGCGGGCTGCTCTTGCGGGCGCGGCGGACTCTGTGGCCGCCGCCGCTGGAGGTCTACTACTACGCGCCGGTGGCGGGGTTCCTCGTGCTGGTGTCGCTGGGGATCAAGGGCGGGCTGTATCTGGGGCCGGTGCTGCTGCTGGCGGGGTCCGGGGTGGCGCTGAGCTGGCTGGGGGCGGCGGCGGCGCGGCGCGCGGTCCGGCACAAGCGGGGCGGGGCGGCGCGAGCCGCGCTGCAGCTCATCGCGGGGCTCCTGTGGCGGGCCCTGGCGGTGGCCGCCATCTGCTACCTGGTCGTCGACAGCCAGGGCCTGTTCGAGCTGCTCATCGAGACCGTCCGCAACGGCGCCGACGAGTAGGAGCACCTAACAAAACCTACTGCGGTGGCCATCCACGGCACCTGCCGTGCTCACGGCCCAAAGGCCGCTCCGCGCGCCAGGTACCGCGGCTGGACATCCTCGCTACGGTTTTGTTAGGGGCTCTAAGCCAGAACCAGCTGCGCGGTGACGCTTCTTTGTGACCGCGCGCCCGCGGTCTCCTATCATCGGGAGCGGATGCGGGCATCGGCTACATGGGAGGCCAAGCGGTCGCGCTGGCAGGCGCAGGTCGCGGTCGCGATCGCGATTACCGTCGGGGCTGCGGCCGGCTGCGGCCAGGGGCACGACACATTTCTGCTGCTGCCGCTGCCGGTGCAGCTCAAGGACCGCATGGTGACCGCGATCGGGGACATGAAGCCGACGCGCGGCCCGCGCTGCGGCTTCGCCCCCGATGACAGCGCGCCGGCCGGCTCGGGGACGTCGGTGCTGCTGGTCGATACGGCGGCCCCGCTGTCGGCGTTCGTGACCGCCGAGCGGGTAGCACCGCTGCCGTTCCGCCACGGCGAGGTGGCGCTTTATACAAGGACGGCGAGCGGCAC
>CALFML010000743.1 GCA_937879845.1 uncultured Myxococcales bacterium
GTCCGAGCGGGCGTCGAGCTCCAGCCCCTGCAGCTGCTCCGGGCTCATATACGGCAGCTTGCCCTTGAGCACGCCGACGCCGGTGACGACCCGCGGTCCCGAGCTTGCCGCGTCCGCCGGCGCCTGCGCCTTGGCGATGCCGAAGTCGAGGATTTTGGTGACCCCCTCCCAGTTGACCATGATGTTGGACGGCGACACGTCGCGGTGGACGAGGTGCAGCGGGCGGCCTTCGCCGTCGCGCGCCTTGTGCGCGTGGTCCAAGCCTTCGGCGGCGCTGGCGATGATGCGGGCGGCGATCGGCCACGGCAGCCCGATCTGCCCGCGCTCGCGCGCCAGATCGAGGAGCTTCTCCAAGGTGATGCCGGCGACGTACTCCATCGCCATGTAGTAGTCGCCTTCGTGATCCCCGAGCTCGTAGATGTGGGCGATGTTGGGGTGGTTGACCCGCGCCGCGAGCGTCGCCTCGGCGAGAAACATCTCCACGAAGTTTTGATCCGCGGCCAGGTGCGGCAGGATCCGCTTGATCACAAGCTCCTTCTCAAACCCCGACGGACCGCGCTGCTTGGCAAGGTAGACCTGCGCCATCCCACCGGTGGCTAGGTGAGTGAGGAGCGTGTATTTGCCAAAAACTTGCGGAAGGGCAGCGCCGGTCGCCATCTGCTGGGTCAGGATAGCCGCGGCGATGGGCCGCATACAAGCCTAAGGACGGTCTGCGGCGGCGCTCCGCGCTCGGCTCAAGTTCGGTTACCATGCCTTTGTGTACGATCGCAGCCCGCAGTCCGCGCCCGCCGTGCCCCCTCCCGCCGTATCGGTGATCATCCCTTGCTATAACGAAGAGGAGGCGCTGCCGCAGCTGCGGCGCAAGATCGGTCCGGTGCTCGACCTGCTCGATCGCCGCTACCGCGAAACGGGAGGATGCGAGCTGGTCCTTGTCGATGACGGCTCGCGCGACGCTACGTTGGCCGGGCTGCGGGCGGCGCTGGGCGATGATCCGCGGGTGCACATCTTGTCCCACGACCGCAACCGCGGCCTCGGGGCGGCGCTGCGCACCGGCATCGCCAACAGCCGCGGCGAGATCGTCGTGACCACGGACGCCGATGGCACCTACGACTTTGCCGAGATCCCGGGGATGCTCGCGCGGCTGGTCGATGGCGTGGACGTGGTCACGGCCTCGCCCTACCACCCCGAAGGCGGGGTCGAGGGCGTCCCCGCCTACCGCCTCGTCCTGTCGCAGGGGGCGTCGCTCGTCTACCGCACGCTGCTCGATGCGTCGATCTACTGCTACACCGCCATGTTCCGCGCGTACCGCCGCAAGGTGCTGACGGCGATCGACTTTCACGCCGCGGGCTACCTCGCCATGGCGGAGATCCTGGCGGAGGCGATCCTGCGCGGCTTCCAGGTGGTCGAGTATCCGACCGTGCTCACGGTGCGGCGCTACGGCCAGTCCAAGGCGCGGGTGGCGCAGATCCTCCGCGATCACCTGCGCTTTCAAGCCGGGCTCCTGCCGCGCGCCGCCCGCCACCGCCTCCGGCAGCTGCGCGGGGACCGTCCGTGAGTGCGCCCGCGCTGCGGCTTTTGACGGTGGTCGGGACGCGCCCGGATCTGGTGAAGCTGGCGCCGGTGATTCCGCTTTTCGATCGCGATCCGGCGATCGAGCAGCGGCTGCTGCACACCGGGCAGCACTACTCGTATGAGATGGACGCGGTGTTTTTTGCCGATCTGGAGCTGCGTCCCCCGGACGTGCTTTTGCATGTCGGCTCGGGGAGTCATGCGGGGCAGACGGCGGCGATCATGACCGGGGTCGAAGCAGAGCTCCGGGCCGCGCCGAGAGATGCCGTGCTGGTGCTGGGCGACACCAACACCACGCTCGGCGCGGCGCTGGCGGCGGCCAAGCTGGGGGTGCCGGTCATTCACGCCGAAGCCGGCTGCCGCTCGCACGTCCGCACCATGCCGGAGGAGATAAACCGCGTCCTGGTCGATCACTGCGCCGCGCTGCTGCTCGCCCCGAGCGTCGATGCCGCCGCCAACCTGCGCCGCGAGGGCATCGCCGACGACGCGGTGGTGGTGGTCGGCTCGACCTCGATCGATGCGGCGCGCCACTTCATCACCCGCGCCCGCAGCCGTCCGATCGTCGGCGAAGTCTGCGCCGCTTTAGGCGTCGCGACGCCGGCGCAGCTCGCCCTGTGCACCGTGCATCGGGCCGAAAACACCGCCGCCGACGTTCTGCCGGATCTGCTCCGCGGTCTGGCCAAGGTGGCCGAGCACCATCCGATCTGCTGGCCGCTGCACCCGCGCACCCGCAAGATGATGGAGGAGCTGCGGCTGCCCGTGCCGCCGCGCATCCATGTCCTCCCGCCGCTCGGCTACCTGGACATGCAGGCGCTGCTCAGCAGTGCGCGGGCGCTGCTCACCGATTCGGGCGGACTGCAGGAGGAAGCGTATGCGGTCGGCACCCCGGTGCTCGTGCTGCGCGCTGAGACCGAGTGGACCTATCTTGTGGAGAGCGGCTGCGCCGCCCTGTGCGGCAACCGCGCAGCGACCCTGGTCCCCCGCGCCCTGGCGCTTTTGCAAGACGACGGCATCGCCGGCATGCGCGCCGCCGCGGCGGCCTATGCCCGCAGCGCTGACGACGGCAACGCGGCCGCGCGGATTGTCGCAGCGATCAAAGATCGCATCCGTCCTGCGCCAAAGGCGGCGCAGGGCCTGTAGGTTGATAGCCGGATGGGACGGCGTCGCCCCGGGACTCAGGTGCGGCGGGTGATAAGACCGCGGGTCGGATCGTAGGGAGAGACGCCTACCAGAACTTGGTCGCCGAGCACCACGCGGATGCGAAAGCGGCGCATGCGTCCCGACAGGCGCGCCAGGATCTTGTGGCCCTCGGGCGTCACTACCTCGAAGTTGCCGCCGACCATCACGTTGGTGACGGTACCGTTCATCTCGACCAGATCTTCGCGACTCAAAAGAGGCCTCCCAAAGTGCAGGGCTGTGCGGTGAAGCTGTGGATCGTGCTGTGAATCGTTGACGTTAACCGAGGCTTGGTGCCAAGGATCACTCCAGCTTCTGCTGGCGTTTGACCTGCTCCATGATGCGCTGGTACTCGATGTCCCAGGTCGTGGTCCCCTCTTGCAGGTTCTTGATGCGGCGGCGCACCTCCTGATCGATGCCCTCGTCGGCCATAAGGTGCTTGCGCAGGATGACCTGGAGGCGCTGGCGCAGCTCGACATCGTCGGCGTACACCTCGTCGATGAAGCGCGAGTGCATGAAGGCTTCGATGATCTGGTTGGCCAGGTAGGCCACCGACTCTTCGCCCATGCCGAAGTCGCGCTCCTCGGCCAGGGAGCGCTTGATCTTCTGAAACTGCTCATAGGGCAGCTTCCGCTTCTCCATGAAGTCTTTGGCCTTCTCAGTAAGATCGCGATCCAGGCGCAGGTACTCTTTGAGCACCGCCTCAACATCGAGCTGGGCCTCGTGAAGATCGTTGACCTCGATGTCGCCGGCCTCTTTGAGCTTGCGCAGCAGATCCCCGGCAATCGTCGGGATCTTTCCTGAATAGAGCTTCATGCGTGTTCCCTCGTCAGCGCGGAGCATACGCGTCGCGGGGGAAGATGGTCAACAGCTTGGTCGGGTTACAGCGCCCAGAAGCTCTTGGCGGATCCCTGCTCACGCCGGAGAGCCGCGCCAAAGCGCTACAAATAGTTAGCAGCCGTTAGCCGAAAACAATACCTGGGCGCTGCCCCAAAAGCCCGGACTAGGCGCTCACTCGTGGGCTGGCGGCGGGGTGCCGATGTTCGGAGCCGGGGTGTCGATCGTGCCGGTCTCGGGGTGGATGGTCTCGGGCTGACCGATGCGCTCGCAGAACTCACCGTAGTCGCCGGTGCAGCGGTAGGCGGCGCGGCGGTTGCAGCCGCTGGCGCGGAAGAAGTCCGGCTGGTTCTTGTCGGGGCGCTCGATCTTGATCTGCTCTTTGGGGCAGCGGAACTCGCCGTTGAAGCGCTCCATGACGGTGTTGGGGCGAAGGAAGCACCCCGCCATCCCCAGGACCGCTAGGCCTAGGCCAAGGACTGGCCCCGCAATGATTCGTGACATTGATGACATTTTTTTATCGTAGCGAAAATCAATGGGTGGGCGCTAGTCAAGCCTTGCTCCTGCCCGAGTTAATCGCGGCTTAGGCAGCGGTCGGCGCAAGCTTCGCCGACGCTTGATAGCCAACGGTCAGTTAGTTCATGGAATAATGCGGTCAAATCTATGCCGCCTTCTTCCAGGTCGCCGCGAACGCCGGGCCCACCCTCTAATCCCGGGGTGAGTCCAGGCAGCTCGTCGCCGCAGACGCCCTCTGTGTCTTCTTCCAGCCACGCCGCTTCGGGGCGCTCGCTCAGCGGCACCCCCGCCGCGTCGGGAATCCACCACGGGCCCAAGATCGAAAACCTGCGCGATCTGCTCCTGGTCTCTCTGGGCGCAGTGGGGGTGGTGTACGGCGATATCGGCACCTCGCCCCTTTACTCGCTCAAGGAGTGCTTCACCGGCGAGCACGGGATCAAGATCACCAACCCCAACGTCTTTGGCATCCTGTCGCTCGTGTTCTGGGCGCTGACGATGGTGGTGGTGTTCAAGTACATCTCCTTCATCCTCCGCGCCGACAACAACGGCGAGGGCGGCACGATGTCGCTCCTGTCGCTCATCGCCCCGCGCGGCAACGTCGGCAAAAAAGCCCACGGGCGCATGGCCCTGGTCCTCATCGGGCTGTTCGGGGCGTCGCTGCTCTACGGGGACGGGGTGATAACGCCGGTCATCTCGGTGTTCAGCGCCGTCGAAGGTCTGCAGGCGCGATCCCCGGCGCTCGGGCCCTACGTGCTGCCGATCTCCGTGATCATCCTGGTCGGCTTCTTTTTGGTGCAAAAGCGCGGCACGGCCAAGGTGGGAGCCCTGTTCGGACCGGTGATGGTGGTGTGGTTTGTCAGCATCGCGCTGAGCGGGATGCCGTGGATCCTGAAAAACCCGGCCATCCTCGCCGCCATAAACCCGCTGCACGCGGTGCGCTTCTTCATCGAGCACAAGGTGCACGGCTTCCTCGCCCTGGGCGCGGTGGTGCTGTGCGTCACCGGCGGCGAGGCGCTGTACGCCGACATGGGCCACTTTGGCACGCGGGCGATCCGCCTGGCCTGGTTCGCGGTGGTGTTCCCCTCGCTGCTGATCAACTACTTCGGCCAAGGGGCGTGGCTTTTGGCGCACGGGCACGACGCGCAGTTCTATATGCCGGATCCGCACGGCGGCAGCATGATCAACCCGGTGGCGTTTAACCCCTTTTATCAGGTCGTGCCGGCGTGGGGGCAGTTCCCCATGGTGGCGGTCGCCACGGCGGCGGCGGTCGTCGCCTCGCAGGCGATGATCTCGGGCGCGTTCTCGGTGACGCGGCAGGCGGTGCAGCTCGGCTTCTGGCCGCGCGTGCAGATCGTCCATACCTCGGGCGAGGCCGAAGGCCAGATCTACATCCCCGAGATCAACACCATGCTCATGGTCGGCAGCCTCGCCCTGGTCGTCGCCTTCCGCAACGAAGGCTCCTCGGGCCTGGCCGCCGCCTACGGCATCGCGGTCACCGGCACGATGACCATCACGTCGATCCTGTTTTCGGTGATCGCCCGCGAGCGCTGGAACTGGAGCATCGGCAAGATCGTCGCCATCGCCGGCACCTTCCTCATCATCGACCTGTCGTTTTTGAGCGCCAACGTCGCCAAGATCGCCGCCGGCGGCTGGATCCCGGTGGCGATCGCGATCGGCCT
>CALFML010000744.1 GCA_937879845.1 uncultured Myxococcales bacterium
GGCGCCGCGCCGTTTTTTCGACCGCACCCGCAGAGGTCGGCCAAGCGCGGCGCCGCGCCGTTTTTTCGACCGCACCCGCAGAGGTCGGCCAAGCGCGGCGCCGGCGCCATCTTTTCGACCGCGCCCGCAGCCGTCGGCCGAGTGTGGCGCCGGCGCCGTCTGACCCGCCGCCAAGGAGCTTTTGCTGCGGCTGGAGTTATGCCTAGACTGCGGCGCCATGGACCCAGCCCCGGAAAAATCCCCGGAATTCTCAGACCGCAATTGCGCCGTCCTGTCCGCGTCGGAAGTGCGCACCACGGCCGAGCTGGCGCGGATTCTCATCAGCGACTCCGATCTGGAACCGCTGGGCCGCGAGCTGTCGGCGATCCTCGACTACGCCGCGCAGCTCGCCGAGGTCGATGTGGCCGGAGTGCCGCCGACAACCCATGCGGTGCAGCTCTTTTGTCCGCTGCGCGCCGACATCGTCGGCGACCATGACTCGTCGGCCGCCGCGCTGAAGCGCGCCCCGGCCAAAGAGTCGGCGTTCTTCTCGGTTCCGGCCATCTTTTCCGCCGCTCACGAAGCCGCAGGCAGTACCTACGACCCTGCGGAGTTGAGCGAAGGCTAGGGCGGCCATGGAGTTTCATGGAGTCGCGGAGCTCGCGGCCGCGGTACGAAGCGGCCGCGTCTCGGCCATGGAAGTGACGCAGGGGTATCTGCAGCGGGTGGCGGCGCTGGATGAGCGGCTCGGGTGTTTCCTGGCGCTTGATGCCGATGGGGCGCTGGCGCAGGCGGCGGCGGTCGATCAGCGGGTGCGCGACGGCGAGGGCGAGGCCCTTCCGCTTTGTGGGGTTCCGGTCGGGATAAAGGACATGCTCTGCACGCGCGGGCTGGCCACTACGGCGGCTTCGAAGATCCTGCAGGGTTTCGTGCCGCCGTACGATGCGACCGCGGTGGCGCGGCTGCGGGCGGCGGGGGCGGTGATCCTCGGCAAGCTCAACCTGGATGAGTTTGCGATGGGCAGCTCGAACGAAAAATCGGCGGTGCGGCCGTGCCATAACCCCTGGGATCTGGGGCGCGTGCCGGGCGGGAGCTCGGGCGGCTCGGCGGCGGCGGTAGCGGCGGAGCTGTGCCCGCTGACGCTGGGCACCGATACCGGCGGATCGATCCGGCAGCCCGCGGCGCTGTGCGGCGTCACCGGTCTTAAGCCGACCTACGGCCGCGTGTCGCGCTACGGCGTCATTGCGTTTGCCAGCTCGCTCGATCAAGTCGGGCCGCTTGGCCACAGCGCCGCCGATGTGGCGCTGGCGCTGCAAGTGATCGGCGGGCACGATCCGCACGACGCCACCAGCCTGGCCCAGGGGCAGCCGGACTACGTCGGCGCGTGTGCGCTGCCGCTGCGCGGCCTGCGCGTCGGTCTGCCCAGCGAATATTTTGCCAAGGGTCTGGACCCGCAGGTCGCCGCGCGGGTGCAAGAGGCCGCGGCCGTCCTTCAGCGCGAAGGGGCGGAGCTGCGCGAGGTCGCGCTGCCGCTAACCCGCTACGGCATCGCCGCCTATCACCTGATCGCCAACGCCGAGGCATCGAGCAACCTGGCGCGCTACGACGGCGTCCGCTACGGCCTGCGCGTCACCGCCACTCCGTCCGAGCTCGCCGCCGGCGGCAGCGCGCTAGACCAGATGTACAAGCGCACCCGCGCCGCCGGCTTCGGTCCGGAAGTGAAGCGGCGCATCCTGCTTGGCACGTTCGTGCTCCGCTCCGGCTACTACGACGCCTATTACCGCCGCGCCAGCCAAGTGCGGACGCTCATCGCCCGCGAGTTCGCCGCCGCGTTTGCGCAGTGCGATGTGCTGGCGACGCCGACCTCTCCGGTACCGGCGTTTGCGCTGGGCGAGCGGCACGCGGATCCGCTGGCGATGTACCTGGCCGATGTTTTCACGGTCGGCGCCAACCTCGCGGGGCTGCCGGGGATCTCGGTGCCGTGCGGGTTCGTGCAGCCGGAAGGAGGATGTAGCGCGCCGCTGCCGGTGGGGCTGCAGCTGCTCGGGCCGCTTTTGGGGGAGGAGGCCGTGCTGCGCGCCGCCGCCGGATACCAGCGGGCGACCGATTGGCACGCGCGGAGACCGCCTTTGCCGACCGCGGAGGTGCGCCGATGACCGCTTCCGCGGCTGAAAATGCCGACGTGAAAACCGCAGCCGAAACGACCGAGTACGAACCGGTCATCGGCCTTGAGTGCCACATCCAGCTCAACACCGCGAGCAAGGCATTCACCGCCGCCTCGACCGAGTTCGGGGCGCCGCCCAACTCGCTCATCGATCCGTACACGCTCGGGCTGCCGGGGAGCTTGCCGGTTTTGAACCGCCGCGTCGTGGAGTTCGCGCTGCGCATGGGCCTTGCGTGCGGCTGCCAGATCCAGCTGCGCAGCGAGTTTGCGCGCAAGAACTACTTCTATCCCGACCTGCCCAAGGGCTATCAGGTGAGCCAGTATGACGCCCCGCTGTGCGAAGGGGGCGTGCTGCAGTTCCTGCTAAACGGCGACAAGCGGCAGGTGCGGCTCGTGCGCATCCATCTGGAGGAAGACGCCGGCAAGAGCTTGCACGTGCCCGGCGCCGGATCGTCGCTGATTGATTTTAATCGCGCCGGCGTGCCGCTCATCGAGGTCGTGTCGGAGCCGGATCTGCGCTCGGCCGAGGAAGCGGCGGAGTATCTGCGGACGATGCGTCAGCTCGTGCGGTTTCTCGGGATCTCCGATGGCAACATGGAGGAGGGGTCGCTGCGCTGCGACGCCAACGTCTCGATCCGGCCGCGCGGCACCACGGCGCTGGGGGTGCGCACGGAGCTTAAGAACATAAACTCGTTCAAGTACGTGCAAAAAGCCATCGAGCATGAGATTGCCCGGCAGACCGCGATCCGGCGCGGCGGGGGACAGATCGTGATGGAGACGCGCGGCTGGGACGCGCAGACCGGAACCTCGCGCAGCCAGCGGAGCAAAGAGTCGGCGCACGACTACCGCTACTTTCCCGATCCCGATCTGCCGCCGCTCGTGATTTCGCCGCAGTGGCTTGCAGAAGTGCGCGAGCGTCTGCCGCTCACCCCGATGCAGCGGCTCGACCGCTATCGCGAGCGGCTCGGACTGTCGCTGTATGACGCCGCGGTGCTCACGGCGGAGCGCGAGCTCTGCGACTATTTCGATCAGCTGCTCGCGGCGCTCGGGGTGCCGGCGGCAGAGCCGGCGGACGGGGCGGAGCTTGGGACCCGGGATCGCTCCCTGGCGAAGCTTTGCAGCAACTGGCTTCTGACCGAGCTCCTGGGGGCGCTCAACCGCGACGGCCGCGCGATCGAAAAGTCCCCGGTGAGCGCCGACGCGCTGGCGGAGCTTTTGCGCTTTGTCGCCGATGAGACGGTAAGCGGCAAGCAGGCCAAGGAGGTGTTCGCCCGCATGTACGCGCAGGGGGAGCGCGCCGCGGCGATCATCGATGCCCTGGGACTGCGCCAGCTGACCGACGCGGCGGCGATCGAGCAGGTCTGCCGGCAGGTCATCACAGCGAGCGAGAATCAGACCCAGGTCGCCAAGTACCGGCAAAATCCCAAGCTGCTCGGATTTTTCGTCGGCAAGGTCCTGGCTGCGACCGCGGGCCGGGCCAAGCCGGAGCTGGTAAACGACATCCTGCTGCGGCTCCTTGACGAGAAGGCGTAAGACCCATGCGACACGATGATCCGGCACTTTTATCGCCTCTGCGGTGGGATGCTGCGGCCAAGGAGCTATTGCTTATCGACCAGCTGCGGCTGCCTCAGGAAGAGCTGTGGCATCGCTATCGCGACTACCGCCAGGTCGCCGATGCCATCCGCCGCATGGTGGTGCGCGGCGCTCCGGCTATAGGCATCGCCGCGGCGTACGGCGTCGCCTTGGCGGCGCGGCAAGGGGAAGATCTGGACACCGCGCTGACGACGCTTGCGGCGACGCGGCCGACCGCGGTGAACCTGTTTTGGGCGATCGGTCGGATGCGCCGCCGCATCGATGCGGTGCGCGCCGCCGCCGGCGGCACTCCGGAGCCCGACGCTTTGTTCACCGCGCTTATCGCCGAAGCCGATGCGATCCGCTGCGAAGACATCGCCATGTGCCTGCGCATGAGCGAGTTCGGTGCGCCGCTATTACCCGACGGCAACATCCTCACCCACTGTAACGCCGGCGGTCTTGCGACCGGCGGCTACGGCACTGCGGTCGGCGTCATCCGCACCGCCCACCGGCAGGGCCGCCGCATCGCCGTGTTGGCGGACGAGACGCGGCCCTATCTCCAAGGCTCCCGTCTCACCGCCTGGGAGCTGCAGCGGGCCGGGGTCCCCGTGACCCTTATCACCGACAACATGGCCGGACACTTCATGGCCCGCCGCGAAGTCGCAGCGGTGATCGTCGGCGCCGACCGCATCGCCCGCTCCGGCGACATCGCCAATAAGATCGGCACGTACTCGCTGGCCGTGCTGGCGCGGGCGCACGAGATTCCGTTTTTCGTCGCCGCGCCGCGCTCGACGCTCGACCTCGGCCTGGCCGATGGCTCGCTGATCCCGATCGAGGAGCGCAGCTCAGCCGAGGTGACGAGCCTCGGCGGCATCGCCATCGCCCCGCCCGGCGTCGCGGCGCGCCATCCCGCGTTCGACATCACCCCCGCCCGCCTCATCACCGCGATCATTACCGACTGCGGCGTAGCGCATCCGCCCTACGACATCTCCCTCCCCGAGCTCGCCGCGGATCCTTTATCTGCACGACGCCCCTAAGCCGCCGCCAATATCGTCCAGCCATCCTCCTCCGCAGCGGATGGCACCGGAGGCGGGGACCCCGGCGCGCCAGCGACGGGGTGCCGCAGGTGACAGGCCCCGCGGCGCAGCCCGAAAACCGTCTAAATTTATCGCGATCGCGTTCTTAATCAGCCCCCAGCGATCATGCGGATGAGCCGCAACAGATCGATCGCCGCCCGCGCCGCGTTGCGCGGATGACGCAGGATCGCCCCCGCCTCCCGCAGTCGCACCGGCTCCCCGAGCAGCGACAGCCCGAGC
>CALFML010000745.1 GCA_937879845.1 uncultured Myxococcales bacterium
GCCCCGCCGCCGCCGCCGCCGCCGCCGGTGTCAGCGCTGCAGAACACCGTGCTGACGCCGCCGCCGCCGGCCCCGCCGCCGCCGCCGGCCGACGCGGTGATGCCGGAGACGCCGCTGCCGCCGGATGCCGGCACGAAGCCGCCGGCAGTCGGAGAGCCGGCCGGCGAGGCCTGCACGCCGACGGTTCCGTTGCCGCCGTTTGCGCCGTTGAGACCATCGCCGCCCTTGTTCGCCGAGGCGAAACAGACCGGCGAGGAGCTGCCGCCGGCGCCGCCCGAGCCCGCGTTGGCGGCGCCATCGCTGCCGCCGCCGCCGTTATTACCGCGCGAGCCGGCGCCGCCCGTGCCGCCCGTGCGGGCGCAGAGCGAGGGACCCGCCACACCCGCGGTGCCGCCGTTGGAGCTGCCGCTGGCGCCGCCGCCGCCGTTGCCGCCGTTGCCGCCCGGATTGGTCGCCGGACCCGTGGTCACGGTGGCGCCGCTGGTCCCGGCCGCGCCGTTGCCGCCGTTGCCAGCGACGATGATGTCGCTGCGCAGGTGCAGCACGCCGGTGCTGTTGACGACATAGACGCCGTAGCTGGAGCCGCCGGCGCGGTTGGCGGTGGTTCCGGCGGCGCCCGCAGCGGAGCGGATCGTCACCCAGTCCAGGTGCGTCTCCAGCTTGAGGTTGCTCGCGGTGACCGCAGTCGGGCCGCCGTTGATCGTCGTGGTGTTGGCCTTGGTGCGCACCCACTTGTTGGCGGCGTCGTAGCCGCCGTAGACGCCGATGCCGTCGACCAGCGTCACCGACTCGTTGTACGTGCCCATGTTCAGGTAGACGCCGTGCTTCTGCTGCTGCTGCGCCAGGGCCAAGGCCTTGGTAATCGTCTTGACCGGGCTCTCCATCGTCCCCAGGTTCGCGTCATCGCCGGTCGGCGATGCGAAGATGGCCAACGTCGTGTCGCCATCGATTCCATCGCAGTTCGTGTCAAGGCCCATATCATCGGGAAGATCTTCATTCGGGTTTTTGACACATGTAAGGTCTGGTGGTCCGCCAGTGCTTGAATCTCCAACCCCTCCGTCAACTACATTTCCGGCATAGTCGGTATTGCTGCCAGCGCAGCCATACCACAGCGCTGCGCCGAGAATGCCACCGTAGAGACCCACAGAACCAAAGCGTCTGAGAACACGGCTTAATGTGCCGAAGGGGCGTGCGATCCGCATGAGACCTCCTTAATCAAATGGTTACGCTATTAGCGCGGGATCCCAATTTTATCATATAATAATACAACAGTGACATAACGAGCTATTTATAAGACATTTCCGGAACTTAGCGGGGCTTTAGCGCTCGCCGCGGCCGTCCGGGCGCCGCCGCGGCGCGAGCGCTGGGGGCAGCAAAGTTGCGAGAGAAACCCGCAGTGCCGACTTGGTAGGGCGGCGGGCTTATGCCACGATAATCGCCTCCGCAGTGAGGTGCGTAGCGCCGATGTCTCTGCCCGTGCCGATCTCTATGTCGCAAAAAACCCTGCTCATCGTGGACGATGAAGCCGGAAACGTGGAGTCCCTGCAGCGCATCTTCCAGCGCTACACCCCGCCGCCGTCCGAAGGCGAGGCCGCCGCGCGCGAGATCGCGGTCCTCACCTGCCGCGACGGCCGCGATGCGCTGGAGCTCCTGCGCAAGCAGCGCATCGATGTCGTGCTCACCGACCTCATGATGCCGAGCCTGTCGGGGATGGATCTGCTCAAGGCGGCGCGCAAGCTGTCGCCGGAGACCGAGGTCATCCTCATGACCGCCTACGGCACCATCGAGACCGCGGTCGAGGCGATGAAGGACGGCGCGTACGACTTTATCACCAAGCCGCTCAAGCGCGCCCACGTGCTGCGGGTGGTCGGTAAGGCGATGGAGCGCCAGACCCTGGTGGCGGAAAACCGCGCCCTGCGCTCGCAGCTGGCGGCGGCGCAGCGGCGGCCGATCGTCGGGCAGTCGCTGGCGATGCGGCGGACCCTGGACATCATCGGCCAGGCGGCGCCGTCGCAGGCGACGGTGCTGCTCCTGGGCGAGTCGGGCACCGGCAAGGAGCTTCTGGCGCGTCACCTGCATGAGCAGTCGCCGCGCGCCGGGCGGCCGCTCGTGCCGGTCAACTGCGCCGCCCTGCCCGAGTCGATCTTGGAAGGCGAGCTATTCGGCTATGAAAAGGGCGCGTTCACCGGCGCGACCAGCCGGCGCGACGGCCGCTTCGCGCAGGCCGACGGCGGCACGCTGTTCCTCGATGAGGTCGCGGAGATCCCGCTGCACCTGCAGGTCAAGCTGCTGCGCGTGTTGCAGGAGGGCGAGATCGAGCCGCTCGGCGGCAAGCTGCGGCGCGTCGATATTCGCCTGGTCGCGGCGACCAACAAGGATCTGCGCCGCATGGTCGAGCAGAGCCGCTTCCGCGAGGATCTCTACTACCGTCTAAACGTCATCGCCATCGAGGTCCCGCCGCTGCGCCAGCGCCTGGACGACGTGCCGCTCCTGGTCGATCACTTCCTGTCGCGCTTCCGCGAAAAAAACCAGAAGCTGGTCACCGGCATCAGCCGTCCGGCGCTGGAAGTCCTGTCGCGCTACCACTACCCCGGCAACGTCCGCGAGCTGGAAAACGCCCTGGAGCGCGCGGTGGTGCTGTGCCGCCAGCCGATCGTCGATGTGGAGGACCTGCCGCAGGAGATCCGCTCCGGCGGCGCCCGCTTGGAGTCGGCCGGGCACGCCGGACCGCCGCGGCTGTCGTTCGCCATCGGGACGACGCTCGATGAGATCGAGCGCACCTCGATCCGTGAGACCCTGCACTACACCAAAGGCGACAAGCGGCTCGCCGCGCAGCTCCTGGGGATCGCCACGCGGACGATCTACCGCAAGCTCGATCGCGGCGAGGCCGGCGGCGCGGCGGAGCCCGACCCCGCGTTCGCCGATGAGCCCGACGGCGAAGACGAAGCCGGAGCCGACGAGTAGCAGCAACCGCGTTCCGGCCTGGCCAGAGCCTGTATACTAAGCAGACGATGACAGGCCCGAAGCCGCCGGCCCGCAAGCCCCCGGGGTCCCCGGCTGCGTCTCCCGCGGCCGCAGCCCCAGCCGCCGCGTCTCCGCCTCCCGCGCGCGCCGCCAGCGCGCCGGGCCTCGGCACCCGATCGCCGGAAGCGCAGAAGCGCCTGGTGGAGGATCACATCCCGTTTGTCCGCTCGATCGCCCGCAAGCTGCGCGAGCAGGTGCCGATGGTCGAGTTCGACGATCTGGTCGGATTCGGGATGCAGGGGCTCATCGAAGCCGGCCAGCGCTTCGACGACCGGCACGGGGTCGCGTTCACGACCTTTGCCTATTATCGGGTGCGCGGGGCGATGTTCGATGGGCTGCGCTCGATGGGCTGGCTGCCGCGCAGCGAGTACGCACGGCTGCGGCTGGAGGAGCGCACCAACGCTTACCTGCAAAACATGGCGGCCCGCGAGCAAGGCCAAGGCCTGAGCGAGCAGGCCGCCGGACCCGGCCGCAGCCGCAGCACCGGCGGTTCCGGCGAAGTGGAAGAGCGCGTCCGCGACATCGCCGAAGCCTTAAACGGCGTCGCCGCGGTGTTCGTCACGCTGCTCGGCCGCCATGAAGAGCAGCAGCTTCTGGACGAGCGCGCCGCCCCGCACGAGCAGCTGGAGCGCCTCCAGCTGGCCGAGCGCGTCCGCCGCGCGCTCACCAAGCTGCCGGACAAAGAGCGCTACCTGGTCGAGCAGTACTACTTCCACGATCAGACCCTGGAGCAGGTCGGCGCCGGCATGGGTCTGTCGAAATCGTGGACCTCGCGCCTGCACGCCCGCGCCATCGCCCTGCTCCGCCAGACCTTGGAGGCCGACGGCTCCGGTCCCCCCGACTGAGCGCCGGCGCGGCCGCCTGCCGCCGCGCCGACATCGATCTACTTCGGACCGAGCTCCGGCTCCTGCTTGCCGCGATGGCAGGTCCAGCAAGTGACCTTCTTCATCGTCATCGGGAACTTGGCGTTTATGGTCTTTACCATCTCCATCATCTCGCGCGCCGTCTTCTTCTTGTCGGTGTCGGCGGCCATGTCCGGCTCTTTGTGGCAGTGATCGCAGTCCACATTGAGGGCCTTGGCCATCTCCTTCATGGTCATGCGGAGGGCGGGCTTGGTGATGTCCTTGGGCAGGAACTGGAGGTTCTTGAACACCGGGGCACCGGCCGCCGCGGGGGCGGCAGCTTTGGGCGCCTGAGCCTGCGACAGCGCCGGCAGCGCGCATAAAAAGAGCGCGGCGGCGGGCCAGAGCAGGCGGTGGGTGAGCGGCGCGGACATGCGGGTCTCTCCTAGGTGAATCGTTAGCTCATTTTGACGGGGCAGACGGCGATCTCATAAAGCTTTTTTTCACGGGCGCCCGACGATAGGCGCGAATATGCCGCGGCCGATCCGGAGCGCCGGTTTACCGCGGGCGGCGCGGCGTGCAAGGCTGCGAAAAAACTCACGGAGCCGCCCGATGCCTACCTTGAAACGTCCCTGGCCGCAGCCGCGCCTGCCTGTGCTTTCGCGGCGCATCGCTACGTACTTGTCGTTGCTGCTGCCCGCTTTGCTGCCTGCGCTGGGGGGCGGCTGTGGCGCCGCCCCGTCCGACCCTGAGGTGCCGCCGCCGCTTTCCCTGCGCGCCGCCACCGTGCCGACCTCGCAGCTTGTCGCCGGGCCGCACGGCAGCCAGCCCGGCCAGCCGATCGACGACTCCGGGCGGGTGCTCATCACCGATGCGGTGGCGGATCGCTTGTCGCAGGCCGGCGGCTTTGTCCGCATCAACTTCCGCCTCGGTCCGCACGCCAGCGACACGCCGGCGTTTTACGCCGCCTACGATCAGATCATCGACCGCCTGCGCGCCCGCGGCCTGCAGGTGCTGGGCCTTTTGTCCAACGAGAGCTGGCGCGGCAGCCAGGCCGACTGGACCCGCAACAACCGCGAGCACGGCGGCAGCGACGGCAATAACTCTTTCATCGACGCCTTCAGCCAGGCTTTTGGCCGCATCGCCCGCCACTACGAAGGCCGCATCGCCCGCTGGGAGATCTGGAACGAGCCCAACTGCTGGTCGGATAACCCATCGCCCGGCACCTTCACCGGCTGCAGCTTCATCTACCCGTCCAACTTCGCCGCGCTGCTCACCGCCTGCTACGCCCAGGTGCGCTGCGAGTCCCCGGTCGCCGTCGAAGTTGTCTCCGGGGGACTATTCGGCCACGAGATCGGCGGTCCGGGCACCGGCCCCGCCGGCGCCGACTATCTGACGCAGACCTACGACCAGGGCATCGCCAGCGGCAAGTTCGGCTGGGCCCGCCTGCACTGCGGCGGCTATCCCCTGGATGCCGTCGGCCAGCACATCTATGTAAGCCAAGGCGGGGCGCTCAGCACGAGCTTGTTCGGCAAATACCTGGACTACATCCACGGCGTCATCACCCGCTACGAAGGCTCGTCCAGCGCCAAGGCGACCTGGCTCACCGAGTTCGGCTGGACCAACGCCGCGGTCGATGAGACGGTGCAGGCGGCGAACCTGGCGCAGGCGCTCGCCGTGGTCAAAACCAAACCCTACGTGCGCAGCGCGCTGTGGTTTCAGCTCGATGACGGACCCGGCTTTGGTTACGGGCTGTTCCGCGCCGATGGCAGCGCCAAGCCGGCGCTTTCCCGCTTCCGCGCCGCGGCTCACTATGTCGGCGTGCGCGACGGCGGAGCGGTGGTGTCGGCGATCCGCAACACCTGGGCGGCGACCGGGGGCACGGGGGCAAACGGCTCGCCATTCGACCACGGCGGCGGCACGTACGCCCATCTCTGGGACTTCGGCTACGTTCAGGATTTCACCGGCGGGACCCTGGGCGACTTGGCGATCTTCGACACCGGCTTCCGCGTCGCCCTGGGCTTCTGGCAAACGTACCTGACCGGCAGCACCCACGCCGAGCTGCGCTTCCCCGTGTCCGGCGAGTACGCCTACGGCGCCGGCACGCGCCAGGATTTCCAGGGCGGCTACCTGACCTGGGATCCCGCGCACGGCGTCACCAAAGTCGTTTACTGAAAGTCGGTTTGCTATTTTGCCCGGCTCCTTCTGCTGTCAAAATGGCCTGCCGCGCCGGGCGGCCCGTTCCCAGAGAATCGGGCGAGGACCTGGCGAGGACCCGGCAAGAACCTGGCAAGGACAAGGACTCCCCGTGAAGTACCGCCGCATGCCGATCGAGGTCGAGTCGCCGGAGGAGTTCGGCTACGACCGCATCCGCTATAACCTCGCCGAGAGCTCGTGCACCGATACGAAGCTGCGCTCCCTGGGCGTGCAGCTGGACGATCTGGTGCTCATGTACCACGACCACCGCGGCCACCCGGAGCTCCGCGCCCAGCTCGCGGCGGGCGCCGGGGTCGAGCCCGGCGAGGTGCTGACCACCGTCGGCGCCGCCGCGGCGCTGTTCATGATCGCGACCAGCCTCCTCACCGCCGAAGATCACCTGATCGTGGTGCGGCCCAACTACGCCACCAACATCGAGACGCCCCGCGCCATCGGCTGCGCCATCAGCTTCCTCGACTTGCGCTTCGACCGCGGCTGGCAGGTGGATCTGGCGGAACTGGCGGCGCTCATCACCCCGCGCACCCGCCTTGTCAGCCTGACCTGCCCGCACAACCCGACCGGCACCGTGTTTGATGAAGCCACCCTGCGCGGCGCCATCGCCTTGTGCGAACAGCACGGCATCTACCTGCTGGTCGATGAGACCTATCGCGAGATGACCTTCGGGCCGCTCCTGCCGTCGGCCGCAACGCTGTCGCAGCGGGCGATCAGCGTCTGCAGCCTGTCCAAGACCTACGGGCTGCCGGGCCTGCGCCTGGGCTGGGCGGCGACCCGCGATCCCGCCTTGTACGAGACGCTGCTCGCCGCCAAGGAGCAGATCTTCATCTGCAACTCCATCGTCGATGAAGAGATCGCCGCCCAGGCCCTGCGGCGGCGCTCGACCTGGCTGCCGGAGATCAAGGGGCGCATCGCCGCCGGCTTCGCGGTCGTCCGCGACTTCATGGCCGGTCAAGACGATCTGGAGTGGGTGCAGCCGGCGGGCGGGGTGGTCGGCTTTCCGCGCATCCGCTCGCTGGAGGGGCCCGGACAGGAGCCGGCGCACATCGACATCGACCGCTTCTACGCCACGCTCTGCGAGCGCTACGCCACGGTGGTCGGCCCCGGCCACTGGTTCGAGCAGCCGCGCCACTACATGCGCATCGGCTACGGCTGGCCGAGCCTGCCGGAGCTGCAGGCGGGTCTCACCAGCATTTCCAAGGCGCTTGCCGATGCCCGACGCTAATCCCAGTCCGGTCTCGCGCCGGCTGCAGCTCGGCACCGGCCTTACCTACCACGTCCTTGAGTGGGGCGGCGACGACCCCGCGCTCAGCCATACGGTGGTGCTGGTCCACGGGTTCCTTGACTATGCGCACACCTGGGATGACACGGTGGCGGCGGGTCTTTTAGGCCGCTTCCATATAATTGCGCCGGATCTGCGCGGGCACGGCGACAGCTCGCACATCGGGGCCGGCGGCTATTACCACTTCATGGATTACCTGGCCGATCTGCATGAGGTGATAGCGCAGCTCGGGCGGCAGCGGGTGTCGCTGGTCGGCCACTCGATGGGCGGCAGCGTCGTCGGTTACTACGCCGGCAGCTTTCCCGAGCGCATCCACCGTCTGGCCCTGCTCGAAGGGCTCGGACCGCCGGAAGCCGAGCATGTGTCGTGGCCGGATCGGGTGCGCATCTGGCTCGATGCCTGGGCGCGCGTCCGCAAGCTGCCGCCGCGCCGCTACCGCAGCCTGTCGGAAGCCGCCGAGCGCCTGGTCAAGACCGACCCGCGGCTCCCGCGCGAGCTGGCGCTGCGCCTGGCGGAGCAGGGCACCACGCTCGGCGCCGATGGGACCTATCAGTTCAAGCACGACCCGCTGCACACCACGCCCGGACCCTACCCGTTCAGCGTCAACACCGCATCGCAGTTCTGGCAGAAGGTGCGCTGCCCGGTGCTCGTGGTCGATGCGGCCGACAGCGACTTCCACCTCGCCACCGCCGACACCGACCGCCGCATCGCCGCCTTCAGCCAGTGCGCGTCCCTGCGCACCGCGCGCCTTACGGCCGCCGGCCACATGATGCAGCGCCACCAGCCCGCCGCCCTTGCCCAGCTGCTCGCCGACTTTCTCGCCGACTGATCCGAATTTATGGATAAAGGCGGCTCGTCTGCCAGACGGGGCCTTGCGCCGAGTCGGCGCGCTCGTAGAGCAGGCGGTCGTGCATGCGGTACTGCTCGCCGGCCCAGAACTCCACGCGATCGGGAAGGAGGCGGTAGCCGCCCCAGAACTCCGGGCGCGGCACGGGCTGGCCGGCGAAGCGCTGCTCGACCTCGTGATAGCGCGATAGCAGCTGCTCGCGGCTTTCTAGCTTGGCGCTCTGGATCGATGCCCATGCCGCCAGCTGGCTGCCGTGCGGCCGGCTCTGGAAGTAGGCGTCGGACTCGGCGGCGGAGACGGGCTCGATGCGGCCTTCGCTGCGCACCTGCACCTGCAGCGTCGGCCAGTGGAGGCACAGGGCGGCATACGGGTTTTCCGTCAGGTGCGCGGCCTTGCGGCTCTTGTAGTTGGTGAAAAAGACAAGCCCGCTGGCGTCCACGCCCTTGAGCAGGACCATGCGCACCGCCGGCCGTCCCGCTGCCGTGGCGGTCGCCAGGGACATCGCCGTGGGATCGTGGGTCTCGGTGGTCTTGGCGCGGGCGAAGTAGTGGGCGAAAAGCTCCAGCGGATCGGTAAAGTGGTCGGGGATCACGGGTGCAGCTTAAAACACCTGCGGCGGCGCCGAAAGCTCCCTGCCGGCTGGTGCGCCGCGCGGTCGATGATTATTAGTAGCTGTGAGGCCGCGGCCCAGGCCCTTTGCAAAGGCGGAGGACCTCGGCGCGATGCCTCGCCATATCTTCTGATAGGTCCTGCCAAGCCCAAGGAGATTGCCCGATGAGTACGTCGAACTCCGACGCCAAGACCGCGCCGTCCGATGCCGCCAACCCTGAAGGATCTAAAGGCGGCGAAGGCCACGCCCACGGAGCTTCTGGTATTCCGTTTGAAGATTACAAAAAGAAGCTCGAGGCGAGCCTGGCCGAGCTCGGCCGCCAGATGGAGGTCCTAAAGGATCTGCTGAGCAAGGCCGCCCATGATGCCAAGGCGTCGCTGGAGCAGCAGCTGGAGAAGCTGCAGAAGGACCACGCGGAGGAGTTCGAGCGTCTCAGCAAGCTGCGCGCCGCCGGTGAAGCCGGTCTGAGCACCCTTGGGGCGCGGCTGGATAAGCTGGTCGAAGACGTGACCACAGCCGTTACGACCGCCCTGCGCCACGCCAAGCCGGCCGACGCTGGCAAGGCCGACGCCGCAGGCAGCACGGAGCCGGGCAAGGACTAAGGAATAAGGCCGCAGCGCCCCCGGGCTGCGGCCTCTAAAGAGCGCGTTTTGCGGCGCTCAGCTTTCCAGTTGCAAGACGGTCACGCCGTCGCCGCCGTCGTTGGCTTCGGCGGGCCGCGCGCTGCGTACGCCCGGGAAGTCTTGAAAGTGGCTGCGGATGGCTTGGCGCAGGATGCCGGTGCCGTGACCGTGCAGCACGAAAACCGCCGAGCGTGACTCCCGCAGGGCATCGTCGACGAACTTTTCCGTACGGGCGATGGCGACGGGCAGCCGCTCGCCGCGCAGGTCGATGGTGGCATCGGGGGTGCGCGGCGGGATGACCTCCGGCAGCTGGGCCACGACGGGGCGCGGCTGGTTTGCGGCGCGTACCGGCGCGGCGGCGGCGGCTTCGGGCAACACTAGCTCCGCCAGATCGGCGTTGAGCCGCAGCGCTCCGACCTGCACCACAACCTTGTCGCGCATCACGTCCGAGGCGATCGTCCCCACGGCACCCAGGCGCGGCACGTAGACCTTGGCGCCGATGCTGATTTCCTCCGCGGTCGGCGCCCGGCCGGTGGGACCTTGGCGCGGCGGCGCGGCGGCGGCGATCTCCTGCGACAGCTGATCGAGCCGCCGCTGGGCGCGCTGGTACTCCGCCTGCGCGTCTTTGTCGCCGTCGCGCTGGGCGCTCTCGCCGCTCTGGGCGCGCAGGCGATCGGTCTGCGCCCGCAGCGCCAGCTTGGTCTCGGCCAGCTCGCGCCGCGCCGCCTGCAGGGTGGAGATTGCCTCATCGTGGGCTTTGCGCCGCGCCTTGCTGAGCTCCAGGCGCGCTTGGTTCAAAAGCTCCGCCGCCTGCTGCTCTTTGTGGCGGGCCGCTTCATGCAGCTCGTTGGCGGTAGCCTGAAGCTGCAGGGTGCGCTCGCGCTCCGCCGCCAGCGCCTGCATGAGCTGCTCCACGCCGCTCTGCCCGGCCACCATGAGGCCCTTGGCGCGGCCGATGATCGCCGGCGGCAGACCCAGCCGCTCGGCGACCGGCAGCGCCGAAGACGCACCGGGGATGCCCAGGTGCAGGCGGTAGGTCGGCTGCAGGCGCTGCAGATCATAGCCCACGCTGGCATTGGCGAACGGCGCGCTGCTCGCCCCCAGCGCCTTGAGGCGATCGTAGTGGGTCGTGATGAGCACGGTGGACTTCGCCTGCGCCATCGCCTCCAGCAGCGCCTGGGCCAGCGCCGCCCCCTGCTCCGGATCGGTGCCGACCGCGATCTCATCGAGCAGGATCAGGCTGTCCGGCCCGGATCGGGCGAGAAAGTGCCGCAGGTTCAGCACATGGGCGGAAAAGGTCGAGAGGTTGCGCTCCAGGCTCTGATCGTCGCCGACATCGGTGAGGATGCGGGTAAACCACGGCATCGCCGAGCCCTCTTGCACCGGCAGATGCAGCCCGGCGCGGGCCAGCAGCGCGCACAGCCCGGTGAGCTTGAGCGCCACCGTCTTACCGCCGGCGTTGGGCCCGGAGATGATCAGCGTCCCGCCGAGCGGCAGCACGATGTCGCTCGGCACGACCTCGGTTCCCGCCAGGGTCAGGAGCGGATGCCGGGCGTTGCGCAGATCGATGCGCGCCGCCGCCCCGTCCACCTCCGGCCGCAGCGCCACCGGGTTTGCCCGCAGCGCCGTCGATAAGAGCGCCGCCGCATCCAGCAGATCCAGATACGCAAGCTCCGCCAGGTTGGTGGTGATGCGCGGCGCCGCATGCTCGACCCGCTGGGAGAGATCGGCGAGGATGCGGCGCTCTTCTTCGGCGACCTCCAGCTGCGCCAGCTTGAGCTTGTTGTTAAGCTCGATGATCTCCTCGGGCTCGACGAACACCGTGGCGCCCGAGGCGCTTGTGCCGTGGACGATGCCGCGGATGCGGGTGCGGGCGTCGGCGCGTACGGGAACGACGTAGCGCTCCTCGCGCTGGGTGACGAAGCGATCCTGCAGGTGCGGCGCGATGTGCTGTTCGTTGAGCAGGCTGTCGGTGCGGCGGGTCAGCTCGCCGAGCAGATGGTTGACGCGCTGCCGCAGCCCGCCCAAGGCCGGCGAGGCGTTGTCGCGCAGCGCCCCGTGTTCGTCGAACGCATCGCTGATCGGGCCGGAGACCTCGGGCAGCTCGGCGATACGCTCGGCGTGGGCGCTGAGCTTGGGGACGCGGAGCAGGCGGCTCACCAGGTGGCGCCGCAGCCGCGCGCCGGCATGCAGGGTGCTGGCGATCTCGCACAGCTCGGTCGGCAATAGCACCCCGCCTTTTTCCGATCGCTGCAGCGCCGGCTGCACATCGGTGATGCCGCCAAACGGCAGCGGCTCGCCGCTGTCCTGCAGCGCCCGCGCCTCGCTGATCGTAAGCTGCCGCAGCTCCGCCTCTTGGACGGTCTCAAGCGGCCCGAGCGCCCGCGCCAACGTCGCCCCGCGGGCGGTGTGACAGCGCTGGGCGAGCTGCTCGGTGAGCTGCTCCCAGCCCAGATCGAGGCGGGTCTTGTGAAATAGGGCCTGGGCCAAGGAACGCTCATCGCGCTCGGACGGGTGGACGGAATTATTCTCGGTCATGGTGCTTGGCAGGGCCGCGGGGCGGCCATAAGGGGTCGTGTGGGAGTGGACGTGGGCTCTTCCGATGCGGGCGCGGTCGTGAAGCGGGACTATCACCAGACTAGCAGGAGCTTCGCCGCCGGCCACAACTGGCTAGGGGGTAAGGTCGCCGGCAGAACGCAGCTCGACGCTGTAGGTGTTGCGGAAGGCGCTCACCACCCCTACCACCTGCCGCAGCGGACCCTCCGCGATAAACTGCGGCTGGCCGTTTGCTTTGTTGTTGTCGAGCAAGAAATCGCTCACTTGGGCGCACGGCGGCAGCATGTCGGCGCAGCTCTGCCCGGCCTCATCGGTGACGTAGAACGCATCGGCGCCGGCGGTGACAAGGCGCCGCATGGTCACGTCCTTGACCCGCACGAGCAGGTTGGCCAGCCGCTCCGCCGGGGCGGTCTGTCCGCTCTGCAGGTCGCGCGTGCTCACATCGAGCGGCACCACGCTGTCCGTACCGGTGACCCGCAGCTCGGTGATCGTCGCCAGCTCATCCTGGCCACTGAACACCGTCAGGGTGCCGGCGACTGTAACTACGTCGCCGACCTTGATCGGCATCTTGGTGTCCGTGGCCACGGGAGGGGCCGTGCCGCCGGTGAACACCAGGATGCCGGCGTAGTCCTGCGAGCCGCTGCGATCGCGGGCGTGAAAGCCGAAGCTCGCCAGGCTGCGCAGCCCGACTACCAGGAGTTCTTTGACGATCACCTTGGTCCCGAGCCGCGGCCGCGTGCCGAGCGACGGATCGCGCAGGCTCTTGACGGTGAACGGGCACGGCCCGCCGCCCGGATTCGCCGCCTGCGGACAGCTGTCGCAGACATCCCCCTGGCCATCGAGATCGCTGTCGCGCTGATCGCCGTTGGCGATGTACTTGCAGTTGTCGCGGGCATTGGCGATGCCGTCGCCGTCCAGGTCGTCGGGGCTCGGCGGCGGGCAGACCGCGCTGTTGGCTTTCA
Source organism: uncultured Myxococcales bacterium (assembly GCA_937879845.1). Lineage (GTDB taxonomy): Bacteria > Myxococcota_A > Polyangia > Palsa-1104 > JAEUJZ01 > CALFML01. The sequence continues at coordinate 12,958 of CALFML010000745.1, forward strand.
GCGGGCAG
>CALFML010000746.1 GCA_937879845.1 uncultured Myxococcales bacterium
GAAGAACAGCGCCGAGAGCTTCTTGGCGTCGCTGTGGTGGTGGAACAGCAGGTTGTGGATGTGCGCCTGCGCGACCTTGGACGGATAGCACGGATCGATCGAGCCGTACTTGCCGCCTTCCTGCCACATCTCCTCGCTGGTGTCGTCGGAGAAGACGACGTTCTGGCGCTGAATGCCCATCGTCTCGAGGTAGGTGCGAATGAACGGGCCGATGGTCCAGACGTTTAGGACCTTGGGAATGCCGATGCGCATGCGCGCGCGCTTCTTCTGCGCCGCTTCGTCGCTGCGCTGAAACAGCCGGCGAATCGGCACGCGCTTTACCGCGCCCAGGAACCCCTTCTTCACCTCGATGTCGTCGATCATCGTGTCGGCGGTGGGCATCGGCACGTGATCGTAGAAGTGACGGAACAGCTGCTTCGACTCGTAATCGACGAGGTTTGGAAACTGCTTCATCAGCTTCTTGCGCGCCTTCGTCAGATCCAGCATCGCCTGCTCGGACTCGACGGTGCCCTTCTCGCACGAGAAGCCGGCGATGTAGCGGCTGGTCGCGCCGTCGGGGGTCTCGGTGTCGATGAACGTCCGCGCGCACTCGTTGGGGCAGAAGTGGCAGCGCGTCGATTCGTCGTTGCGCGAGATGAACTTGAGGTCGATCGCGGCGTCGATGCCGATAAACGTGCTCTTGCCGCGGCGCTTGACGATGCGCAGCGTCTCCATCGCCGCGCCGATCGCCCCGGCCTCGCCGGTGTGCGGGTGGACGTAGACCTCGGCGCCGGGGACGCGGTCCTTGATGTAGTCGACCTGGGCCTTGACCGCCGCCAGGTTGTGCTGCGTGCCGCCCTGCAATACGAACTTTTTGCCCAGGCTCGCCATGCGCGGGATCTGGACGACGTACTGCCAGACGTTTTTCGGCAGCACCTGCGCCAGGCCGGAGAGCAGCTCCTCCTTGGAGTAGCCCTCCTTCTGGAAGTTTACGCGATCGCTGTCGAGGAACACGGCGCAGCCGTAGCTGAACTTGGGCGACAGGTCGGCCTGGAACGCGACGTCGGCGTAGTTATAGACCGGCACCCCGAACTGATCTGCCATCGCCTGCAGCAGCATGCCGTTGCCGGCCGAGCACTGGTTGCTCAAGCGGAAGTTTTTGATGTCGCCGTTTTCCATGAACAGGACCTTGATGTCCTGCCCGCCGATGTCGCAGATGACATCGACGTCGCCGAAAAAGTGCACCGCCGACATCATGTGGGCGACCGTCTCGACGATGTTCACGTCCGACTTGACCGACTCCTGGAGCACGTCGGCGGCGTAGCCGGTGGCGCCAAAGCCCATGACCTGCAAGGTCGCGCCCTGGCTCACCGCGTATTCGCGAATCTGCGCCAGGATTTCTTTGGTGTCCTGAATCGGGTTGCCCTTGGAGAGCTGGTACTCCTTGGTCAGGATCTCCGCCGTGTCGTAGTCGATGAGCACCGCTTTGGACGAGGTCGAGCCGCCGTCCATGCCGATGACCCCGCGCACCACCTGGCCCCGCTCCAGCGGCTTTTTCTGGAACTTGGGAATCCGGTACTGCTCGCGGAAAGCCTCAAGCTCCAGCTGCTTGTCGTCGCTCTTGGGCGAGCGCAGGAGCGGCGGTCCGGCGGTGTCGCCAAGGCGCGATTTGCGGCCGGTGGTGATGAAGTCCTCAAGCCCCGACAGCCCCTTGTAAGTTCCGACCGAGGCCGGCTCGTACATGCCGTACATGACCGCCCCGTAGGCGGCATAGTACTGAGCGTTGTCGGGAACCAGGATGAGTTCCTCGATCGGCACGTCCTTGGGGTAGTCGAAGCCGCGGTCGCGCCAGGTCTCCGGGATGCGCTTGCGCCAGCAGTCGCGCAAAAACGGCAGATAGGTGTTGGGCCCGCCGAGCAGCAGCACCTTGGGCTTGAGGGTGTTGCCGCGGGTGAGCACCGACAGGTTCTGCATGACGATGGCGTCGGCGAGCGAGTTCATGATCTCGATCGCCGGGATGCCGCTCTTGACCAGGTTTACGATGTCGGTCTCGGCGAACACGCCGCACTTGGCGGCGACGTGATGGAGCTTGCTGTCGTCAAAGGCGATCTGGACGACCTCGCTGCTCGGGAGACCGACCTTGAGCACGCACTTGTCGATGGTGGCGCCGGTGCCGCTGGCGCACTTGTCGTTCATCGACGTGCTGGCCTGCTTGTCGCCGGTCTTTTCATTCTTCTTGAAGATGATGATCTTGGCGTCTTGCCCGCCGAGCTCGCACACCGACAGCACGTCCGGGTGCAGCGTCTCCACCGCCAGGGTGACGGCGTTGACCTCCTGCACGAACTTGGCGCCGACGTGCGGCGCTATAGGCGAGGCCCCCGAGCCGGTGATGAACATGCGGATCTGCTGCTGCGACAGCGCCGGAAACTCCCGCGCAATCGCCTGCAGGAAGTCGAGCACGAACTCCGCCTGCTTGGTCTGGTGGCGCTGGTAGTCGCTCCACAGGATCTGCTTGGTCAGGGGATCGACGACCACGGCTTTGACGGTGGTCGATCCGACGTCCATGCCGATCATTACGGGGTCTTTGCGATCCCTACACTCGGGCGAGACGAAGGCGGTCATGCGAAATGGCTCCTTCTGCGCAGGGGTCCTTGGCGCCAGCAAAGTGGGGCTCGAGACATCCTGGGTGTAACCACTGAGTCGACGCTAACGGAATAGACTGACAGTTCAGTCTATGAAGACACGTTACGAGCAGCCCCCCCGGGGGTCAACAATTAATTGCGCTGATTTCTCGTCGCGCAGGCCTAATCGCCTACCTATTAGATGAGACGCTTATTCAGTGATTGGACAAATTTGCGGCTGCGCGGAACGCGAAGCCGTTGGCCGGACCAGAAAATCGCGCGACAAGCTCGTTTGAGGGATGCGGGAAAGCGCCCGCAAGGAATCAGGCGGTAACAATTTTGTAAGTTTAAAGATATAGTTCTCTGTGATGATACGCGAAGTCTTACTCGGCAGCGTGCTGCTGGGGGTGCTTAGTGCCGGCAGCACAGGTACGAGCTTTGCCGATGAAGCGCTGGATATCGCACGCAAGCGCTACCAGGCCGGGGAACAGGAGTTTGTAAACGGTCGCTACTGGCAGGCCGCCAAGGCGTTCGAAGAAGCCTACGACCTGTCCAAGCGCGTCGATCTCCTGTTCAACGCCGCCAAGGCCTACGACCGCGGCGACTACACCGTCCGCGCCATCGAAGCCTACGAGGCCTACCTCAAGGCCGGCAACGTCGCCGATCACGCGCAGATCGAAAAGCGCATCGAGGAGCTGCGCAAGACCCTGGCCAGCCTGCTCATCAAGACCGATGAGAACGCGTTCATCTTCGTCGACGGCCACGAGTACGGCAAGACGCCGATGAAGCAGGCCATCCCGATGGACGGCGGCTACCACCGCGTCGAGGTCCGCAGCGGCAACCGCAGCTGGGCCAAGGAGCAGCAGTTCAGCGCCGGCCAGTCCTATAACTTCGACGCCTCCTTGAACGAAGAGAAAGCCGGACCGGGAGCGGGCCTGGTCACGGTGGGCGCGGAAGATCGCCGGCCCAAGGCCAAGACGCGGCGGTTGGCGGTGCTGCTCGGCGTCGGCGCATCGGTGGATGTGCTGGGCAATAACTTCCCGCCGCACCAGCTCGCCCTGCGCTTTGGCGGCGAATACCGCATGGTCGAGAGCACGTACGGCGCGCTCGATCTGTCGCTGCAGATTCCCGTCGAGTTCCTCCAGGGATGGGCCAACGCCGGCTTTCTCGTCGGCCTGCGCGGGGCGCTCACGCCCTCGCCGCGCATCCCGCTGGAGCTTGTGCTGTCGGCCAACCTCGGGCTGGCGGTGCAGGAGTTCCGCTCCAGCGCGCCGCCGTCGCCCAAGCTGGTCTGCGCTTCGCCCTCGACGCTGGGGACGTGCACGCTGTACGGGGTGCGCCTGCATCCGGCCCTGAGCATCGCCTACCGGCCGACCGCGGCCTTTGAGATCCGCGCCGACGTCATCGGCGTCGAAGTCAACTTCACCTCGCCGCTGCTCGACCCGCGCCTGACGTTCGGCGGGACGGTCGCCTACCGATTCCACTAGCGCGCCGGCGCGTCCGCTGCCCCTGCGCTGCGCTCCCCGCGGTGGGCTTTGGCGCCGACCCCCTCTATGCTGTCCGCCGAACTCAACCGGAGGACCGCACCGATGTCGGAATCGAAAACCCCACCCCCGTCGCTTTTGACCGCCGCCCAGATCCAGGCGAGCGCGGAGATCGGCCTTGGCCACATCTTGAACCCCGGCGGCTCTGCCATCTACATGCGGACGCTCAGCCGCGCCACCGGAATGGCGCGGGCGCACGTCAACCTCGGGCGGCTGCCGCCGGGCAAGCAGGCCTTTGTCTACCACAGCCACCTGGCCACCGAAGAATGGCTCTACATCCTGTCGGGCCGCGGCCGCACCGAGATCGACGGCCGCACCCATGAAGTCGGCGCGGGCGATTTCATGGGCTTTCCGGCCCCGTCCGTGGCGCACGTCATGTGGAACCCCTATGAGGAGGATCTGGTCTACCTCATGGGCGGCGAAGACATGAGCCGCGACATCGGCGTGTTCCCGCGGCACGGCAAGTACATGGTGACGCTGGCCGAAAAGAGCTTCCTGGTGGATGCGGCGGCGACGCGGCCGGTGACGCTGGAGGAGTTTTTGCTGCCCGGAAGCCCCGCCGCAGAGCCGCAAGAGTCCGGCGCGCCCAAAGCGCCATAAGGAGGCGCCGGCCTGCCGTCCGCGGCGCTGCTGCTGCCTGTTATAAAATAGGCGTCCGGCGCGGATTTTTTCGTCGGTGAAGCGGATGAATGCGGCCGCGCCGGCGGGGCAGAATCTTTGCAGCGCGGCAGGCTTGCGGTACGGTGGCGGCGCATGAGTGTGCCTTCTTCTGCTTCTTCCGGCGCGCGGAGCTCGGCCGCGAGTCCGCCGCCTGGAGGGCCGCCGCTGCGCCGCCTGCCGCTGCTGATGCGAGTGCTGGCGCTGCTCTCGCTGATCGCCGGGATGTGGGGCGCCATCTCCTCGCTGGCCGAGCTTATGGGCGGGGTGCGGGCCGACCGAACTTTATTTATCTCGCGGGTGCGCGATCGCCAGCTCGCCCTTTATGACAGCCTGCAGGCCGCGGCAAGTGCTCCACCCGCGGCAAGCACTACAACCGCCGCGAGCGCTCCGCCCGCAGCAAGTCCTCCACCCGCGGCAAGCACTACAACCGCCACGAGCGCTCCGCCCGCGGCAAGTGCTCCACCCGCGGCAAGCACTACAACCGCCACGAGCGCTCCGCCCGCGGCAAGTTCTCCACCCGCGGCAAGTGCTCCACCCGCGGCAAGCACTACAACCGCCACGAGCGCTCCGC
>CALFML010000747.1 GCA_937879845.1 uncultured Myxococcales bacterium
GCGTGCGAGAGTTTTACCAGCGCAATGCCGTCGCAGTGCTCGATCGCTGGAAAAATCTTACTCCGCTTGTCGACGGTGCGAACCGGTCATAGGGGCCGGTTTGACCCAGCGCTGTCGTCGAAGATCGCGAATCCTGTGTCTCACTGGAAAGACTCTGGAACAGCGATTCGGTTCCGACGCGGGGCCGTGCCGCGAACTAGCGAACCGGCTGAGGAGCGCCCGGAGCGGGCGCGGCGGGTGCGGAGTTGGCTCGCTTGGCGAGGCGCTGGTTGACCTGCTCTTGGCAGGCGGGAGACAGCTGACCGGGATGGCTCTGCAGGCATGCGAGGATGCGGCCGCCGCCTTTCTCAGTTCCTTGGCAGAGCCTCTGCACATCGGCGCGACAGCCGGGGTGGACGGACTCTCTGTAAGCCTGCAGCTGGCCGCCGGCCTGACTGCAAGCCGGCGATAGCTCCGCGGCGTGCGCGACAAGGCAAGCGCGAATGCGACCCCCTCCCCGCTGCACTCCCTGACACAGCCGCTGCACATCGGGCTGGCAGTCCTTGTGCACTTCTTGGACCATTTGCTTGATCGTACCGCGCTGCGCCTGACACGCAGGAGACAGCTCGGATTCATGGGCCTTCATGCACTGGGCTCTGGCGGGTCCCTTGGCATCGCCGCAGAGCCGGGCGCGATCCGGAGCACAAGCATTCTGAGCATCCGCGGTGGCTACGGAGCCGACGAGGGCAAACAGACTAAACAGGATGGACTTTAGTGGGGAAGTCATGGGGCGATCTCCTGGGGGATAGAGGGTTGCTGACTACCAGCGGCGGCCGTAGCCACGCACCCAGGGGTGACGCCATCCGACCGCGCCGTAGAAAGGCCGGTAGATCGGAGCGTAGGTCGCGCCATACACGACGGGAGCCGGGTAAACCGGGGCGTAGGCCGGGGCAACCGGATAGGCCGAGGCGTAGGCCGGGGCGACCGGATAGGCCGGGGCGTAGGCCGAAGTGACCACGACCGGAGCGCGATACACCACCGGGGCGCGCGGGACGAAGACCGGCGTACGGTAGACGGGCGCGCGGTAGACGACCGGCGCGCGGTAGACCGGGCCCCGCCAGGGATTCGCGGAGGCATCGGCTGTCGCACCGAGGAGCAGGGCACTAGCGATTCCGACAGCGGCGAGTAGTTTGTTGGTCAGCATGGGAAGCCTCCTTCCGTTTCGTCTTGTTCTGGAAGGGCTACAATGCAGCGATTGTGCCAACCACCAACTATTCGGCCGCAGCGACGGTAGCTCGTTTATCGCACTGTGAAGCAGCGATTACACTCGCCGTGAACGCGACCAGACGTTCGGCACGGATTGCTGGCGATTTTGTGAGCGATTCTAAAACGCTGGTGAAGCTAGAAAAATGATTGGGCCTAGAAACAAAGCAGTATGAAGCAAAGTCGCGATTAGCGGCAGCGCTGATGGCAGCGATGACCGCAGCGCAGCGCGGCGACCGCCTTGACATCCTTCTTCACGAGCGCCTCTACCAGCGCCTCGCCCCGCGCCTTGGTGGTCTGAAGGTTCTTGGCGCTACGTCCGGTCTTGTTGGTCTTGCTCATTGGCTACGTTCCTTTCTTTCTACTTTGGGGCTTGCTGCAGCGCCTTCACTCTAAGCGCCCGCTCGCCCAGGGTCCGCATCTTTTCCGGCGAGTACTTCTTGGGATAGCTCACGTACCACTTCCGCAGCGTATCCTCGCCCAGGTGTTCCAAGATGGTCTGGTATTGAAAGCGGCTTCTGTCTGCCATCTCCGCTGCGACACGCTCGGGATTGGCGGCCAGACGGCGCTGCAGGCGCGCCGTTTCAGCGTAGGTGGTTGGCGCATGATGTAGGAACCGCCCGAAGTATCGCTGGCAGAAATCGCTGTAGTCCTGCGTGTACATCAGGAAGGCGTGCCACATCTCGTCAAGAACGAGAATGGGATCGGTCACCACGAGCCGGCCCGATGACGGCGCGACAGAGAGAAGCCACAGCCACTTCTTGGTCTCGCGGAAGATATCCGCAGCTTCGCGTTCAGCGACAGGATACTGTTCGCGGAAACGACGGACGACCTCACAGTTCTTGTACGCTAATACTTTCGGAAGAGGCTGGACGGCTGGCGCAGAGGCTTGACGCCTAGACGCAGTTAGATGCATATATATGTTAGCTTCGCAGAGCCGCCAAAGCTGTCAAGCGAAAATAGTCCCCGTCGCTGTCCCAGAGTCACCCGCTCGCTCATCCTTTTTTGCCGCAGCGGGTCCCATCCTCTTCACGAATCCAGACCTTCTCCAGACCTTGCCATGACTTTTATAGAACGAGCTTGCCCATGAAGATCCTCCGTGTGATTCTGGCTGAAGCAGGGACGCAGCGGCGCAAGCTCGTGGCGGTGGCATCGCTGTCCGGGATTGCCAACGCGCTCATCATGTACCTTGTCGGCGCCCTGGTTCAGGCGCCGGACAGCCTGGATCTCGGACAGCTCTTCCTATTTTGTCTGGCGATCGGTCTATACGCCTTCGGCGCCCGCTATACGTACAATCGCATGGGGCAGCTCATCG
>CALFML010000748.1 GCA_937879845.1 uncultured Myxococcales bacterium
CGCTCGGCCGCGGCGATGAGCTTCTGCGACTCATAGAAGCGCACCGCGCGGGCGGTGGTGCTCGCCCCCTGCATCATGTCTTTGAGCGTCAGCCGGCGGCACTCGGGCTCGGCGGACTTGGGCTGGCTGCGCGGTCGCTTGCGCAGCGCCGAGGCCGGCTTCCCCAAGGCCGCCGCAGAAGCTGACGGCGCGGCCGCGACCCCACGGGTCGCCTCAGGCGCGTCGGCGCACGGTGGGGCTCCGGCTCGATTGCTGATCATGGGCGCACCAGGCTTTGGGCGTTTTTTAGAATCTCATTTTCGAGCGCCCCGGCAGCGGTGTCAATCAGCGACGCTCGCCCGCATCCCGCTGGCGCCGCGGCCGAGCCTCTTGGCCGCGCCGCGTATGGCACGAGCGCCGGCCCGTGATGATAATAAACAAAGGTCGCGCAAGGCGCGGCAAGGAGTCCGCCCATGGGCATGCTCGGCAGCGTAGTTCTTGTTCTCCTCGGCGCTCTGGCCAACGACACCCGGATCGGCAAGCGCCGCGCCGATGTGCGCTTCTGGCTGCAGGCGCTGTCGCCGCTCTCCGGCGTTTTGGGTATCGCGGCGACGATAAACGGAATTTTGTGCGTCATGCAGATGGTGGCGTACCTGGGCTTTATTCGTCATGCGCCGACGATCTGGCTCGGGACGACGACCGCCGGGGTGGTGTCGCTGCTCCTGGGCCTGCGCTTTGGCTACCCGCTTTTTTCCAGCGCGCTGGGAAGCCGCCTGAGCGAGTCGCTGCGCAGCCGCATGGAGCGCCTGCACACCCAGCTTATCCGCAGCCAGGAGCCGCTCGGCGCCGCCGGCATCGCCTTTGGCCTCTTCTGCGTCGCCATCAACGTGATCCGCTAAGCCGCGGCAAAGCCGTGCCGGCGCAAGATCGCCTGGCCCGCGGCGCCGCAGATAAAATCCGCCAGCTGCGCCGCCCCCCGCTCATCCCCCCCGCGCACCACCCCGAGCGTTGCAATAAGCGGCGGATGCTCGCTCTCGGCAATCTCGATGTAAGCGCCGCCGTGCCGCGCCAGCGTCAGGGCGGTGAGGGCGACATCGGCGTTGCCGGTCTGGGCGAACTGGAACGCTTGGCGGACGTTTTCGGCAAATACGAGACGCGGACGCAGCGCGTCATATAGACCGTTTTTGCGCAGCGCCGCCACCGCCGCCTGGCCGTAGGGGGCGTGCTCGGGGTTGGCCAGCGCGATGCGTCCTAGGCCCGGCCGGGTAAGCTCCTGCAGGCTCTGCGGCACGGCGACCCCCGCCCGCGCCCACAGCGCCAGCCGGCCGCGGGCGAAGTCGCGCTGCGAACCCGCCACCAGCCGCTCGTGCGCCGCGAGCCGCCGGACCAGCTCCGTGCTCGCGGAAGCATATAGATCGAACGGCGCCCCATGTTCCACCTGCTGCGCCAGCGAGCCCGAGCTGGCAAAGCTAAAGACGACGGCGCGCCCGCTCTGGCTGGCGAACTCGGCGCCGAGCTCGGTGAACGCCGGCTCCAGATCCGATGCCGCAGCGCCGCGCAGCGCCGGCGGCAAGCGGGAACGACGGCAGGCGGTGAGCGCCAAAGCGCCGCCAAGGAGCAGCTGCCGGCGCGAGATCTTCATATCCATGGACTAGGTGTAAGCCGAAGTTGCGGCGAAGGGCCCCGCCTATTTAGGCGGCGCCGCCGCAGCCGCAGGACTTGTGTTCTGATAGGTCACGAGCGCCTCGACCACCGCATCCTGCAGGCGCTTGGCCGGCTGGATGCTGCTGTCTTCGCCCATGTCCACCAGGATCGAAAACGCCAGCGGCGGCCGCAGCGGCTGCGAGCCCGGCACCGGCGCCCCGGCGTACCCCGACAGGCAGGAGATCCCGTTGAGCGTCCCGGTCTTGGCGCGCACGTAGCGCTCGGCGACGCTGCCCGACATGCGGTGGCCGATGGTGCCGTCCGCTCCGGCCAGCGCCAGCGACGCCACGAAATCGGCGGCGAAACGGAAGTCGCGATACGCCGCGCGGAGCAGCGTCACGACCTGCATCGCGGTGAAGCGGTTGGAGTCAAAAAGCCCCGAGCCGTTGACCATCTGGTACTTGCCCGGCGCGATGCCGAGGGTCTCCAGGTACCGGCTGACCGCCTGCAGCCCCTTCTGCCAGCTGCCCGGCTTGCCGCTGGCGTCGGAGCCCAGGCTCTTTAGCACCTGCTCCGCCATGAAGTTGTTGGAGCGCTTGTTGATCTCACGCGAGAGCACGCCCAGGGGCTGCGAGGAGTGGCTGTCGATCAGCAGGACGCTCGGCGGGGCGGTGCCGCGGCTGACTTTGCCGCCGACTTGGATGCCGCGCCGCAGCAAGAGCTCATGCAGCGTGGCGCCGGCATAAAGGTCGGGATGGGCGATGCGCTTGTTGAAATCCTGGCCGCTGTCGTTGGCGCGGATCGTGCCGCGGACGCGGATGAGCATGCGCTCGCGGCCCGGCGGCGCATCTTTTTCCTCCACCGCTTCGACGACCAGGCTGGTGCGGCCGGTGGCGACGGTGCGCGCCTCGTTGCTGATGACGAAGTAGGCGGACTGCGGGTCGAGCGCCACGCGCGCCGGCTGACCATCGCCGCCCGGCTGCACGCGCACGCTCACCGCGTTGTGGTTGAGCGACACCGCCCCCTGCGGCGCGCGGTAGGCCGAGTCCTGATTCTTCTGCTCGAACGCCGGACCGACCCGCTGCTCATCAAAGAAGCTGTCGTCGATGACGATGTCGCCCTTGATGCGCTTTATGCCGCGCGCCGACAGCTCCAGGGTGAGCTTCCACAGATCTTCGGTCGATAAGGATGGGTCGCCGTAGCCGCGCAGGTACAGGTTCTTGTACTCGCTGCGGTCGGCGCCGCGCTCGGCGGACAGCACGGTCTTGAAGCGGTACTCGGGGCCGAGCAGGGCGAGCGCCGCGGCGGTGGTGAACAGCTTGACGTTGGAGGCGATGTTGAGCGGCACGCCGTCGTTTTTGCCGTACAACAGCCGGCCGCTGTCGACGTCCAGCACCGCGATGCCGATCTTGGCGCGGCCGGGAAGCAGCGCCTGGGTGACCTGCTCGATGCGCGCCTCCAGCCACTTGAGCCGCTGCGCCGGATCGCTGGGCGGCGGCACGAGCGGCGGCGCGCTCAGGGTGCTGGCCGAAGGCGGCGTCGGATGCTCGACATCGAGCGAGGTGCCTTTATCGCCGCTTGCCGAGTCGGCCGGCGCGGTCGCCCCGGCCCCAGCCGCGGGCTGGCGCGCCGGGGCGCTCAGGCTCGTAGGAGCGCTCGGAGCCGCGGGCTGTCGGGCGGGTGCGCCGGGCGCGGCAGCGGAGGTCGCCGGGGCGGCGGGAGCTGTCGGGACGGCCGGGGCCGCCGGCTGGCGCGCCGGCGCACTCAGGCTTGCGGGGGTCGGCGCGCCCTGGGCCTGCGCGAAAATTGGCCTCCCGTGCCAAGCCGCATTAGCGTGGAGATCCCGTCGATCTTGTGATGTTACGGCCTTTTGCGATGACACCTCCGGCGACACCTTTGGCATCGGCTCCGCCGGAGCAGCGCGCAGCTGCGTCGTCGCGCCCAAGGCAAAAAGCGCCCCCGCAAGCACGCCGGCGGTCCGCCCGACCCGCCGCGCCCTCCGTAATGACGCTGGCGACGCCGATTCCAGGCCGGGGTCCGCTGCCGGCAGGGAAGAGCGGAGTCCGCGCACAAGAACCAGAACCATATCGGAAGCCTACCAAAAACCGCTGCGTTCCATCGCTTTTCTGCAAACGCCAAGCCGCCGGCGCGGCTGCGACCGCGGCGGGCGGAGGGCGCCGGCGGGGCCGCTGGCAGACGATTTTGGCGCTGAGCGCGCTTTTCGTCTTGGGTATTTTTGGCTCCGGCTGCCAGCGCCAGCGGGTGCCGAGCGACGAGCTCGTGGTCCTCATCGAGCAGCCGCCCAAGAACATCGATCCGCGCTACGCCACGACCTCCTACGATCTCAAGCTGGCGTTTCTGTGCTACGCGCGCCTGGTCTCGGTCGATGACGACTCGCTCACGCCCAAGCTCGAGCTGGCCGAGAAGGTGTCGGTCCTGCCGGTGGACCCGGCGCACCCGGAAGAGCTGCGGTTCGAGGTGAAGCTGCGGCCCGCCCGCTTCGCCGACGGCGCCGAGGTGACCGCCGACGACCTTGTCTACACCGTGGAGCGCCTGGCCGATCCCAAGACCGGCAGCCCCACCTTGCGCCGCCGCTTCGCCGAGTCCGGCATGACCCTGCCGCCGCAAGTCATCGACCCGCACACCGTGCGCTTCACCCTGGCCCACGGCCAGGCGTCTTTTCTCACCGATCTCGATTTCGGCATCTTCCGCCGCGGCACGGCGGAGCCGACGACCAAGCGCCCGAGCGAAGGCGGCATGCCGATCGGCGCCGGCCCGTTCGTCCTTGTCAGCGACGTCGGCGAGGTCACGCGCTTTGTCCGCAACCCCAACTTCTACGGCGGGGCGCCGACCCTCAATCGGCTCACCGTGCGGGTCATCCGCGACTCGAACTCGCGGCTCTTGTCGCTGGTCGGCGGCTCGGCGGATCTGACGCAGAACACGGTGTCGCCGCTTCTGTTTGACGCCATCGGCAAGTGGCACTCGCGCCTGCAGCTTGAGACCGCGCCCTCGGCGCTGCTTTTCTACCTCGGCATGAACAACGAGGACATGCACCTGCGCGACCCGCGGGTCCGCCGCGCCCTGGCGCTGGCCATCGACCGTGAGCGCATCGTGCGCACCAAGCTCCACGGCAAGGCGACGCTCGCCTCGGGCCTTTTGGCGCCGCTGCACTGGGCCTATGAGGCGCCGCAAGATCCGCTGAGCTACGACCCGGCGCAGGCGCAAAAGCTCCTCGATGCGGCCGGCTTTCCCGATCCCGATGGGCCGGGGCCCAGGCCGCGGTTCACCTTGCAGTACAAGACCTCGACCGATGCCTTGCCGGTGGCGATCGCCCGCGTCATCGCCGCGCAGCTCGGCGAGGTCGGCATCGCCGTCGAGCTGCGGCCGCTGGAGTTTCACCTGTTTCTGTCCGACGTGAAAAAGGGCAACTTTCAGCTCTACACCCTGAGCTCGGCGGAGATCGCCGAGCCCAACCTCTACCGCAACTTCTTCCACTCCGCGTTCATCCCGACCGCCGCCAACCTCGACGCCGGTCTCAATCGCATGCGCTACCGCAACCCCGAGCTCGACGTGCTCCTCGATCAAGGTCTGCGCGAGATGAACCGCGAAAAGCGGCGCCTCATCTACGCCCGCGTGCAGACCATCCTGGCGCGCGACTTGCCGATGCTGCCGCTGTGGCATCCCAACAACGTCGTAGTCGCCCGGCGCCTGGTGCAGGGCTTCCGCATGTGGCCTTCCGCCCAGCTGTCCGGCCTCGCCAGCGTGAGCAAGCTGCCCGAGCCGTGAACTGCGTCAGAAGAGCTTGAGCTGCGGCGGCTTGGGCTTGCGCTTGGGCGGAGCCGGCCGGTCTACAAGGTGAGCGGGAAGCTCGTCGAGAAATGGCGAAGGCTGATCGCCCGGTGCCGCGGCGGCGCCGCCAGCGTCGCGGCTCACGCACGAGACATAGAGGCGGTCCTGGGCGCGGGTCAAGCCGACGTAGAACAGGCGCCGCTCTTCGGCGACCTCGGCGTCGGAGCAGCCCAGGCCCGGGAGCAGACCGGCTTCGCAGCCGGCGACGAACACCACGGGAAACTCCAGCCCTTTGGCGCTGTGCAAGGTCAGCACTGCCACGCGCTCCTGTTCCGGTTCCCACTCATCGGTCTCGTGGCTCTGCTCGGCCAGCGGCAGGGCCTGCGGTTCGAGCCGCTCCAGCTGCGCCCGCACCGCGGCGGCATCTTTTTCCGGCGTGCCGAGCTGCTCCGCCAAGGCCGCAAGCCGCGCCGACCGCGGCAGCGCCACAAGGCTGCTCACCCGCGCCGCGATGACGGTGCGCAGCGGCTCGGGCACGGCGGCAAAGCGGGCGGCGGGCGAAAAGACGCCGACCGGCAGCTCGGCGAGCTTTATCGGCAGACCCAGGCGGCGCGCCTCCAGCCGCAAGACGCGAAACAGCGCGCCCACATCGGCGCCCAGCGGCTCGGGATGGACGCACAGCCGCAGGTAGGCCAAAAGGTCCCGCGCCGCGCCGGAGTCCAGGTGCGCCCGCCGCGGGCGCTGGATCGGCACCCCCTCCTGCTGCAGCGCCGCGGCCAGCTCATCGGCCCGCCGGGCGGTGCGGGTGAGTACGGCGATATCGCTGAAGCTGTAGCTGGCGCTCGACCAGGCGGCGGCGCGGCGGGTGTCGTGCGACAGCAGGCTGATCCCGCCGACCAAGCGTTCGATCTCGCGGACGATGAGCAGCGCCTCGCCAAGGAGGCTGGCGGCGCCCAAGCGGGTGATCGGCGCGCCGGCGGGACGGACGGGCAGCGGCGGCGGCGCCGTGCGGTCGGGGTTGCGGGCGATGACCGCGGCGGCCGCTTGGACCAGGTTTGCCGCCCCGCGGAAGTTCTCGCACAGATAAATCGTACGCGCGGCGGGAAAGTCGCTGGCGAAGGCGTGGAAGTGGCGCACCTGGGCGCCGCGAAAGGCGTAGATTGCCTGATCGGGATCGCCGATCGCCAGCACTTCGGCGCTGCGGCCCAGGGCCTGGACCAGCTCGCGCTGCACGCCGCTTACGTCCTGGTACTCATCGACTGCGACATAGCGGAACACGCGCGGGGCGGAGCCGCTGCGCAGCGCCTTTAGCGCCTGCAGCAGCAGGTCGTCCAGGTCTTCGGCCTGATACCCCGCCAGCAGCTCCTGATAGCCTCGCACCGCCGCGGCAAAATCTACGCCGCCGTCGCGCCACAGACCCTGGGTCAGCTCCGCCAGCTGCGGTCCGCCGCCGCTCAGCACGTCCATGAAATCGCTGCGCTGCCCTTTGAGCAGGCTCAGCGCCTGCGCCAGCTTGGCGGCCCTTCTTGCCGGCTGCGCCGCCTCTTTGCCACCCGCCGGTGCGCCGAGCTGCTCCAGCGCCCGCTCACAGAAAAACACCCGATCGCCTTCGCTTAGAAGCGCGGTGCCTTCCGGCAGCGGCCGCAGGAGCAAGGCGATGCGATGGAACGTCCCCACGGTGATCGCGCGGGCGCAGGCGCCCAGGGCCGACTCCAGACGGGCCTGCAGCTCCGCCGCCGCTTTGCGGGTGAAGGTCACGGCGACCATCTCGCTCGCCTGCGCCTGGCCGGTGGAAAGGAGGTGCTGCAGCCGCGCCGTCAACGTCCGCGTCTTTCCCGCGCCCGGACCGGCAACCACCAACAAAGGTCCGCCGGACCCGTACACGACCTGCTGCTGCGCATCGGTAAGGCCCGCCGGCGCGGCCAAAGACGGCGGCGCGCACACGGCGGCATGACTTGCGGCTTCGCTCATCGCTGCACCCTCCGCCGGTATCAGGCAAACAAGGACATCTGATCTTTGGCGGCGGGTCGCGGCCGCTCGCTCGGTTCGAAGATGCGCAGGGTGCCGTACTCGCCGTCGTAGCCGCCTTGCAGCTTCAGCCGTCCGCTGCGCACCCGCAGGATCGCCTCCGCCAACAGCTCCGGACCGCTGCGGCCTAGCTCCTCCGGGCTGGCCGACCGCAGGATAAAAAGCTCGCTGCCGAGCCTATCGAGCAGCTGGAAGTAGCTGCGCTGCACGCTCTGCGCCGCCGCCGAGGTCCCCAGCACCTCGGCCAGCACCTCGGTGAGCGGCACGAGGTTTATAAACGGACGGGCGCGGGCGGGACGGAACGGATCATCGGCCGCCCGATCCGCCAGCGCTTCGACGCGTGAGAGCACGCCGACGGTCACCGGACGACCGCAGCGCGGACAGCGGCCGGCGAGCTCTTGCCGCTCGGTCGGCGAGAGCCGCACGTCGCAGTCGCGGTGGCCGTCGAGGTGGTACTTGCCCTCTTCGGGATAAAACTCGACCGTGCCGAGGAAGCGCTCGGGGGCGCAGTGCTCGATCGCGGCGCGCAGACCGGCGAACGTCGGCTCGCTGCCCAGGTCCACCCGGTTCAGCTCGCGCCCGAGCTTGGCCGGCGAGTGCGCATCCGAGCTTGAGACCAGGGTGAAGCGATCGAGCATCGACAGGCGGTGGTTCATCGCTGGATCCGACGACAGGCCGGTCTCCAAAGCGAAGATGTGGCGCGTCAGATCGCCAAAGCACGCCTCCAGCGTATCGAAGCCCGACAGCGAGCCGAACACCGAGAAGTGCGGCGTCCAGATGTGAGCCGGAATCAGGTACGACAGCGGGTGCGACTCCAGGACCAGCGCCAGAAAGTCGCGGCACGGCAAGCCGAAGATCGGCCGCCCGTCGGAAGTGATGTTGCAGCCGAGGCGCACGAGCCGCTCGCACAAGGCATCCGCCGTCTCCAGATCCGGCATGAGCGCCAGGTTGTGGACCTTGCGCACGGCCCCGTCTTTTTTGAAGATGTGCGAGACCTCGGCGGTGAGCACGAAGCGCACTGGGCGGCGGCAGCGGCGCGGGATCTCGGCGTCGAGCGCCTGCCGCAGATCGGGACGCAGCTCGAAAAAGCCCGGCTCCTCCGTGCCGCTCACCCGCGACGGGACAAGCTGCGCGCGCAGCTCGTCGCGCCAGCCCGGGTGGGTGAAATCGCCGGTGCCGACGATGTCGATGCCCTTGCGCTGGGCCCACTGATAAAGGTGCGGCAGATCGAGGTCGCGGCTGGTGGCGCGGCTAAAGTGGGAGTGAATGTGTAGATCGCAAGTGAGCTCCATGTTTTATGGAATAGGCCCGCGCTCGTCGGTCAGGCAAGCGCGACAGGGTATTATTTTGCAAATTAGTATTCGCCCAGGCTTGAGTCCGTTATAGGAAAAGGCCAAATAGGAAAAGGCCTATGAAGGTAATCGTGTTCGATGACGAGCTCAGCGCCCGCGCGGCCACCTACAAGATGCCGGAGCTCACGCTCCTGTGCTTCGATCACGCCGACGATGCGGTGGCGATCGTGCTGGCGGAGCGGCCGGACGTGGTGCTGATGGACTACAACATGAACGCGCAGCTCGACGGGGTGCAGGCGGTGGCGGCGCTCAAGCAGCTCGGGCTCGGGCTGCGCATCGTCGCCATCTCGGGCGAGCGGGCGCGCAACCTGGCGCTCCTTGACGCCGGCGCCGATGAGGCGGTGCCAAAGACGCATGTCCGCGGCTTCCTGAGCAAGCTCATCGAGAACGAACGCCTGGGCCGGATCCGCAGCTAAGCCGCTCCTTTTCCGCTAATGCCAGAGCGCCCAGAGCGCCTTGAGCAGCTGCGGCAGGTACAAAAGCCCGAGAAACCGCAGCACGAAACCGCCGGCGCTGATCAGCGTGAACACGCCCAGCCCCATGCCCATCATCCCGCACAAGATGCTGTACAGGTAGCTTGGCGGCAGACCCAGAAGCGCCGACATGAACAGCAGCCAGCCCGTCGAGCCCTTGTAGTTGGCCAGGTGATCGCGAAGCTTCCCCAGGCGCGCGAGCCCGCGGGTGCGCAAGATCCGCCCGTGCAGCTGCACCGGCAGGATGCCGCGCCCGGAGGCGTAAAGCAGCAGCTTGGCCAGAAGCTGCCCCAGCGCCGTCAGCCCGGTCACCGCCAAAAGATGCCACGGGCCGCGGGTGAAGGCGCCCACCGCGAGGAGGAATACCTCGACGCTGAGCACCGGCACCACGCCGCTCACGAAGCTGAATACGAACGCCCCTAGGTACAGGCCTAACCAGTCAATGAGCTGCGCTGACATGACCGCACGACGTAGAGGTGAGCATAGCGCGGTCTGTGACCAGCGATAGGCGCGCGCGGCGGCGGCGACCGCCGCGTCCCTCGGCTACTTGACCTGGAAAATGATGTGGCCGAGGTTGGTCTGGCCGAACAGGCGCTGCTGAAACGTCAGCTGCGCCACGGCGTTGTAGGTCGCGTTGAGGGCGACGGTCTGGATGGTGTAGTTGCCGCTCGGCACGGTGAAGGTCTCACCGGCCATGTTGGCGCACGGGAAGTCGAACACCCCGCCGTTGGCGCTGGGGACGAGCTGGACGCGGATCGTCGCCACCGCTTTCTGCTGGCAGGTGAGCGCCGGCGCGGTGTTGGGGTCGGCATAGCTGGCATCGACGATCTGCCAGGTCAGGTAGGCCGTGGCCGTGGTGTCGGTCGAGCCGCAGCCGGCCGCCGCCAGTCCGAGCCCCAGGACCAAGACCGCGCCCGCTCGCTGCACAAGAGCGCGTAAAGAGTAAGATCGCATCGTGATTCTCCTTGGCGCAGCCGCGCCTTGTCGCAATAAGACGCCTTATTGTGCGACCCAAAACTACAAAAAGGGAGGGCCCTTGCAGCAGCCAAAGTCCGCCTAGCCGGTGACCGGGAGCCCGACGGTCGTTAGCAGGGTGCGCAGCCGCCGCTCGAACGTGTGGTCGCGGTGCGCCCGTTTTTGCCCTTGCTCGGCGATCGCCGCCCGCTCGGCCGGCCGCGTGAGGTAGTAGGCGACTTTGTCGCGCAGCTCGGCCGGGCCGCGGAACGTCGCGACCTCTACGCCCGGGGTCAGGTAGTCGTGCAGCGCCTGGCGCTCATCGGTCAGCTGGAACGCGCCGATGCCGGCGAGCTCGAACGTGCGCTTGTTGACGTCGCCGATGCCGGCGTAGTGGTTGGTGTTGAGGGCGATCTTGCACGCCCGCATGGCGCGGCACTTCTCATCGCCGCTGACCTCCTGGCCGGCCCAGAAGTCGCGCACCCGGTGATGCAGCCAGCGCGGCGGCCGCGCCCCCCACAGCTTGAGCGTCAGCGCCGGTGCTTGATTCGGTGCTGGGCGGCGCTGGGCCAGCTCGAGCAGCGGCTCCAAAAGGCGCGCCCGGTAGGGGTAGTAGTTGCCGTAGGTCGCCACATCGGCGCCGTAGCGGCGCTCATCCTCCGGCGACAGCGGCAAGGGGCGGTGCAAGGCGGGATCGCAGCACTGCGCCAAGTGGTGGATGTTGTCGGCGCCCAGCGATTCGCGCAGCCGGTCGACGATGAAGCGGTCCTGAAAAAACAACGCGTCCCACGGCGCGAGCAGGAAGGTGCCGCGGCCAAAGCTGGTAAACGCATCGGGGAACCAACCGACGCACCGCACCCCCGCTTCGCGCAGCGCAGTCACCGTCGGCGGCAGCACCCACAGGAGCTGCACCACCAGCACCAGATCGGCCCGCAGCGCCCGCGCCTTGGCCAGCAGCGCCTTCTGCGCCAGATAAAACGGCTCGCGCACCGTGCTACGGAGCAGGTACTCGGCGATGAGAAACGACAGCGGGTAGCGCTGGAGCGGCGCCGGCACCCCCAGGTGCTGCCGCAGATCGCAGATCTCGGCGGTGTGACCCAGCGCCCGCAGCCCGCGCACGCACCCCATCTCTGAGGTATCCACCCCGCCCGGCCCGACGACCACGACGCGCATGGCCGGTTAGGCCCCGCCTTGCAGGAGCGCGGTGAACGCCACCTCATCGAGGATCGGCACCCCGTGCTTGGTCGCCGCCTTGCGCTTGTCGTCGCCGGGATCGGCGCCGATGAGCAGGTAGCTGGTCTTGGCGGTCACCGCCGAGACGAACTTGCCGCCGGCGGCTTCGATGCGCTTTTTGAACTCGCCGCGCGGCGCCGACAGCGTACCGGTGACGCAGACCGACTTGCCGAGCAGCGGTCCGCTGTTGGCCTTGTTATCGGGCTCGTGCGGCGACAGGCCGTGCGCCTGCAGCTTGGCGAGCAGCGCCTGGCTGCGCGGGTCGGCGAAATAGTCGCGCACCGCCACCGCCCGCTCTTCGCCGAAGCCGTGCAGCGCCGAAAGGGTCCGATGCAGCTCATCGGGCGGCGTCGCCAAGATCCGCTCCAGCGAGCGGTACTGCTCCGCGATCGTCTGCGCCCACACCCAGCCGATGAGCGGAATCCCCAGCGCGGTGAGCAGCCGCGACAGCGTCGCCTCGCGGCGGGCGGTCGCCAGGCCAGAAATAATGTTGTCGGCGCTCTTTTCCCCCAGGCGCGGCAGGCTCAAAAGCTGCTCCCGCGTCAGGCTGAACAGATCGGCGAGATCCTTGACCAGGCCCTTGGCCACCAGCTGCTCGATGAGCTTGGGCCCCAGGTTGTCGATGTTCATCGCGTCGCGGTGGCAGAAAAACGTCAGCGCCTCGCGCAGCTGCCGCGGGCACGGCCGGGTGTTGGGGCAGCGCAGCGCGACCTCGCCGGGACGGCGGTAGAGGGTATCGCCGCACTCGGGGCAGACAGCGGGCGGGGCGATCGGCACGAGCGCGTCTCCCGGCTCGCCGCGCAGCTCGGTCAGCACCGAGACGATCTGCGGGATGATCTCGCCGGCTTTTTCGACCCGCACGAAGTCGCCGCGGCACAGCCCCAGGCGCTGGATCTGATCCCAGTTATGCAGCGACGCCCGCGACACCGTGGTTCCCGCCAGCTCCACCGGCTCGAGCAGCGCCACCGGGGTCACCGCGCCGGTGCGGCCGACGTTGATCTCGATATCGACAACCCGCGTCTTGGCCTGCTGCGCCGGGAACTTGTAGGCGATCGCCCAGCGCGGGGCGCGCGCCGTAAAGCCCAGCGCCTCCCGCTGCGCCAGCGAGTCGACCTTGATCACCAGGCCGTCGATGTCAAAGCCCAAGCTCGGTCGCCGCGCCTGCCAGTCTTTGAGGTGCTGACTCAGGGCTTCAAACCCTTTGACCTGCGCCGTATCGGGATAGACCGGCAGCCCGAGCTGCCGCAGGTAATCGAGCAGCTCATGGTGATGACCGATGCCGGGCATCTCGCCCACGACTTCATAGAGCAGGATCTTGAGCGGCCGCGGGGCGACGTTGCGCGGATCGAGCTGCTTGAGCGTGCCGCCGGTGGCGTTGCGCGGATTTTTGAACGGCTCTTCCTCCGCCGCCACCCGCTCGGCGTTGAGCTTGTCGAAGCCCTTGCGGTCCATATAGACCTCGCCGCGCACGGTGAGGTCGACCGGCTTTTTGAGCAGCAGCGGCAGGGTCTTTATCGTCCGCAGGTTCTGGGTCACGTCCTCGCCGATCGTCCCATCGCCGCGGGTGGTGCCTTGGGTGAACACGCCGCCTGAGAAACGCAGCTCGATGCCGATGCCGTCGATCTTCGGCTCTAGGACATAGGTGGCCGGCTCCGCGACGCCGGCGGCGAGCAGGCCGCGGCTGACGCGCTCGCAGAACTCGCGCAGCTCGTCTTCGCTGTAGGTGTTGTCCAGCGACAGCATCGGCACCGCGCGCACCACCTTGGTAAAGGCGGAAAGCGGCGCGTGGCCGACCCGCTGCGTCGGCGAGTGCGCCACGACCCAGCCCGGGTTCGCCGCTTCGCAGCGCTCCACTTCCTTGCGCAGAAGGTCGTATTCGTAATCGCTGATGCTCGGGCTGTTATCGACGTAGTAGCGGCGGTCGTGCTCCAAAAGCTCGGCGACGAGCTGGGCGTACTTTTCCGCGGTGGTTGCGGGGCTTGCGGTCACGGGAGGCTCCTTGAACTCACGCGGGCTACTTTGCCACCTAGGGCCGACCAGATGCGGGGGGAACCGTCGCTGCGCCCGATGCGGCGGGGGTGCCGGGAGGAAAAAGACCGGGCGGCAGCGGCCGGCGGGCGCGCAGGCAGGCGGCGCGCACAGTGAGGGAAAACGGCACGGCGCGCAAGCTGGCGTGGTCCGGACGACCGGCGCGGCCGCCCTCCCCGCTGCCGCGGCCGACGCCGCAGGCGCGATCGATAGCGGCTTTGAGCGCGGCGAACCCCTGCTGCATCTGCGTCCCGGCCCCGCCGAGGATTCCCTTCCACGCGGTGAGCGGCCCGTACTCGATCACCGGGGCGAAAAATAAATCCGTCCCGCCGGCGATGAGCAGCGAAAACGGCGCGCACTGAAGCTCCAGCTCGCAAAGCCCGGCCTCTGCCGCCCAGCCGAGCACCGCCGCCGCGTCGGGCCACCCCATAAGGTGGGTGCGCAGTCGGGCCGCGGCGCCGGCGTCGCTCGGGTTGTCGGCGTTTTTTACTCGCTCCTCGCACAGATCTTCTAGGAGGGCGTAAAACTCGGCGAACGTGCCGCGCAGCGGCAGGGTGCAGACGATCTGCGCCCCCGGCTTGGCCACCCGCGCCATCTCCTTGAGCAAGATCCGCGGCTGCGCGACATCGTGCAGCCCGAGGTTGGAGATCACGAGGTCGAACACCGCTTCGTCATACGGCAGCTGCGGCTCCGACGGCTCGGTCTTGAAGTAGATGCGGCGGTTTATGTGCTTGCCGGCCTTTTGCCGCGCGACATCGATGAGCGCGGCGGAGGAATCGACGGCGAACACCCGCGCTTCGGGGAAGCGGCGCAGAAGCTCCAGCCCCGGGTAGCCGGTGTGGCACATCACGTCGAGGATCGTCGCCTTGCCGAGCGGCGCGACCTGCTGCAGGAGCAGGCGGCCAAACGGCTGCGTCCAGACCGGGGCGATATCGCGATCATAGAGCGGGGCAAGCCGCGGATCGCGACGGAACCGGTTTGACGGCGGCGGGGGCGGCGGCGGCGCAGGCCGAAAAGCGGCTGCGGGTCCAGTGGAGGATGGCAGCATGGCGGGGGCCATCATATCCAGCGAGCACAGCTTATGCCATGATGACGGGAGGGTAAAAAGGCCCATCGCGTGCAAGCCACCGCTACCACCTACTGCCGTGCTGCATGCCTTCGGGCGCGAACCGACGAGGAAATCCGCGGCACCGCGGGGATAGGGGGCAGCGGGAAGAGGCCGCGGCGGCTCGGCATCCTCGCCGCGGTTTTGTTGGGAACTTTAAGCCTCGCTGCCTCAGGTCCTGCTCCGGCCGTCGCTGCAGCCGCAGAGAAAAAAGACGCTGTCGGACGGGCGGCGCGGGGTCCGGTGGGTCCGGCCAAGACGGGCGCCGCGGCGCCGCCGGCCGAAGCGCCGGGCCGCGGCTCGCTGTTTCCAGCGGACAAGCGTGGCAAGCGCGCGGCCCCGTCCGGACCGCTGCAGCTTCAGGCCTTTGCCAACCAGGCCAACCTGCTCGGTCCGGCGGTGGTGAGCATCATTTCCTGGCATCTTACGGACGATGACGGCCAGCGGCGCCGCTCCCGCGAACAGGGCACCGGGGTCATCGTCAACCCCCGCGGCTTCATCCTCACCAACAACCACGTCGTCGAACATGCCACCGAGCTGCGCGTGCGGCTGCAGGATGAGCGGGAGCTCTTGGCGCAGCTTATCGGCCGCGATGAGCGGACCGACATCGCCCTTTTGCGCATCGACGCGGGGCCGGCGCCGCTGCCGTGGGCGGCGCTCGGCGACTCGGACAAGGTGCGCATCGGCGAGTGGGTGATGGCGATCGGCAACCCCTTCGGGCTCGATCACTCGGTGACGCTCGGCATCGTGTCGGCCAAGGGGCGGCGGGAAGTGCATCCGGGCAACAGCCAGGGTTTTTTTGACTTCTTACAGACCGACGCATCGATCAATCCCGGCAACTCCGGCGGACCCCTGTTCAGCACCCGCGGCGAGGTGATCGGCATCAACACCGCCATCAACGTGGTCGGCAGCGGCATCGGCTTCGCCATCCCCAGCAACATCGCCCGCGCCGTCGCCGAGCAGCTGTACCAGCGCGGCCGCGTGCTGCGCAGCTGGCTGGGCGTGTACCCGCAGCCGGTGTCGGAGCCGCTGCGCCGCGCCTACCAGCTGCCGGATCGGGCGGGGGCGCTCCTGGCGGAAATCTACGACGGCTCGCCGGCCGCTCAGGCGGGCCTGCAGATCGGCGACGTGATCGTCGAGTTTGACGGCAAAAAAATCCGCCGCTCCGATGATCTCATGTGGCTCCTTGGGCTTAATGAGCGGCGCAGCGTGCTCCTGCGCCTCTATCGCGGCGGCAGCGTGCTCGCGGTGCCGGTCCAGTTCCCGGAGCCGGAGCGCCCGCCGCCCGAGGTGCCGCCGCGGCCGCCCGCCCAGCCGAGCGCGCTGGGCATCGTGGTCAGCGAGCTGACCAATGCGCAGGCGCAGCGCCTCGGCTTCGAGGAGGGGCACGGCCTAGTCGTCATGATAGTCGAGCCCGGCAGCCCGGCCATGGATGCCAGCGTCGAGCGCGGCGACATCATCCTGCGCGTCGGCGACAAGCGGGTGCGCAGCCTGGAAGAGTACGCGCGGGCGATGCGCGAAGTCGGCCCAGGACAGCTCATCCGGCTGCTCATCCGGCGCGAAGAGCGAAACCAGTGGCATAACGTCCTGGTCGCCTTCCGCCGCCGCTAGGCTCGCGCGAGGGACCGGCCCCGCTCGTCGCGTCGTCCGTCCTCATGAGGCGGGCGCCGCGCCGATCGCGGCTCCTCGCTCCAGTTTCCGGATGGGAACCACCTAGCTTCGGATTCGCGCTACAGGTCCGGCGGTGGCGGAACCGCCGAGTCAATCGGCGGCATCGCCAGATCCGGCGGCGGCGG
>CALFML010000749.1 GCA_937879845.1 uncultured Myxococcales bacterium
GGGAAACACGCTGACGAAGCTGCGCAGCAGCGTCTTGATGTTGGGCTGCGACAGCTCATAAAGCTGCGCCCACTGGCAGAACACCCCGTCCTCGGCCAGGCGCGACTTGGCGAGCCGCCAGTAGTCCACCGTGAACAGGTTCGACACGCCGGTGATCCAGGGGTTGCTCGGCTCGCTGACGATGACGTCGTAGCGGCTGTCCGACTGGGTCATGAAGTTGCGGCCGTCGCCGATGTGCACGCGCACCTTGGGGTTCTGGCTCGGCAGGTGGCTGACGTCGGCGAAGAAGCGGTCGCCGGCTTCGACGACCGCGGGCTCCAGCTCGATGACGTCGGCGTGGCCGATGGGAAACTGCGTCACCGCGCCGATGGTCACGCCGGAGCCGTAGCCGATCACCGCGACCTTGGGCGGCGTGTCGAGCGCGGTCGGATGAAACAGGAGCGGCATCAGCCCGACCATGATCTGCGTGCCCATGTCGTCGCCGTTACTGGCGTCGACCTTGCCGTTGTTCTTGAGCGCGGTGGTCTTGCTCCACTGCTCGACGGAGACCGTGGTCGAGATGCCGTCCTTGTAGTAAAGGAGCTGCGGCATCACCCGGTTCTCCAGGTAGATGATCGACTTGGCGATCGAGATCCGGAACAGGCCGGCCGAGAAGTGCGACAGGTTCCACTTGGGAGCCAGCGCGATGAACGCCGCGGTCAGCCCCGCAAGACCTAGCGCGGCGGCCCGCCCCAGCTCGCGGCGCCGGGAAGCGGCCTCGCCCCGCTCGCCGTGCCACAGCAGCACGGCCGACAGCCCCGCGGTCACCCCGGAGCACATGAGCAGCCCGCGCTGCAGCCCGAGGACCGGCAGGACGATGAACCCCGCCGCGAACGAGCCGGCAATCGCGCCGACGGTGTTCAAGGCATAGGCGACCCCGACATCGCGCCCCGCCCCCGCGGCGCTGGCGGTGTAGATGCGGATGGTGAGCGGCATCACCGCCCCCATCGCCAGCGTCGCCGGCAGGATCGCCACCGCCGCCAGAACGAACTGCGTGCCCAAAAGCTCGTCCACGCTGAAGCTGGCGCCGCGCAGGATGACCAGGAAGATCTCGGGCAGCCGATCCAGCGTCAGATACGACCAGACCGCGGTGAACAGCGTCAGCGCGTGCGTCAGCCCAAGCGCCGTCACCGGCCGCCGCAGCCGCGGCAAGAGCCGCGTCAGCACCGCCGCCCCCGCCGCCAGCCCGATAAGAAACGCCAATAGGATGATCGTAAACGAGTAGACCGACGAACCGAGCACGATCGCCAGCGCCCGCGTCCACAGCACCTGATAGATCATCGCCGTGGCCCCGGAGACCGCGTAGGCCGTCACCGCGAGCTGCCGCTGGCGCGGGGTCGGGACGTAGGGCGGCGGCAGCGGCTCCGCGGCAGTACCATCATCGGCATCGGCATCGGCGTCGGCGTCAGCATTGGGCGGCAGCTCGCTGGCCGCGCCCGCAGTGAGCGGCAGCTCGGCCGGCGGGGCGAGCAGGCGCCGCTCGCACAAGAGGATGATCACCGCCAGCGATAAATTGACGGCCGCCCCGACGTAGTTGGTCGCGCTCACCCCCAGGCGCGGCAGCAGCTCGAAGCCGGACAGGAACGTCCCCAGCACCGCCCCCGCGGTGTTGAGCGCGAACAGCGCCCCGATCTGCACCGATGCCCCAAGCACCCCCCGCGGGTTCCGCTGCGTCGACAGAAACTGCGACAAGAGCGGCAGCGTCGCGCCCATGAAGGTCGTAGGCAGAATCAAAAGGAGCGCGGTGGCAAAAAAGCGCAACAGCGACAGCATCGCATAGTGGTCCCCCACCGACCGCCACAGCAGCGCGTTGAGCTTGGGGTAAAGCTGCAGCCACAGCGGCACGGACAAGGCGTAAAGGCCGACCCCGGCCTCGACCAGCGCGTAGGCGCGCAGCGGCCGCTTGATGCGTCCGACCAGCCGTCCGCACAGATAGCTGCCCAGCGCCAGCCCGCCCATGAACACCGATAAGACCGTCGACATCGCCAGGGTCGTCGAGCCGAAGACCAGGCCCAGCTCGCGCGTCCACAGCACCTCGAACAAAAGGCCTGAGCCGCCGGAGAGAAAGAAGCAGAGGAAGATGATGAGGCCCATACGCTCCGCAGCGTAGCGCATTCCGCGCCGCATCCGGCCGGAATAGGAAAGCGGCACGCCCACCCGGCCGCATTTGCGGTAGGTTGGTGCGGATCATGGTCATGGACCCGCGTGCCGTCATGTTTCAAAACCGCCTGCGCAAGAACCTGCGCCGGCTCTTGCCGTGGGCGCAGCAGCGCGGCATCGAAGCGCTGCGCCTTTACGATCACGACATCCCGGAGGTCCGGGTGGTGGTTGATCGCTACGGCGACCGCGTGGTGGTGTGGGAGTACGCCTCCCGCTGGACCCGCGGGGACGGCGGCGCCGCAGGCGATTCCCTGGCCGATCCTCTGGCCGATCCTCTGGTCAATCCTCTGGTCAATCCTCTGGTCGATCTGGCGGCGGCGAGCCGCTACACGGACGACCTGCTCGCGGTCATCTCGGAGCTGTGCAAAGTTTCGGGTGAGTCGTTGTACGTCAAGCTGCGGCAGCGCCAGCGGGGATCGCTGCAGTACGAAAAGCTCGACTCCGCACACCACGAATTTGTAATTCGTGAAGGAGGTCATCGCTTCCTGGTGAATCTCTCGGATTATCTGGACACCGGTCTGTTCCTCGATCACCGGGAGACGCGGGCGCTGGTACAGCGGCTGGCGGCGGGGAAGCGGGTGCTAAACCTGTTTGGCTACACGGGAAGCTTCTCCGTATATGCCGCAGCGGGTGGGGCGGTCCGCACCGTGACCCTCGATCTGTCCAGCACATATTTGGACTGGGCGGGGCGGAATTTTTCGCTGAACAATATGGACCCGCGGCAGCACGTACGCATACGCACAGAGGTCTTGTCCTACCTGCACAACCCGCGCAGCGTACCTGCGGCGGCCGGCCCGTTCGATCTGATCGTGCTCGATCCGCCGACGTTCAGTAATTCCAAGAAGATGGCCGGCACTTTGGACGTTCTGCGCGACCATCCCTGGCTCATCGAAAGATCGCTCCGGCTGCTCGCCCCCGGCGGGATGATTCTGTTTAGCTGCAACCATCACCGCTTCAGCCTCCGCGCCGACGAGATAAAAGCCGCGCGCTTCGTCGACCTGAGTGCGCAGACTCTGCCGCGCGACTTCCACGACCCGCGCACCCATCGCTGCTTCCTGATAAGCCAAGCCGGCGATCCGGAGCGGCACCCACTCGTACCGACCTAAGCGCCGGAGAGCGCCGCGTACCCACCCGGAACCCGGCGAAAGCGCTGGATTACCGGCAGGCGGAAGGACTCCATGTGCGCGCGGTCCCAATCCACGTAGTCCGCTGTCGCAGCTCCATCCACCTTGCGGGAAGCGGAATTGCCGGCCAAGCGATTCCGTGGTTCGCAGAATAGGAATCATCCGGTACGATCTAAGAGGGGGGTCGGCAAGCGGATGCGAAAACGGTTGGCCGATAGCAGGGGTGGAGTGGGTGAAACCGGCGGGCTCACGGCGGGGCGGCGCAGGGAGCGGCTGCAGGCGTTCGGCGCGCTCGTGATCCTAGATGCGGTCACGCTGCGCGTGCTGGGCAGTACCGTCGCTGCACCGCAGGCGCTGGGGGTGAGTCGAAATTGCTTCCAGGCCCAGCCGCTGCACACCCTCCTGCCGGCGGCGGCCAAAAGGACTCTGGTCGCCTTTCAAAACAGCGCGGCGGCGTATCAGGAAGCTGTCTTCTCCATCCCCCAGCCCGGCTCTACGAAACGGCGCCGGCTGCCGGTCTGCCTGCATCGGCGCGGCGCTCGCTTGCTTGTGGAGCTGTTGCACGCGCTGCCCCGGCGTCTTCCTACCAAGCTGCCGTGCGCCGCGACGGCCGCGCAAGCCGTGGCCCAAATCCATCATCAGCTGGCACAGGCCCAGAGTCTGACGGAGCTGTGCCAGCACGCGGCCACGCAGGCAGCGCAGCGGCTCGGGTTCGCGCATGCCGCGATCCTGCAATATGAACCCGCGGGGGCCGCGCGAACTCAGTTCCTCGAAGGTGATCGCGCTCGCGTTCCAGAGGCAGCCGCCGCCGGAGCGATGGCGCCGCACGAGCAGGCTGCCGCGGAGCTTCTGCCGGTCTGGGACGATGGTAGCCAGCGGAGCGAGATTATGCTCCTTGGCGATGCAGAGGCGGCATCTGTGGCGGCAAACCTGGATGCAGCCGCAGCGGGCGATGAGCTGGCAGGCTTGCTCTTGCAGGCGGTGCCCGATGCTTGTCAGCAGCAGGTCCGCAAGCTCGGCGCGCGGGCGATGCTGGCGGTGCGTCTGGATGGTGCAGAAGGACCGACCCGCACCACCGGGCGGCCCTGGGGACTCCTTTTTTGCTGGGACCCGCGGCCGCAGGTCCCCGGAGCGACGGATCGCGCACTCCTGAAGGTGTTGGCGCAGCTTTTCAACGCGCAGCGGCAAATCCTATCGGCCCAGGAGGACAACCGTCTTACCGAGCTGCGCGTCCGCCATGCCGTAGAGGCATCGGGTGAGCCGATCTGCATTCTCGATATGACAGGCCGCACGCTGCTGGCCAATGCGGCGTTCGCGGCGCTCGCCGGTCAACCGGCACACGTTCTGGCCAGCCGCTTCGGACTGGAAAGCCTGCTGTGCGAGCCCGGAGTCCCGGAGCGAATCACTGAAGGCCTTGTCAAAGGCGGAGGCTACTGGCAGGGCGAGACCGCATTTCGCAGCGACAACGGTGAGTCGATTCCCATCGAGCTGCGGGTGGACATAGTCCATGCGGCGGATGGACAGCCGGTCGGCTACGTTGGCGTCTGCCGCGATCTGCGGCCGCGCCGGAGGGCGGAAGAGAACCTGCGGCTGCTCGAATCGGCGGTCATGAACTCCTGTCTCGCCATGATCATCGCCCGCTTCCCAAGCGCAGCGCCGGCGCGGGGGGTTCTGGTCAACCCGTCGTTCACAGAGCTAACCGGCATCCCGGCCGAGCGCGCGCTGGCAGCGCCGCTTTCGTGCATCCTGGGACAGGAGCCGGAGCCGGAGATTTCGCACAACCTCGCTGCCGCGCTGGTGGCGCGCCGTCCGTATGAGGCGGAGTTTTTGTTCAAGCGCGAAGGTGGCGAGCCGTTCTGGGCCGATCTCCGGGCGTTCCCAACCACCGCCGCCGATGAGCGGGACATGGATCTGGTGGTGACCCTGCGCGATGTCAGCAGCCACCGCCAAGCGGCCGCCGCCAAAAGCGAAATGGAGCGCCGTCTGCAGGAGAGCCAGTGGCTCGACAGCCTGGGCATCCTCGCCGCCGGGATCGCCCACGACTTTAATAACCTGCTCACTGGAATCCTGGGTAATGCGTCGCTGCTGCGGGCGGAGCTGCGGCGCAGCCGGCACACCGATTCCTATATCGACCAGATCGAAGAGACCTCGCTGCGCGCCGCTGAGCTGTGCAAGCAGCTGCTGGCCTATGCCGGCAAGGGCCAGTTCACGGTGCGTGAGCTATCGCTCTCCGCGCTGGTCGCCGAGACCGTGCCGCTGTTCGAGCTGGCGCTGCCCACGCGGCGAGCCGTGCGGCTGGAGCTTGCCCCCGGGTTGCCCGAGGTCCGCGGCGATGCAGCGCAGCTCCGTCAGGCGCTGGAGAGCCTTTTGCGCA
This sequence comes from uncultured Myxococcales bacterium, assembly GCA_937879845.1. Lineage (GTDB taxonomy): Bacteria > Myxococcota_A > Polyangia > Palsa-1104 > JAEUJZ01 > CALFML01. The sequence goes on from CALFML010000749.1 coordinate 5,698, forward strand.
ACGCCGCGGAGGCGCTTGTGCGCAAGGAGAGCCATAGCAGCCCGCCCGCGGCCCGCTCAAGCCGAGCCAGTCGCGGCGGCACCGGCACCGGCGCCGGCCTATTCAGCGAGGCGCCGAGCCGCCCGGCGGCGGAGCTTACCGTAACCACATCGCTTGTCGCCCTGGACGCGGCAGCGCTGCGCAGCACCCGCGGCAACCCCGATGCCGAACCCGGAGAGTACGTCGCGCTGGAGGTCCGTGACACCGGCTCCGGCATCACGCCGGAGGTGCAAGCGCGCATGTTCGATCCGTTCTTCACCACCAAGCCGGACGGACGCGGCCTCGGTCTGTCCACGGTTATCGGGATTGTCCGCCGGCACGGCGGCGTCCTCAAGGTGCACAGCGCCGTAAACCGCGGCAGCACCTTCAGCCTGCTGCTCCCGGCGTATCATCCCGCCAAGCTCGACGCCGCCGAGCTCATGCCCGCCGCCGCGCCCGCTGCGCAGCTGCGCGGCGACCTCGTACTCGTCGTCGATGACGAAGAGCAGGTGCGGACCATCTTACGCCATCTGCTCACCGCGGCCGGATACACCGTCGAGCTATTTAGCGACGGCGGCAAGGCGGTGGAGCGGGTGCAGCGCAGTGCCTCTGAGATCGGCCTCGTGCTGCTCGACCTGACCATGCAGCGGATGAGCGGAGAGGCCACGCTGGCCCGGCTACTGCGCCTGCGCAGCGACCTGCCCATCGTCATGATGAGCGGCTACCGTGAGTCCGACCTGCAGCCGCACCTGCGCGCCCTGGGTGTCAGCGCGTTTCTCGGCAAGCCGTTCAGCCCCTCCCAGGTCCTGGCCACGGTCCGCCAAGCGCTGCGTGCGCATTGACAACCTGCGCGGCGGGATCGTAAACCGAGCCTTTACTTCGCGGAAAGGCTCGCCGATGTTCATAAAGCGCAAAAGGTCTCTCGAGTTCGCCGTCTCGCTGTCCGGCTGTCTGGCTCTGTCTTCCCTCTGGCCCGGCTGCGCCGAGACCGCCCCGTCCCAAAAGCCCGAGCAGGCCGTCGCCGCCGCTGCCGACTCTTGCAAGGATCCCAAAGACTGCCTCAATAAGGGCGCTCTGGCGATGCAGGCCAAGGACTACGCCAAAGCCGCCAAGTTCCTGCCCACCGGCTGCGAAGTCGAGCCCAAAGCCTGCAACATCGCGGGCGAGCTATACCGCAAAGGCGATGGCGTGCCCGCCGATGGGGCCAAGGCGGCGGACTTCCACAAAAAAGCGTGCAACGCCGGCGTCAGCATCTCGTGCGCCATCGAGGCGCAGCTCCGCTATAGCGGTACCGGCGGAGCGGTGATCGACAAGCCGCGGGCGCGCGAGCTGTTCGAAAAGACCTGCGGCCCGGAGATGCTCGACCACTGCGCGCTGGCTGGCCTCATGTACGCCAGCGGCGATGGCGGTCCCGAGGACAAGGCCAAGGCGCGGACCCTATACGACACCGCCTGCGGGGCGGGCGAGCTGACCGGCTGCGTCAACGGCGGGGCGCTGTACCTCAACGGCGAAGGCGGACCGGCCGACAAGGTCAAGGCGAGGATGTACTTCGAGAAAGCCTGCGACCAGAAAAATGCCGACGGCTGCTTCAACCTCGGTCTGGTCTATGCCAAAGGCATCGAGGTCCCGGTGGACTACGACAAGGCCGTCGCCCTGCTGAAAAAAGGCTGCGACGCCGGCAGCAAGAAGAGCTGCGAGGTCGCGCAGCAGATTCAGGACGACCTCGCCAAGCAGAAAGAGGAAGCGTCCAAGCCCAAGGGCAAAGGCAAGCCCGGCAAGAAGTAGCGGCAGCGCGCCCTCCCTTCCGCTGCGCCGCCCGCTGACCCTTAGCGGGTCTCCCCCGGTCGCAGCGGCCGCTTCGGCTTGGCCGCGATGCCAAGCATCGGCACCCCCGACTCCACAACTTGCGGCAGCTTCACCACCCCGCGCGGCGCGTTGGCCAGATCCGCCGCGGTCTTAGTCCCCTCCCCTTGCCCGCTCGGCGGTCCGCCCCAAATTCCGTAGTTTGGATTCTTGCAGGCGACTTTGCCTTCCCAGTAGTGGCGGATAATGTCCGCTCTCGGGGTCCGTCGCCGATTAGGACTATTTAGTCGTCTCGGAACGATTCCGGAACGATTCCATCCTGGTGCAAGGCTGCCCTTACCTTCGACGCGGGCTGTTTGCTCAGCCTCAGGGCTGACGTAGTGCTGGCGGGTCACCCGCGCTCGCGCATGGCCCAGCACCCGAGCAACCGCCGCACCTTCTTGGGTGTGACTTGTCGTAACTCAGGCGGAAGGTTTACGAGCTTCACCCGAAAGTCACCTTCCGAGCTTCCGATGCCGATCAGAGTCCCATCGAACTCGAAGAGGATTAGGTGGGCATACGGCTTTCCGGTGCGGTCAGCCAAGTAACAGACCTCAGAAATCGGTGTCCTTCCCTTAACGAGCTGGTGGGAAACACCAACACCCGCAGCCGGAGTAGCGCGAGATCGAGCCCGGGACGGCGTCGACGCGCACCGGCTCGGTGTTCGCCGGAGCCGTCCCGTTCAGGCTCTGCACGAGCTTCGAGGTCGGCTGGTCCCGCTCGCAGCCCGGGAAGCCGAAGACGGTGAGCCCGGCGGTGGGGCTGGCGAGACGGCGGAGGGTGACCATCTCCTTTTCGGTGTGCTTGTTATCGGGCACCTTCCCCGCGGCGAGGTAGCGGTTGACGTCAGCATTCAAACAGTTTTACAATTCCAATACCGTGATGAAGAAGATGTTGGGATCAAATTTGGTAAGAATGTCTTTCTCTCCAACCATTCTGTCTATTGCATTAGTACTAACATTGACTTCGAGTGTATACTCGAAAGCACTAACCTCTTATCCAAATCAAACATCATTGATAAATACTTCGACGGTATCTGCAAATATCCCTTTATGCTTCCCACGAGGATGGCCCCGCGGTGCCCCTGTTCCCCCAGTTGGATGTTACCAACCTGGATGGGGAGGAAGTTGGACTAATCCAAATGTACCTTGTCGTGCACCGATAGTTAATGGCAAAGCGATTCCCCCCTGCTCCGGACGATGGGTTGCTGTTCCCTCAGCTCATACACAAGATGCCCTGGCGAATCGGTGAGGTTTCCGAAACGTTTCTCATCCGGCTCGCGGAAGTAGACGCTCATCATCGCCGATGCCCATGCCGGGGAAGCTAGGGGCCGTCCTCAATTCAACCGCGCGAAGTGGTGAGTCTGCTTCGGTAACGGGCCGGGCAGCCAAAATTATTCTCCCCGACAGCTTGTGATCAAACCGGGGTATGCACCGTCATGCGCTTTTGGTCCATCCTTGTTGTCAGACGTCTCATGCATGGGTCAACGGGCGCGCTGCACGGTGCCGTCCTGCTTGCTCTCCAGCTCTGTACGTCCACCGCTGCCTTGGCGCAGCTTGCTCCTGCGCCAGCAGTGGAGCGATGCGGCGGCCAAGCGCGCAGGGTGGCCCGCTTCGCCTCCCAGACGCACCGCTGGTCCGTGGCGCTACCGGTGGTAGAGCCCGTCGGAAAGCTGGCCAAGGGAGTGCTATTTCGAGCGACCGCCAACCCGGCTTGCTGCGATCTGACTTCTGTCTGTGGTGCCAGCTCTGAAGTGGCAGATTCCCTGATCGGAATGGTAGACGAGCGCCTGTTTGCTCTGACCAAGAACCCGCCAGATTGGCGGCGCATGCCCCCCAAACCCTGGCGGGCCGACAAATGGAGTGAATTCCTTGCCGCAGCGGGGGCCGGCCCTCGCGACGCCAAGGAGGCATTGGAACTGGTGTGGCTGGTTCTCTCCAGCATTCGGCCCCGTCTGGGTCGCTTGGACGATG
>CALFML010000750.1 GCA_937879845.1 uncultured Myxococcales bacterium
CGATCGCCATGCCGCCCGCTTCCAGCGCGTGCAGCTCGGCGCCGTCGGCCATGCAGCGCGGCAGGGGGCGCTCGGGCAGTGCTGCCAGCCGCGCTTCGCGCGCGTCGGGGGCAAGGGCCGCCAGCGCGGCGACATCGGTGGGCCGGGCGGGACGAATTTCCACGTCGGAGAGCGCGCTCATGACCGCGCCTCCGTTACCGCAGTCAGCCGGATTCCACCTCTGGGCCAAAAAGTACGCATGGCGCTATGATAAGGGCCAAACGCCATGGAGCCTACGCTCGAACCGCTTGAGACCTTTCCCGGCATCGCGAACGGGGCGCTCGATCGGCTCTACCTACACCAGACGGGCGTGCCGCACACGCTGCCCACGGTCGCGGCGTTCGAGCGCGGGCTGCGGCGCATGCACCGTCTTTATGGACGGCGCTATGCGGTGCTCTTTATCGGGCAGCTGGCACGCAACGGAGTGCCGGAAGAGGCGGTGCGCTCGCGCTTCGTGACGATTCTGCGCGAGCAGTCGATCCTTCCCACCGCGGCGGCGCTGGCCATGCTGAGCAGCGGCCTTATCGGCGCCATCGGACGCAGCGTCATCACCGGGGTTTTATTGGCGGCGCGTCTGCCGCTTTCGGTGCGCGTCTTTGGCTCATTGACCGATGCGGTGGACGACCTTACCCACGAAGCGGGGCGCGAAGGCATCACGCTGCCGAGCCGGGCCCTCATCGAAGCGGGTCAGGCGGCGCTGCGCCATCGCGCCGAGCAGGCGCTGCGGAACCCGTTCAAATAAAGTCCGCGAGCCTCCCAGTCACAGTCCTTTGGGATCTCCGGGCTTCTTAGGCAGCAGCAGAATCTCATGCCAGTTGTGCAGCAGGTAGAGGTTGTTGTCGTCCTGCGCCATCTGGTCGATGCCCAGATCGAACTGCGAACCCAGCCCGATCACGGTCGGCGTGCCGCCCGCCTTGGGCACCGCCTGGACCTGCCAGCCCGCCGCCGAATCGACCGTCATGTAGTAGACGTTTTCTTTATCGACTCCCAAGGTAGAGGTGAACGCGGTCGGGGAAGCCGCACCGCCCTTTATAAGCGGGGTCAACGCGCCATCGGCCTTGGCCACCGCCACAAGACCTTCATACGCGCCGACTTTGCCGTCGGTATACAGCGTGTCGGCATCGGCGCCCAGATACGTCCCCAGGAGCGACGCCCCCGCGGCGAGCTGGGTCGCGCCGCTGCCGTCGGGTTTGGCCTCAAGGAGCTTGGTGCCGCCGGCTCCCCGCAGGGTGTAGTAGAAGTGATCCCCCTGCACCACCCAGGCGCGCGGCAGGGCGTCCGGATCGACTAGAGGATACGGCACCGATAAGAGCGTGGTAAGCCCGCCGCCGGGCAGCGATAGGCGCGCAAACTCGATCGGGGCCGTTCCTCCGGTGCTCTGGCGGGTGAAGTAGAGCGCATCGCTGACGACTGACAGGCTCGCGTTCAAGTTGGCCCCAGGCAGGCTGAACTCCCCGTCCAGAAGGACCGAACTTGCGCCGCCGGCCGCCGCCCGCTTCTTGAGCTGAGTGTGCGCGATATCGCCGCCGCCGAATGTCGTGCGGTTCCAGAACACGGTGTCGCGGCTGGCGGCGACGCTGGCGATCGCATCGGCGTCCTCTTCGACCGGGTCGATGGCGCCGCCGTACTTGGGCAGGCGGTAGACTCCCTTCCAAGAGGTTGCGAAGAACAGATAGTTGTCCGATACGGCGATGGAGGTGATCTGATCGTCGGCGCTCGCAGCGCGCACCAGGGAATAGGCCTCTCCCGGTTTCTTGGGAGTCTTCAAGGAGACATCGAGCCGGGCGACCGCAGGCGGTTGGCCGCAGGCGGCGGTGAGGAGCAGGGTCGTCATCAGCGTGGAGCGAAGCGTCGGCATGGGCATGAGCGTAACTCCTTTTATGGTGTCGAAGGCCGGGCCGCGACTCTGTGGACTGCGGTGCGTACTGTTTCTTTCTCTACGCAACGTGTCCGTTTCGTCATCCGGTCTTGTTGCTTGGACCCCAATGCCGCCGATCAGGGCAACCAAATCATCAGAAATTTATTTCGGAGCTGGGCGGTGTGAACACGACCTTTGTGTCGTTGCCGACCACGCGCCCCGCCAAGTCAGGAGGCCCGACGCGCGGATCGAGCTCGATGATGTGATAGCCCGCAAAGGCCTCCGTCCAGTTGTTCAAGATGAGGTCGCGGCCGTCCAGCGCCTGCGGCTCTGCGGCCGCTTGGGTGACGAAGAGCAGGGCGTGGCTCTGGCTCTGGGACAAGAGCTCATCCGGGGCTCGCATCCTGCCGTCGTCATCGAGGGCAAAGGAGCCGTCCTGATCCACGTCGTCAAAGACCAGGAGCCGGGCGATGCGGATGCTGCTGGGGATGATCTCGCCGCGGACGGTCTGGTAGTACCCGGTGCTGGGCGGCGCTCCCAAAAGGTCGCAGGTGAAAGCGGACGGAAACGAAAGCGCGGAGATCGGCAGCGTCTGCGTCTCGACGCCCAAGCGGCGGTTGAACAGGGCAGAGAAGCCGAGCCAGACCGCGCCCACCGCGGGACTGCGCGGAGTCGGAACGGTCGCTGCGAAGGAGCCGTGGAGCTGGATGGCGGCGTCACCGAGAAAGCTCCCATCGACCAGGCGGTCGCCGCAGCCGCCAAGTCCTAAAAGAATCGCGAGCCCGATAAAGTGTCTCAAAAATAAGCTCCCAGACCGCCCAGGGCGCGGTAGCTGAGCTCCGGCGCCACCGCCGCCGCGCTCGCGGTCCTCAAGAAGTAGGTCAGCAAGGCTCCTTCGAGCCGCAGGTACAGCCGGCGGCGCAGCGGAATATCCAGCTGCAGCACCGGCGCAATGAACCCGGCGAGCGAGTTGCGATCGCGGGTTCCCGCCGCGCTGAACCTCTGGCCCAGCCAAGCCAGACCGAGCTCCAGACCCAGACCGATCGACAGCGGATGGAGATCAAAGACGTGCAGACCGGCGACCGCCGCCGTGGCTTCGTAGCTGGAAATGGTGAGGAGCGGGTTCCGCTGCTGCGCGATGCCCAGTCCCAGCCGGAGCTCCAGCGACAGCGAGCGTAGATCGAGCCGTCCGCCGAGCGTGGCGTACCCCGCGGTGCCAAGCTCGAGCAGCGCGCCGCGGACCCCGCCCACAACGAACAGGCCCAGCGCCCGCGTGCGCTCGACCGTTCCCTTGCGCACGACGCGGGCATAGTCGATCGCGCGCAGGTCGGCGACCGAGACGGTTGCCGCGCCACCGGCCGGCACCGCGAAGAGTCCCTGGCGCAGGAACTCGCGGTTGCGCTGGGTGACGAAATAGCGTCCCGCTTCGACCGTGAGCCGGCCGTCGGGGCGATCGGCGACGAGCTCGGCGACGATCGCCCCATCCGGACCGCCGCTCTGAACCAGGTACGTACCCGGCGCGGCAAAGACCAGCATGCCGCGCCGGCGATCGAGACCGCCCGGCTCGCTGAGCACCAGATCGTCGCGGCCGCCGAGCTCCAGCCGGTAGGTCGGATGCTGCGGTCCGGGCAGAGTATGGGCGGTGGAAGCCAGCGTGCGCTCCGCGGCATAGGAGAACGCCTCATCTAAGGTGACGCGGCCGTTGCCGTCCCGATCCGCGGCGCCTAGGAGCGCCGACAGGAGATGATGGGTGAAGATCGACGCGCGCAGCTGATCGGACTCCTGCGCGTCCTCGCCCGCCGCGCTGGAGGTGAGGATGGCCAGCCCCTGCGCCGCGGGCGGGGCATCCAGACGGATCTGAAATCCCGGAATGGGACGCCCGCCCTTGACGCGGGTGAGGGAGCCGGAGCGGCAGGAGTCCACGACCAGGATGCGCGCCGCTGCCGGCGAGCCGGCGATGAGATCGCGCAGCTCGGACAGACCCAGGCGGGTGTCGCCAAGATGCAGCGCATCGGCGTCGGCGTGGCCGGAATAGAAGACGAGCAGCATGGCCTGCCCGGCTTCCTGCCGCAAGCGGGCGTTGAGACCGATTACGGCGCGCCGGAAATCATCGCCGGAGATCCGGCTTAGGAGCAGGATGTTTTCGGGATAAAATCCGCCGACCGTGCGCAGCACTTCGGCCAGGCGGCGGGCGTCCGATTCGGCGTAGCGCAGCGTCACCTCGCTGCGATCGCCGCTGTTCTCACCGACGATAATGGCGTAGCGGCCGGAAGCCGCGGCGGCCGTCGCGGGTCCGGGCAGGGCGGCGGTAAGGACCAGCAGCAGGGTCAAAAAGCGAATCACGGCCGCAGCATCTTCTGGAACGTGAACTTAGTATAGGGACAGTCGAGCCCCGCGCTCTTCAAGTCCATCCGCGCCGGGACCTGGCCGGACTCCGTCAGCGCGCGCTTTGTGCCCGCGAGCACCTGCGCGACCTCAAGCGGCTCCGGACAGACCAGGACTACGAGCTGCTCCGGGCCCAAGACCTCGTCGAGCTCGATGCCGCCGTCAATGAGCTGGTTGTCGCCGGCGGGCAGCGGGGGGAGCTCGCGGGCCGGCGGCAGGTAGCTTGTGACCGTGCCGGCGCCGTCGATACTAATGAGAGCGAGGAAGCCCTTGTGCGGCGTGGAGACGCGGAAACGGAGCGCATCGCGGGGGGAAGCCGCGCCGCCGGGCAACAGCTGCTCGACCGCGCCACCCGGATGCTTGATATAAACGGAGAGCTGGATCCCGCCCTTTATCCGCGGCCCGTCCGGAGCCGGCGGGCGGGTGAGCAGGACAACAAAAGCCGCCGCCGCCGCGGCAAGAAGCAGCGGCAGCGCGCGCCGCAGCGGTGAGCGGCGATTGCGGGTTACGTTTTGGGCGCGCCGCAGCGGGGTGCGGCGGAATGCCTCCGCTTGCGCGGTGAGCGCGGCGAAGCGGGCCGCACACAGCGGGCAAGCGGCGATGTGCTCGCGCTGCTGACTCGCGGCCGGCGTGTGATCGAGCTCGCCGGCGATGAGCCGATCGAAGGCAAAGTCGGACAGGCAGGTAAGACCGCGGTCCGCGGCGGATTCGCGCTGGCTCATGTTGGCACCTTTAGTGTGACGCCCAGCAGCAGCTGGGCCTTTTCGCGGAAGGCTTTCAAGTGATTGCCGACGGTTCGCCGCGAGACTCGCACGACCTCGGCGATCTCCTCATGCGTCATGCGGTCGATGTAATGGTAGACCGCGATCTCACAGAGCTCGGCAGGGATGCGGTGCAAGAGCTGCAAGAGGGTCAAGCGGAGCTCCGGATCGTCCGCGCTCGCGGGCGATAGGACAAGCCCGTGCTGGCGGATGCGCGTGCGGTGGCGGCCGGAGTCGCGCAGCTGGTTGAGGCAGTAGTTGGTGGTGATGCGGTACAGCCAGGTCATCGGGGAGGACTCACCGCGGAAGACCTCCAGGTTGTGCAGCGCCCGGACGAACACCTCGTGCAGCGCATCCCAGGCCGCCGACTCCGAGCCGAGCAGGCTGCGGGCCCGGCGCAGCACGGAAGGGCCGTAGCTCCGGTACAAGCCGTCGATCGGGCTTTGGTCCATTTGCCCTTAGACCCCAATCGAACCGAATTTGGCAAGCCTCGGGCAAAAAAGTATGAAAAAGGAAGCTGTGACATCCCGGCGACGGCCGGGGTCAGAGCAGGGAGCGGAGTCGGGAGTCCTACCGCGCTTCTAGGTTGTGGGCGGGCGCAGCGTCTCTGCGCGGGAGGTTGCGAGGCGGCGAGGCTTGCGGGGCTGGCCGGGCGCGCATACGGCCCGGCCGAACGCTTAGTATCCCGCCTTGTGCTTGAGCCAGTTCCAGCCCGAGGAGACCGCCATCTTGGTCCCCTGCGCGACGCGGCTGGCGGTGTTCTCCACGGTCTTTACGCCGTTGTGGATGGCCGTGCCGGCGTTGTGGGCCTCGTCGGAGACGAACTTTTTGACCGGGGCGACGTAGGGGTCCACGTTCTGCTCCGTCCAGTCTTCGATCATGCCGCCCGTGGTCCGCGCGACGCGCTTGGCGGCGTCCCAGGTCTCGCGGCCGTGCTCCCGGAGGCCTTCCTTGGCTTCGCCGTACTTTTCCTTGGCCCAGTCGCCGCCGTTGTGAATGCCGGTACCGGCCTCACTGAGCTTGCGCGAGGTAAAGTCGTAGGCCTGGTTGGCGCCGTTCTTGATGCCGGTGCCGGCCTCACTGAGCTTGCGCGAGGTAAAGTCGTAGGCTTGGTTGGCGCCGCTGCGAATGCCGTCGGTCGCCTCGCCCACTTTATGGGAGGCCCAGTCGTAGGCCTGGCCGGCGCCCTGGTGGATGCCCGCCGCCGCCTCGCCGACTTTCTTGCTCGCCCAGTCCGAGGCTTGACCCAGTCCGTTTTTGATGCCGGTGCCGGCCTCGCTGGCCTTCTCTTTGGCGTAGTCCACGAGCGCACCGGGGCCGCCCTGCTGCACCTGCTGCATGGCGCCGCCGATCGTCCCGGTGAACCAGTTCCAGGCGCTAGAGGCCCCGCCGACCAGACCCTCCTTGGCCGAGCCCAGGGTCTGCGAGGCCCAGCTGCTGGCCTGGTTTACGCCGTTCTTGATGCCGCTGCCGATGTCGGCCAGGCCCCCAGAGGCCCAGTCGGCGACCTTGCCGGCGCCGCTGCTGATGCCGCTGGCCGCGTCGCTCAGGGTGTCCTTGGCGAAGTTGCCGGCGGTGCGGAGGCCGTTCTTGATGCCGGTGCCGGCCTCGCTGCCGGCGTTCTTGATGGCATCCAGGCCTTGACCGATGCCGGTCTTGGCCTGGCCGTAGGCTTCCTTGGTCCAGTCCCAGGCCTTGTCCCAGTTCTGGACGATGGTCTCGCCGTCCTTGCCGAAGTTGCTGATGAGCGTCCGCTGGATGGTCGGCACAAGGACATTGGCCGCCGGCCCGATCAGCTTGGTGGTCAGTCCCAGGCGATTGGTCGCGCGCGCGCGCTTCTCCAGCTCTTCCTGCTTGGCCTGATCGAAGACAGGTACGTCCTGCTTGGCCGCGTAGTCCTTCGGATCCATCTTCGGATTCTTTTTCCCATCGGCGACTGCCTGCAGCTCGGCGAAGGAGTCGTAGACCGCCTGCGAGGCCTTGACGCGGTTCTTCGCGTTGGGGTCCTCATGGGTTTGCGGATCCAGGGGGTTTATCCAGTGCGAGTCGCCCAGCGCGTGCCAGGTCTGACCCTTGGAGTTGGTGACGTCGACGCCCTTTTCGTTGCCTTCGTTGTGGAAGATGCGGATCGCCCCGGTGGCCATCAGGTCGCCCAGCGGCAGATTGCCGCCGACGTGGCCGTCTTTGAAGGCCTTGGCCACCGCGTCCTTGTCGAACTGGTGGCCGCCGGCGAAGCGGTCGGTCAGAAAGTGCATGCCCGAGGCTTCCAGCGCCCGCGCCTTGTTCATGTCGCCGTCTTTGGCCGCCTGCAGCGCCATGGCATGAAAGGTGTTGTAGGCCCCCATGTTGTTGTCGGTGCCCGACTCGTCCTTTTTGCTGAAGTGACTGTTGTTGCGGTCGGCCAGCTCCAGCATGGAGAAACCGGTGGTGACGCCGTCCTTGGTTTCTTTCTTGCGGTACTTGGTGATGTCTTCCAGCTCGCCGGGGGAGGTCTCTTCGAACTTTTCCGCCGGGCGTCCTTCCTTGTTGGCCGCCCGGATGTCTTGGATCTGATTGCGCTCGCTCTTGATCTTGTTGAGGATCGCCTCCATCTCCTTCTTGTTTTTGGGGTCGTTCATCGCCTCGAAGGCTTTGGCCGGGTTGAACTTGCCGTCCTTGTCATAGGCGCCGTAGAAGTCGCCCATCATCGCGGTGATGTCGCCGGCTGTTACCTTGAGTCCGTTGCCGAGCTGGATCAGGTTCTTCTCGCTTATGAGATCGGTGACCCGGGAGTCCACGTTTACGCCGGCGTCCTTGAGCTCCTGGGCCGCGTTGTCGACCGCGTCCTTGTGCTCCCCGCCCTCGAAGCGGTGCACCGCGGCGAGGCCGCCGAAGGCCGGCTTGAGCTGGGGTGCCGGACCGTGGCCGCCCCGCTCGGCGAACTGGCGGAACTGACGGCCGGCGTCGTAGGCGATGTGCTCGCCGGGGTCGCCTTTTTTGTCCAAGACGTGCTGGCCGGAGCCGCCTTTGGCCAGGGCGTGGGCGACCTCATGGCCGATTATCTCCATCGACATGCCGTCGCTGGGATCTTGCTTGACGCGGTCGCCAAGGGAGATGTGGCGGCCGATGGTGTGCGCTTCGGCGCCCATGCCGCGGTTCTTTTTCCCTTCGCCCGGGGTAACGGTGATGCCGTCGAGCATGTGGCCGTAGCAAGCGGAAAGGAGGCTGTTGATGGCCGGGCTGAAGGGACCTCTGGCCGATGCCGTGGCCGTGTGCGGGCCGGTTGCCGGATCGCTGCCTACAAGCCCTCCTACGGCGGCACCCGTAGGCGCCGGAGCAAAAGCGCCCGCAGATTGTCCGATCGCTCCCGCAGTGTTCTGATTTTCAAAAGACATTGAAATGCCCTGCTTGGAAATATCTGACTTATACGAATGAGCGCGCCGATCGGTTCGTCGAGCGCTTCAGGTTTGTACCAAGGCTAGCCGGTCATCGATCCGCCGCAACCCCAGTTGCGCTCCGGCGCGATCAGGGCGAGGCGCGGAGCCGCGTGCGGGCAAACTCCAGCATGGCATCGCGCTCATCCCAGGCGAACTTGCGGCCGGCGAGCTTGCCGAGGAAATCGCGGACCGCCTCCAGGTCATAGAGGTAGCGCCGGCGCGTCAGCTCATCGCCTGTCGGGGTCTTCTCCAATAGCTCGACGCACAGCGTGAGGAGGTCTTTTTCCGTGTCGCTGCCCCAGTCGGCGAGCGCGCGGAACGGTCCCCAGCGCTCGACCCCGTTGACGCGCGTCATCTCCAGCAGCAGCGCCCGCAGCCAGGGCTTGCGGCTGTCGGCGCTGCCGTTGAGGAGCGCCCCTAGCTCGCCGGTATGCTGCAGGGACTGGCGGAAGACCTCGGCCATGCCGGGATCGTCACTAGTACTGAGCATGCGATACATATCCAAGAACGGGTAGGGGGCGTTCTTGCGCGCCATGAGCAGCGCGTCCTTGACGAGCGGCTCCAGCGATCCAAGACCCGTCTGCGCCACCACTTCCAGCGCCGCGGCGCGCACCTGCTCGTCAGGATTTTTGAGCGCTGTGGCCAGAAGGTCCTGCAGGTTCGGCAGACCGGAGAGGGCGGCGGCGCGCAGCGCGACGGCGAGGACCTGCGGATCGGGATCCGAAAGCGCCGCCGTCAGAAGCTCCGGGCGCGCGGTGGCAAGCCGCTTGGCGTCGGGCTCGCGCGAAAGACCGCGCAGGGCGAGGATGAACACCTGCGCGTCCTTGGTGTCGGCGATGCGCCGGCGCAGCACATCGAGCGCTCCCCCTTTGATCGTGGTGGCCAGGAGCCGGGTCGCGTTGCGGCGGGTGAGCTCCGTAGGGCTCTTGGACTTGTCGTCCAGGTAGGGGACCTCTTCGGCGACAATGGGTCCGTGAATCTTCAGCGCCTCGCCAAAGGCGTGTGAGTCCGGGGCCGACAGCGCCGGCACGAGCAGAGATCGGAAGAGCACACGTCTGAACTCCAGT
>CALFML010000751.1 GCA_937879845.1 uncultured Myxococcales bacterium
GTTGCCAGCGTCATGTGCGCGCAGATGCCTCAGTCAAGCGGCGCCGTGCCGTGAAGCGCCGCAGGCTCGGCGACGCACCGTGGGATCGCCGAACGCATGGCCGGCCTGGGCGTGCCCCCGGTGCACACCGTCGAAAACCCCGATAGTGACCACGCAGCGACCCCAATCGGCGGGGATGTCTTCCAAGCCTCTCCAACGCAACACGCGCACAAGCCTACGACCGCCCGCCCGCGGCAACCACCGCGGACACCCGACACACAAGCGACGGCCCGGTAAACAGCCGGACCGGGGCGGCCTTTCGGCTTGCGAGAGGATCGGAACCGTATGGCTTACAGTGACAGGTATGCCCAACTCGCGTGCCCGTTCGGCGCGGCCCGCCGGCCCCGGTCCTTTTCCAGCGGTGCTCATTTACATCGAGGCCTATGGTCTCAATGCGCACTTCCAGCGGCTGACGCAGCGCTTCGCGGCGGCGGGCTTTGCCGCCATCACACCGGATCTCTATGATGGCGCAGTCTATCCGTACTCCGATCTGCCCGGGGCAGTGGGTCACATGAAGCGGCTGGACGATGAGCGCGTGCTGGCGCAGACCGGAAAGGCGCTCGACTTTCTTGCCGCCCGGCCGGAAGCGGACGGCGGCGCGGTCGCCGTGGTCGGGTTCTGCATGGGCGGGCGGCTGACGTTTTTGGCCAGCGCGGCGCTGGCATCGCGCTTCAAGGCGGCGGCGGCGTTTTATGGCGGCGGCATCGCTCCGGCGGTGGATTTCCTGGGTCGGCAGACCCTGCTCGGCCGGGTGCAAGACATAAAGGCACCGCTGCTCTTGTGGTACGGCGCCGAGGATCGGTTCATCCTCCCCGATGAGCACGGCCGCATCGCCGAGGCGCTGAGCCGGGCCGGCAAGCAGTACACCTTGACCGTATTCCCCGGCACCACCCACGGCTTCTTCTGCGACGATCGGGAAAACTACAACAAGGCCGCCGCGGAGCGAGCTTTTCGCGTCACTACGGCGTTCTTCCACGAATACCTCGACGCCTGAGCTCCCCCTACTAAATAAGGGCACTTAAACAGTCTCACGTACGCAGTCTGGCGTTGCCGGCGCGCTGGCTGAAGAGTTGGCGGCGCCGCGGCGACTAGGCCAAGCGCTGGTTGCCGCCGGCGGGACGCGCGCCCTGGCGGAAAACCGTTGCTGGAGCCGGCCTGACAAGTGGTATCATCTCCAAGCGCAGTGCTGTCGGCGCTGCGCCGGGCCTTGCCAAGGCTGGCGGCGACGGTGGCCAAGATGCGTGATATCAGTCGGATCCTGCCTGCTTTGATCGTCTGCGGCCTCTGCTTCCAAAGCGGCGCCGCAGCGGGCGGGCGCGACCCCTACACGCAGAGCTGCGCGCGCGTGCCGACCGGGCCGATTCCGCCGAACAATCAGCTGATCCTGCGCACCGTGGCGCAGATGCCCGACGGCCAGGGCTTCGGCCGCGGCGACGGTCGGATCGATGCTCTGGCCGCGGCGATCGAAGTCCTCCCAGACCGGATCCAGGTAAGTCCCATGAAGGCCGGTCCGACGTTTTGCACGGCCGCAACATACCTTTTGCTGTGGACCGCGATCGCGGAGCTTTATAACACCGGCAAGCTGAAGCTGGATCGGGAGGCGCTGGAAGAGCTGCAAGTGCGCAGCAAGAAGCAAATGCCCGATGGCACCGGCGTCTGGGGTCGATGGAACGCAGACGGCCCGGGCGCCGCAGCGGTGTTTAAGGAACTGGGTCTTGGCGCAAACCGCAGCGACGTCCAAGAAGCCCTGCCGGGTGACTTCCTGAAGATCTCTTGGACCCAGAGCGTCGGCAAAGGCGAGCGCGGTCACCTGGGAGTCTTCGACTCCGAACGAGACTGCCGCTCGCCGGCCCATGAGAACAGACTAGAGCGGCATATTTGTTTCTGGTCGAGTCAGTCCGGAAATGATCTGGAGCTTCCGGACGACCAAAAAGGAACCGCCGGATTCGGTTTGAAATGCGTCCCGCAGAGAAAAGTCGTGCGCGCCATCTATTCGCGGCTGGAATCGTTCGCCGCCTTCAATGCTGCGCCGAAAATCCTGGGGCGGAAAAGCCCGCACTACAGCCAGTCTGAACTGGCGACTTGGCTGGACAAAGCGCGCACGCAGGAAGAAGTTGAAAAGCTGATCCGGTGAGATCGGCCCATACCGCTTTTGACCGTTCCGCATAAAGAGCCGGGGATCGCAGGCTGCTAGTTCTATAGCGGAACGGTTCGTTGCGGTCTTCCCTCGGGCGGAACCTTATCAGGCTTTAAGTCGCGGTGTACGACCCCGATGTCGTGGGCGGCTCGCACGGCGGACAGGAGCGGGGCGAAGACCTCGACCAGCTCGGCGTCGCTCAGCATCTGGCGGGACAGCCGGGCGCGCAGGCTCTCGCCGCTTATCATCTCCATGACGTAGTAGAGACAGCCATCGCCGAGGCGGCCGAAGTCGTAGACGGCCACGATATTGGGGTGGCCGATCTTGGTGACTAGCTCGGCCTCCATTTGGAAGCGGCCGGATAACTCCGTGTTTTCACGTGCTCCGCCGGCAAGCTAAGTGATATCAACCCCTTGCGCCGGCGGCAAAAAAACGGCTGCGGCCGCGCCGGGCGCTCTCGTCGGGTACTTACACCCTGGACGTGGATACCATTTGGATGCGGTCTCTGTGCTATCATCGCTGCGGGAGACTCTGAACGATGGGGGACATTGTGCGACGGGGTAGCGCGTGGTACGTGCGCTACAAGGATGCGGACGGCGTGCGCCGCATGCGGGCCAGCCGCCAGCCGACGCGCGAGCTCGCTCGGCGGATGCTGGTCGAGATCGAGGCGCGGGTCGCCCGCGGCATCGTCGGCATCCCAGAGCGGGCGCCGGCAGCGCCGACTGTCGCCGAGGTGGCGGAGCGCTTCTTGACCGATTATAGCCGCCCCCGGCTCAAGAACCTCGACCGCTACCGGCGGATCGCTCGGATCGCGCTGCAAAGGGCCTTGCCCTTGCTTGGGGAGCTGCGGGCGGACGCGGTGCGACCGGCCCACCTCGACCGGCTGCGCGGCGATTTGAGCAAGACCCACGCCGCCGCCAGCGTGCGCCACAGCATGGCCTTCCTGTCGACGATGTTCGGCTGGGCGGTGAAGGCGGGACTGGTGGCTAATAACCCCCTGCGCGGCGTCGAAAAGCCGACGGCGGTGGCATCGCTAGAGTACCTCGGCCGCGCCGAAGTCCGCGCGCTCCTAGACTTGGCCCGTCAGCGCGCCGCAGTGGGAACAGCCGCCGATAGGTGCTCCTATGCTGCCATCCATCTCGCGCTCCATATCGGGCTGCGGCGCGGCGAGCTGCTCGGACTCCGGTTCCAAGACGTGGACATTGAGGCCAAGCGGCTGACGGTGGCCCGCAGCTTTGGGGCGCTGCCCAAGAGCGGCAAAGCGCGCCACCTGCGCTTGCCCGACCTGGCGCTTGCGGTGCTTTCGCCGTGGCTTATGGAAGCGCCGCGACAACTCGGCGTAGTCTTTCCGGTGCTCACCGGACCGGCTCCGCGCCTTGGGACCGATGGCGATCTTCTCGGCTTGCCTGAGCTCCTTGCTGCCGCGGGGTGCCGCCCGCTGCTGCGGCCCTGGCATGCGCTGCGCCACACCTTCGCGTCCCACTTCATCATGTCCGGCGGCAACCTCCTGGTCCTGCAGCAGATCCTGGGCCACGGCGATGTGAAACAGACGCTTCAGTATGCCCACCTCGCCCCGGACTTCATGGGCGGCGAGATCGACAAGCTGCGATTTTAGCGCGGACCCTGCGCAGACATAAAAAACTAACCAGTTCCCATCGCCGTCCGCTCACGATCGAAGATGGCCCAGGCTGCGGCTTCATCATCGACATAAAAGACGGTCTTCATGTTGGGCCGTCCGAGCAAGCGGGCTGCGGCTACGATCAAGGACACGGCCGTGCGCGCAATCAGGCTCGCCCCTAACACCACGATGGCTCCTTGAATGGGCGGATCCGGCTTGAATTGGATTGCGTACTTGCGGCTCTCAGGCGGGATGCCGGCCATCGCGTGGGCATCGAACAGCAGGAAGACGCGGCCGTGCTGGCGCTGCAGTGCCGCACGCTGCTCAAACACGGCCATCACATCCTTGAGCTGCATCGGACCGTGACATTGCCAATAGAGGACGTCGCCGCGCAGATAAAATCGGTGCTCGCCGGAGCTCTGCCAATGGGGAGTCTGCTGTGCCGCCTGAGCGCTTGGGTCGATCATGGATAGTCGGAAGATGGAGCCCTATGCGTGCTACGTGCTGCCTGCCGGTTCATTTGCTGGCCATCCTGATGCGGCGGTCAGGGTTGCGGCTGCGGACGGCGCAGGCGGGCCAGCGCCGCCGTGGCCTCCTGCAGCGTGGCAACGAAAAATGCCTCTCGCGGGACCCCGGTCAATATCGACACGAAGCGGCCGATCAGTTTCAAAACGGCGCGCGTGCCGAAGTTTGCCCCAACCACCCAAGTCGCGGTGGGATAAAAAGAGGTCCGCTTGACGAAGTCCCCAATCGCCTTGCGAACCTCGGCGTTTGGCACGTTGCCGTTCGTGGTGTCGACGATGGCATAGCAGGTCCCGTGCTCTTTCTTGATCGCCGGCAGGCGCTCTAACAGCGCGACCATCCCGGACGCCTGCCAGTCCCCGTGAACGGTAACGTATACGGTATCGCCTTGGATGGATACCTGATGCGGGCCGAACTCACTCATGATGGCGGACCTCATCATACTCAGGCGCTGGCGGGGATTCCATTCAAATCAGCTGCCCCTAGGGCGTGGCGAAAAGGTCCGATAGGTACTATGCCGGGAAGAGCGAGTCAGCGATGGAATAAGACCGGAAAAAGTGCGGCGGAGCGGGAAAGGGGCGGGGAGGGGAGGGCGCCACGGCATCGCCGCTGCGCTCAGGCGGAACAGCGGGTCGGGCAACCGGGGAATGCTAGTCGATGCTGTTTAGCAGCAGCGTTCCGCCGCAGGACAGGGAGCCGGGGTTCTTGATGGTAAGGTAGAACTTGCGCTCGGCGCTTCCGTCCGTGTTGATCACCTGGCGGTAGTAGGTCTGCGTCACCTCCAGCTGGCACACGCTGCTCCCCGATGCTCCGGTCGGCGACAGACCCGGCAGGAACACCCGGTCGAGCGGGTTTGCGTTATTCCAGACCCACGACTTGGCGGCGCCGGGGCTGATGGTGCCGGTCGCCCAGGACGAGATCGCGCTTGTCGTCAGCGCCAGCTGGACGTCTCCCTGGCAGGCGATCTCGCCGGCGTTTTTGATCGTGAACCGGAACTCCCGTTCGCCGCTCGGCTGCTGCGCGTAATAGCTACGGACCACTTCGAGCTCGCACGAATTCAGGGTGGTCGCCCCGGAAGGGGAGACGCCGACCAGGTGCGCGGCATCCAGGGGGTTGGCGTTGTTCCAGGTGAAGCTCTTGGACGCGCCGGCCTCGATTCCGCCGGTCGCCAAGCTCGTGAACCGCTGCTTCGCATCGAGCAGGATGTTGGCGCCGCAGGCGATGGCGCCGGTGTTCTTGATGTAGAAGTGGAACTCGCGCTCGCCGCCGTATTTCTGGATGTCCAAGCTCCGGACGACCTCGAACTGGCAAGCGCTCGTGGTGCTCGCGCCCACGGGGGAGAGACCCACCTCAAATGCGGCAGTGAGGCTGGCGTTGTTCCAGAACCAGTGCTGCGTCGCCCCAGGAGCCACGGAGCCCGAGTACCAGGACGAAGTCAGGCTTGGGGATGCGGTGTTGATCGCGCCGAGCGCCTTGGCTTCGGCGGCGACGGCGGCCCGGCCGTCGAGGGCTTCGGCGGCGGGAGAGATATCCACGGCGGCGGGAGCACTTGGCTCCGACTCTTTTGTCTGGGCCGCATCAGCGCCGGCAATCGGGGCCGCTTTTTCGATCAGCTCCTCTCCGGGCTCCATCATGCATCCGGCGAGAAGCGTGGTCATAAGTACTGGGGACATGACAAGGCTGATGATTTTCATTGGTGGACTCCTTTTTCGTTTGGCATTCCGATGCGGTCGCCGTGTTTCTGGTTCCTGACAAAGCAGGGGGCGTGCCAGGTCCGACCACCCGCAAAAGCGCCAAAAGAGGCCTCTGCGCAGCCGGCAGCGGGCAAAAAGCGGCAAACCGGCCGCTTGCGCGCGAGCAAGTTTTGCCTGCCGGCAAAGTTTGCCGCTGCGCGAGCAGAAAGGAGTCCAAGGGGAGCGCGGCGAAGCACGGCGCGCGGCTTCGCCGCCGACAATCTGCGCTCAGGCTTTGTTCGGGGAATCGGGGAAATATCGCCCCTGCATACGATGGCAATACTCGACGAGGTTGGAGCGGCTCAGACCATAGGTCTTGACCAGGTCGGTCCCCGGTCCCTGAATGCAGCTTGTGACATGGGCGTAAACGGTCGCGTCCGCGGTGGTGGGCTGGGCGCCCATGAAGTAGGGCTTGTCGCCAAGGTAGTCGGCGACGGCGCGGAGGTCGGCGATGCCGATCTGGGCCACCTCTTGCGGGCTGTGGCGGCCCATCCCCTGGCTATGGAGCTGGCTGAAGACGGTGGACTTTATGTATTCGCCCATCTCTTCATGCTTCTCCATGGGGAGGCCGGGCGCTACGGCATCGAGGACGAGCTGGCGATAAACCTTCCAGTTCTCATCGAGCTTGTAGCGCAGGTAGCCGATGACCCAGTAGAAGTTCTCCTCCAGCATTTTGCGGAAAGCATGGGAGATCGCCCGCTCCGCAGTACTCAAGGACGCATCGGGGTCCTTGCCGTACTTTTCCTTCAACACCTCAATGATCAGCGTCGAATCCCCGAGCTTGAGCTCATCGTCTTCGATATAGGGAAATTTACCCTTGGGCGATCGGCTGGGATCGGGAGGGCAGTTCTCATATTGAATACCGGTCATCCGGAGCCAGGTCTCCAGCTTCAAGCAGGGCGGGCTGACGCTCAAGAGCTCGCCGCTACGGAAGAATTGATACAGTTTCAGCATAAGCAGCTCCTTTTTTCATGACGCCATAACCGGCGGCGTTCATTCGTCCTGTGTCAGCAGCCATGTTCGCTTTAGCTCGTGCGCGCGGGCGCAGTCGGGCACCTCGCAAAGAAACTTCCTTCGCGCCTCCGCATCGGGAATTCCATCGGCGCGCCGGCCTATCTCCGCCAGTGCGGTGCGCAAGGTGCGCCGCGCCGCGCCGCAGTCGCCGACCGCATGCTGCGCCGCGGCCGCCGCCACGTACATTCCGACCGCGCTGTAGCCGCAGCCGCCCTGGAGCTCGATGCTGCGCAGTCCCTGCTCCGCGGCGCGGCAGGCCTCTGAGCCGCGGTCCATCTTTAAATAAATATAGACCAGAGTGGTCCGCATAAGGAGGCACCGCAGGGGAACCTGGGCGCAGTGCTCGACGGCCGCCAGCGCTTCTTCCTGCGCCGCCGCCAGCTCCTCTCTGGCCAGCAGAATGCTGGCTTTGATGCCGTGGGCCCAGCCGAGAAAGCCGCGGCTGACGGCTTCCTTCATGGCGACGATCTCATCGGCGAGCGCGCCCGCTTCAGCATGGGCGCCGCCTTTGGGCGGCAAGGCGAGCAGCGCCGCCAGGTGCAGCTTGACGAAAGGAAGATAGATCGGCTCCTGCAGGCGCACCGCCAGTGCGAGGTTGGCCCGCAAGACTTCCTCGGCTGCGGCGAAGTCCCCGAGCTCCATATACGCCTGACCCAAATAATTCTGACTGAAGGTGAGGGTTCGCTCATCCTGCGCTTCCGCCGCTGCTTCTGCCGCCTCCCGCGCCAGCTGCAGCTGCAGCCAAGGCTCGGGCTCAATCGTGCGGTAGTATTCGATAAGGCCCATGTTGGCAGAGCTGCGGGCGGCCACGGATTTGTCCCACCCATCGGACTTGGCGCGCAACAGCCGGCCGCGAAGCTCGCGACCGTTCATACCTTGGCCGCGCTGGCAGAGAACGCTCAGCAGCATCGCGGCAGCCTCCACCCAGCAGCTGCGTGCAAAAGGCGCGGGCTCAATCTCCAGCGCCAGCTGGACCATATCGGCCGTGTCGCCCTGCAGCGTCATGAGTCCAGAGTGGAAAATGGCAATCATGAAAGCGCGGTACCAGTAGTCGCTGCCCTTCTGCAACAGCGCGAGCGCTTCCTTGTTCGCGGCCAGGCAGCGCGCGGCGTCCCGGTTTTGTCGATGCGCCATCGCCTCGATGCAGCGCAGGGCGCCCAGCGCTTCACCCTCCGCCCCGCAGGCCACTCCCTTGCCGACCAGCGCCAGGGCGCCTTCCACATCGCTATTGTCGTACGCTTGGCGGGCCGCCGACAGGAAGAAGCCGATCGCGCGCCCCATCTCACCGCTGCAGTACGCATGCTCGGCCAGGACCGCGAAATCCGACTCGCCCACTCGCTCCAGGTAGGGCCCGGCGCGGTGATGGCCGCTTAGGCGCGCGCTATCGGTCAGCAGCCCATACGCCGCCTTTTGAATCAGGGCGCTGCGGAATCCGTACTCCGTTTCCCCGGAGAAGCGGCTCTCCGGAGAGCGCATGATGAACTCGGACTCGATCAGAATCTCGACGCAGCGCTCCACCTCCTCCGGATCCATATCGGCGCCGAGGAGCTCTTTGAGCCCGCCGAGCCAGAACCGCTCCCCGAAAACCCCGGCAACCCGGAGCGCCTTGCGCGGCCCCGGCTCTAGTCGTCCGAGCCGAACCTGAATCATCGCCACGACGGTGTCGGGCAGCTGGCGGCCGCCGCCTGCGGCGTAAGCGCGGATGAGCTCTTCCAAGAACAGCGCATTCCCCGCGGCCTGATCGACCAGGTTCATGCATAGGGCCTGATCGATCTGATTCCCTAAGACATGCTGGATAAGCTGTATGCTGGCCCGGCGACTGAGCCCGGCGAGCCGCATCTCATAGAGGCTGCGCTTGCTCCACAGGTTCGGAAAGCGGTCTTTGACCTCCGGCCGTGCCAGGGCGAAGATCATCAAGCGCTCGCTCGGCAGCTCGCGCAGCACCTGATCGATCTGGCGGATGCTGAGGATGTCGCCCCAGTGCAAGTCTTCCAAGATCAGCAGGACCAGCTGTACCGCGCACTCGGCGCGGAGAAAGTCGATGAGCGCCTGGCCGATGCGCTCGTTGCGCAGGCGCGGATCTTGGCGGGCGGCGCGCAGGGCGGCACTCTCCTGAGCAGAGGGGATGCCGCACAGCTCCCCGAGGAAATCCACCACCCGCTGCGCCTCTTGCGGCGGAACATGCAGCCGCAGCCGCTGCGACAGCTTGTCCCGCTGAACCGGGAGCTCTTCGCCATCCAGCACGCCGCATAGCTTGCGAATCGCCTGGCCGAGCACCGCATAGCTGGAGCCGGCGCTCATCGGATCTCCCGTGCCCCGGATGACCAGCATGTCCAGGGAGCGCGCCTGGAGGCGGCTCAGGAACTCCTGCCGCAGCCGCGACTTGCCCGTTCCCGGCGGCGCCATCACCAGCACCGCGCGCGCTGACGAGCCCTCTGCCGCATCAGCCGCGGTGTTCAGCAGGATCTGCAGCTCGCTCTCCCGCCCAACGCAGGGCGTCTCCCGCCCGAGCAGCGGCCGCTGGGTGTCGGCGCCCGGCTTCTCGCCGATAAGGACATGACAGCCGCCGGCTTGCTCTTGGACCAGGAAGCGGCTGTCGATGGCCAAAAGTCCCGCGGTCGCATCATCAAGGAGCGGCCCCTTGGGATCCTCACCGGCTCTCTGCGCGGCGGCGCGATGGCGGCGGTTTATCTCCTCGACCCGCTCCATTACCTCGCCTTGGGGAATGCCGTGGTGCATGAGCGCGCGGGCCGTGCAGACCACGATTCGCGTCTCGGCCGGCAAGTTCCGGCGCAAGCTCAGAGCGCCCTGCGCCGCCTGAATCGCCTGATCCGTGGCGCTGCTGACCTGGGTCGAAGAGAAGGTGGCCAAAAGGGCGCCGTCTTTGAGCTTGGTTATCTGCGCTCCCAGGGCGCGCAGGGCGGCGAGCGCGCCATCGTCCTCCGTGCAGTCGCCGCTTCCCTCCAGGGTGGCGTCGCCTTGCGGCAGATCGAGAGTGGCCAGATCGTCCAGTACGTCCAGGGCCAGCTCGTTGCCAGCCTGCTCACCGGCAAGACGCGACGGTTCGGCGATGCCCGCTTGCGGTTCATCGTCCGCACTCAGCCCGTCCGCGGCCGCCCGCGGCACCGTGGCCATGATGACGCTGACCAGCCGCTGCTCGCCGGCCACCAGCGCCACCACCTGCCGCTGCGCGCCGCGGGCCGGCGGCTCGACCTCGGCGAAGACGCCGGTCAGACCGTCAAGCTCCGTAATAAGCGCGCTGGCATGGCGCGGCCGCTGCGCCGGGTCTTTGGCGAGCATCCGCTGCAGCAGCTCGTCGAGTCGATCGAGCTCGTCGGGCAGGCCGGGGCGGATTCCCTTTAGCGAAGGCGCCTCGGCAAAAAGCAGCTGGCTCAGGATTACCGCGAGCTGCTCGCCAGCGAAAGGCGGCTGGCCGGCGATGCATTCAAATAGTACGCAGCCCAGAGAGAAGATATCCGCCGCCGGGGTGATGATCGGCTGCCCCGAGGCCTGCTCGGGCGCCATATATTGCGGCGTGCCGACAATCCGATTGGCCCCCGTGATCGGGTCGCCGTCCTGCCGCCGCTGAGCGATGCCGAAGTCGATGAGCGCCACCCGCTCCGCCTGGCCGTGGCGGAGAAAAATATTGCTCGGCTTAAGGTCGTGCCGTACGGCTCTCTTCGGTAAACTCGCTGTTGCGCTGCCCTGCGGATCGATTGCGGATCGATTCCGGGGCCGAATCGGCGCAGTGCTTCTGCGGGGCCGCGCCGGACTCAATCGCGCCGCAGCTCCGTCGGACGCCGAAAAAGTCAAATCGCGTGGCCGCCGGCAATTCAGCGTGACACCATCTTGCTGACCCGCGGGAGCCGGACCTTTCCCCACCGCCGTTTACAGTCTCGGCGGGCGCACAGAGCGGGACCAGCACGCGACGGCCAATCAGCCTGCGGGCGCAACGCTCATGACCGCGCACAGCTCGTCGCGAAACTCCTGCGCCGTCGGACGCTGCGCCGGATCTTTCTTCAGTGCGCGCAGGATGAGGGCCTCCAGCGCGGGCGGAATGTTCGGCCTATGGAGCCGCGGGGAAGTGGGCTCGGCCGCGATATGGTTGAGTAGGACGCGATGAACGTTCTGCAGATCCCGGCCGAAGGGCCCCTGGCCGCAGAGGAGCTCGTAGAGGATCATGGCGGCGCTGTATACGTCGCTGCGCCCGTCGTGCTCGAGCCCGGTGCAGCGCTCGGGCGCCATGTACTCCGGGGTGCCGGGCAGCCGGTCGTTCTCCGCCATCGTGGTGCGGTCCCGCGAGTCGCGCTCGAGCAGCTTGGCGATGCCGAAATCGAGGACCTTGACAACCTCCCCCTGAACCGAGTGGTGCAGCAAGATGTTCTCCGGCTTGATGTCACGGTGGACGATGCCGGCGGCGTGGGCCGCGACCAAGACCTCGCATAGGGGCAGCATGAGCTGGAAACAGCGGCTGAGCGAGAGCTGCGGCTGCTGCAGCATGTACTCATGCAGTGTCGGGCCGCTCAGCAGCTCCATCACCAGATAGACGATGCCTTCGGAAGAGACGCCGGAGTCGAGCACCATCACGGCGTTCGGGTGGTTCACCCGGCACGCCGAGATCCCTTCGTTGCGGAACCGCGAAACCGCTTCGGTGGAGTTCAGGCCGAATATCGGCCGGAAGATCTTGACCGCGA
>CALFML010000752.1 GCA_937879845.1 uncultured Myxococcales bacterium
ATGAGCAAGCAGGTGCTCATACATAGGCCCAGGGACGAGATGATCCGCAGTCGCCGATGCAGGAGCTCACGCAGCTCGCGGTCCTCCCGGCTGCGCTCCGCCGTCGGCACGTCTGATTCTGCCGCCGGACCCGTCACTGGGCTCGGTCGGAGGGGGTGCACCCGTCGGGACGACTGTCCAAACCGCATCGCTGAATTTTATCACACGCGGCATTATCTCCGCTGTAAGATGAGCGGAGCGCAGGTAGGCGGATCCAAGGACAGCTTGCACGATGAAGACCGTGCCGTTTCACGGCACCGCCCGCTTTCAGGTCCGCAGGTGCCTCGGCGCCGGCGGCTTTGGGGCGGTCTATGAGGCCTTCGATCGCAAGCGCAACGCGCTCGTCGCGGTCAAGGTCCTGCGTGATGCAAGTCCGGATGATCTCTATCGATTAAACAGGAGTTCCGCGCGCGGAGCGGCATCACCCACCGCAATCTGGTCCCCTCTACGAGCTGTGCACCGAAGAGGATGGTTGGTTTCTTGCCCTATTACAGGTTGACTACGGCAAGACCCATGATGCCCGACTCCGTGAGGCCGGGGTCATAGTCCAGGGACAGGGCCTGCACCAGCTCCAGTCCGCCGTTGGCGGTGTGGCCGGTTACCTTGAACACCTCGATGATCGGCACCCGCGGCACCTGACCTACGGTGGCAACATCGAACACGCGCAGCCGGTACATGAAGCGGTCGGCGGAGTCGAGGACGATGTCGGTGGAGCCGTTGGGGCCGGGGGTTGGCTCGTTCTTTCCGACCTCGGTCAGGCTGCCGTTTGGCCCCACTGCGTAGAGCGTGAGATCCATCGGGATGAATGCCGAGGCCCATAGGTGCTTTCCGTTCCCCGTGATGGCGAGCCAACAGGGGTCCATCTGGGCCGGATTGATGACCGCGTTGATCACGCTCGGCGCACCGTGATCGGAGAGGTTGACGGCGACTACGCCCGGCGGGCCGGCATCGGGGTTGGCCAAGCAGACCATCAGCTTGTCGTGAAGCGCGGGGTGGAAGACCGCGCCGAAGGGTCCGGGCTGGCGCAGCGATCCCGCATTTACCAGACAGCCTTCCCCATTTACATCAAAGACGTCGATGAGGTTGCCGCCGAGCCGGCAGGCGATGAGGCGCTTGCCGTTGTGATTGAAGAGGATTTCGCCCGGGCTGTCCCCGTCTTTCAAAGCGATCGTCGAGCGGGGGATCGGCGACAGCGTACCATCATGATGAATGCGGAAGCCGGAGTAGCTGGCCGGGCGCGCGGGCGTGGTTCCGGGAGGGGCTCCCTGGTTGGCGACATATAGGATTTGACCGGAGAGTGCCAGGCTGCCCGGCGCCATGCCACCGGAGGACACAGTGTTCAATAGGGTAAGGGTGCCGTCTTTGCCGATGGCGAAAGAGGAGATAGTGCCATCGCCAGGGTTTACGGCGTACAGATGGCCCTTGTCTGCTACTATGGCGTGCGACTGAACGCCTCCGACCTGAGGATCGCCCGTCCCGCCAGTCTGGTAGCGTCCCATGTAGGTCAGCTTGCCGGAATCCGGATCGCGCTCAAAAGCATCGATCGCGTTGGTGCCAGCCGAGTTGACAATTGTATACAGTGCACTTTTTCTCATTGGTCCTCCGGTGAAGCTGCAAATACTGAATCTCCCCTCAGCCCCTGAGCCGCCCCCAGCAGGACATTCTACATAAACGGAGAGGCGCAGCAACCGGATTCCCATAGCGAAGGCGGGCGATCTCGCTGGAGCTATGAATTGTCCCTCCTTTTTCTCGATCGCACCGTTCTTGTTGCCTTTGACGTTCACCCGGGTACGAAGTCGCCACCACGCTGTTTGCCGTCTTCCTTTTTCTATCCTCGCAGCGAACCTGAGCCCGTCCGGAGAACGCGCGTTGTTCCACTTCGCTTTTCGAATCGGCGGGTGCATAAAGGTGAGTTCACCGGCCGCAAGGTCGCCGCCCCCAGTGATCCGGCCGCGTAAGACGCCGCGGCAGCCACGCTGTGGCACCTGCCCCTACGCTTCACCATAGGGCCCTATAGGGACAGACCTGCCCGGGGGGCGCGCGAAGCCATGCGGAGCGGCGCCCATCCCGCAACAGACCTTGGAATAGAGGCATCCGCCAAGTCAATTGGGCGCAGTTGACAGCGCCGCGCCAGTCGTAAGAAGCTATGATTTCTTAGGAGCCGCCGATGGTCTACTTTGAGGAGCCCTGCTTGACTCTTTCTTGGGAACAAGACGCGAACATTGTTTGCGCAAAGTGGAAAGACGAGGTCAGCGGCGAGCCGATGCGGCGCGGCCTGGAGCGCGGCCTGGAGCTGGTGGCGCTCAAGCGCTCCTCCAAGTGGCTGGTCGATAGTCGACGCCTCGGCGCCATCGAGCCGGCCGACGTGAAGTGGGTCAACGACCACTGGATTCCGCGGGCGGTGGACGCGGGGCTGGGCTTTATGGCCTTCGTCATGGCGAAGAAGGTGGTGATGCAGCTGACCATGAAGTCCTTCATGGCGCGGATCAACGAGCGGGACCTCACGACCGCATACTTCGATGACATCGACGAAGCGCGTAAATGGCTGAGCGCGCAGACATAAGTGGGATAGATACTCTTGGCCTTGGCGGATAAACCTTGATCATGGAGAGTGACTCTGAAGAGACAGAGACCGTATCGGTTCCGGCGCAGGATCTTAATCGCCTGCTGCAAGCCATAACGGCCGCATCAGAGGGCGCATTCGTCGAGGCGCTCACGCTGCTCGGCCGCTCGTCTCCAGGTCAGTTCGGAACGATAGAGCAGGCGCTGCGGTCCTTCATCAAGGACTATAAGATCTCGGTCGAGCAGAGCGCTCTGGCGATCGAAGAGTTCACCGCTTCCCGGCGCGAGCTGGAGCGCCAGCTCCATACGAGCGCGCAGCAGCAGCGGGCCATTCAAAAGCTCTCGGCACCGATCATCGACGTCTGGAACGGCATCGTCACGGTTCCGCTGGTCGGCGACCTGGACACGATGCGCATGCAGGAGCTCGGAGAGCGGCTGCTCAACCACATCCATGCCACGCGCACGACGTGGGTGCTGCTCGACCTGACCGGAGCGGGCCAGCTGGATGCTCAGGTTGCGAGCTCCCTTCTCCAGCTGTCGCACGCCGTCCAGATGATGGGTGCGCAGTGCCTGCTGACAGGCATCGGCGAGGCCATCGCCCGAATGCTCGTCACCACCGGGGCGGCTGTCGATGGAATTCGATCGATCTCAAGCCTCCGTGAGGGGATCCGGTATTGCCTAGCACAGTCGAGCTCCACGATCGGCGCTGGACGCCGCTGAGTCCGTAGCGGCTCCGCGAGTGCGCCAGCCGGAAGAATACGTTCCTTGGCAGAAAAGAGAAAAGGTTCGATGAATCTCAAAGGTAAGGTCGCCGTTGTCACAGGAGGGAGCCGCGGGATCGGGCGCGGTCTGGTCGAGGCGCTGCTGACCCAGGGCGCCAGCGTGGTATTCAACGGGCGCAGCCTGGAGAAAGGCCGGCAAGCGGTCGTGGAACTGAACGTGGGAGAGCGCGCCCACTTTATCGCCGGCGATGTCACCAAGCGCTCGGCGTGTGAGCGCGTGATCGACGCTGCGGTCGAGCGCTACGGCGCCCTGCATATCCTGATCAACAACGCCGGCGGCTCCGGTGGCTTCGCGCCGGTCGCCGAGCTGTCAGATGAGGCTTGGCTGCAGGCGTATGCCTGGAACGTGCACTCAGCGTTTTACTGCACGCGCCGCGCGCTAAAGCACATGCTCCCCCGCAGGTGGGGGCGCATCATCAACATCTCTTCGGTCGAGGGCAAGCACGGCAAAGGCGGCATCGCCCACTATGTGTCAGCCAAGCACGCGCTCAACGGATTTACCAAAGCGGCCGCGCAGGAAGTGGGCACGGAGGGAATTACCGTCAACGCCATCTGCCCCGGACTAATCCTCACCGATATCGTCCAAGAGAGCGGGGCGGCCGCGGCGAAAGCCATGGGGCTCACGATGGAACAGATGCTCGCTCGCTTCGCGGCGGATGCGGCGATCAAGCGGTTGAACAAGGTCGAAGAGGTGGCCGCGATGGCCATGCTGCTCTGTTCGGAAGAGGGAGCCGGCATCACCGGCGCCCTTCTCTCCGTCGATGGCGGAACCGCCGCGTACTGAGCCGGCCCGGCGCGCCGCCAGCGCGGGAGCGCGGTGCCCGTGTCCGCCGCTCAGCCAAACCCGCGACGCAGGACGACTACGGCGCGCTCCAGGTGCGCGATGGGGTCGCCGCGCAAGTCGCCGTCCATGTGCGCGTTCATCACCACGCTAGTGATCGCAAGAAATGCCGCAACCTCGATCCGAACATGCAGCGCCGCGACCTTGGATGCCCGCGCCGGCGTCAGCCCCTTCGCCAGCTCCTCTTCCACCTCGGCGATAACGCTGCGCTCGCGGTAACGCTGCGCTGGAGTCGCCCGCAGCAGCCGCCGCGCGCGCCGCGCGCGCTCCAGCATCTGGGCCGACCGCCCCGCAACGGTGCGCACCGCACGCAGCATGAAGTCGCCGATCCCAAGCCGCGCTTCCTGTTTGTGCAGCAAGCGGTCGTGGAACAGGTGCTCCAAGCTCGGGCAACCGAGCTCGGCGTCGATCTGCGCCGCGGCTGTGAGCTCAAGGACATGATCATCGAAGCCGACGCGGTCGCCCTCCGCGTCCGGACGCCCGCTGGCGAGCCCACGCTGCGAGCGCGCTACGTCGTCGGCACAGATGGAGCCCACAGCCTGGTTCGCCGCTTGGCCGGCATCGACTTTCCCGGCGAGCCGCCGGCCAACATCCTGCGCCTTGGGGACGTGCAGTTCGACGGCGACGTCGCGGTCGGCAGCGATGGAGTCCGCATCGACGGCATGCCGGCTCCGTTCCGCTTCGCGTTTCCGCTCGGCAACGGCTACTTCCGCGTGGTCACCCGCGAGCCGATTCCGGCCGGCTTCGATCGCTCGCAACCGCTGACGCTCGCGGAGCTCAGCGCCAGCGTGGAACGGGTCTTCGGCCTGACGCCGCGCTTCAAAGAGGCCCGCTGGCTCTCGATCTTCACCGACGCCAGCCGGCAAGCTGCCGAGTACCGCAAAGGCCGCGTGCTGCTGGCCGGAGACGCCGCGCACGTGCATCTTCCCGCAGGCGGCCCGGGCCTGAGCACCGGCTTGTGCGATGCGAGCAATCTGGGCTGGAAGCTGGCGCGCGTAGTGCGCGGGGCCGATGAGCGGCTCCTTGACACGTATCACGCGGAGCGCCACCTCGCAGGCGCGCGCGTCATCACCCACACCCGGGCGCAGAGCGCGCTGATGACAGCCAGCGCCAACACCGCCGCGCTCAGGGCGGTGCTCGCCGAGGTCTTCGCCGAGCCGGGCGCCCTCCGCATCATCACCGACATGCTCCAAGGCACCGACACGCGCTACGAGCCATCGGATGCGAACCCCGCGGACGCGGTCGGTCGATTCACGCGCACGCTGACCGCGAAAACGGAGGCTGGCGACCGCCCCCTGTCCGCGCTGCTGCGGCTCCCGCGCGGCCTGCTGCTGGACGCGACTGGCGACCTACTACGCTATGCCGACCCCCCGGGCATCGACATCATCCCGGTGAAGGAAGGCCCGTCGAAGCTCGTCCGCCCCGACGGCTTCGTGGCCTGGGAAGGAGACCGCGCCCAGCTCGCCACCGCCATCCGCCGCTGGTTCGCGTAGCGACGCGCGGCGCCCTAATCGGCGGAGTCCGAGCAAGTCGACGTACCGCAGGAGTCCATCGCGACCTGCGGTGTACGGCGGGAATGTGGAGGAGACCGAGAACTGGTCCGTGCTGCAGCGCTGGGATCCTCCCGCTCGGCGCCGCGCCACTTGCCTGCGCTTGCTGGGACGCCTCTGTATGCGGCTGGTGGGGGACTCGCATCGAAAAGACAGCTGCTCAGCCAGGGACCGCATCTCTGGAAGAGATGATTCGCACCATTGCCGAGGGCAAGGTGACGGAGCAACCGGAGACCGTCATGGCGATGCTGCAGGCGCGCCTGGGCCGGCTCGACAGCGGTCCGCGGCGGGCGGTGCGGGCGGCGGCGGTGCTCGGGCAGACGTTCTGGCGCGGCGGGGTCGCGGCGATCCTCGACCTGCCCGCCGCGTCGCCCGAAGTGGAGCACGGCCTATCGCAGCTCATGGAAGCGGAGCTCATCGTGCAGCACGCGAGCAGCCGCCTGCCGGGAGAGCCCGAGTACAGCTTCCGCCACGCCCTGGTCTGTGACGCCGCGTGCAGTCTGCTGCTTCCCGCCGACCTGCAGCTCGGACATAAGCGGGCGGGCCGGTACCTGCGCGCCGCCGGCGAGGCCGACCTGCGCGCCATCGCCGAACACTTCGAGCGCGGTGGACTCCTTGACGAAGCGGCGGCGGCCTATGCGCAGGCAGCCGCGCACACCATGAAGCGCGCCGACTTCATGGGCACCCTGGCGATTGCCGAATGCGCCCTGCGCTGCGGCGCGGCGGGGGACACGCTGGGCCAGGTCCGCGGCCTGCAGGCAGAAGCGTACTTTCTCACTCCTGAGCGCGCGCGGCTCGGGGAGGTGGCGCATGAGGCGGTGCGGCTGCTGCCTCCGGGCAGCGTGCTTTGGTATAAGGCGCTCTGGCGCCTCATCACTACCGAGACCGCGCGCGGCAATGCCAGCACCGTGGATCCGTGGGCCCAGCTGCTCGTAAACTCCGCTCCTCAGGAGGGCGCGAGCGACGCTTATGTAGAGGCGCTCGGCGTGGCGATCTCGGTCCTGTGCACGGCTTGCCGGTTTGAGCTGGCCCGCACGCTGCTCGGACGCTCACGCGAGCTGCATCGCAGCTTCCCGCGCGGCGCGTCACAGCCAGGACTCCTTGTGGCAGAGAGCCAGTACCTGCGGACCGCCGAGCCGGATCCTTTCCGCCAGCTGGAGTGTCTGCTGACCGCCAGCTCCTATTTCCACCGCATCAACCACACTGAGATGATCGCCATCATGGACGACTTCGTCGGCGAAGCCTACGGCGAGCTCGGCGACTTCGCGCGCGGCGAAACCACGCTCCGCGGCAGCCTGCGGCGCGCCGAGCGAGCGGGCCAAGGCTATCTCATCATCCATGCGAAGCTCCACCTGGCGGCGCTGCTTATCTACGCTGCCGACAGCCGCCATCTGGCGGAAGCGGAAGAGCTGGTCCGTTCCGTGCTGACCGATGACAAGCTCTCACCGACCTACCGCGAGTGGAGCCATGGTCTGCTGGCGCAGGCGCGGCAGCAGCAGGGCGACCCGCTCCAGGCGGAGGCGGAAGCGCAGCGCTCCCTGGCGTTGCCGGCGACGGCGCCGCTGCGCCGACTGCTCGTCACCTCCACCCTCATCGGATCGCTGCTCGCGCAGCAGCGCTTCACCGAAGTACGCGAGCGGGTACAGCAGACTCTTTCCACCCTGGAGCAGCTGGGCAGCGGCGGCTACGCCGAAGCCAGGATTCGCCTGACCGCGGCGGAAGCCCTGGCAGCGCTAGGGGATCCCCAAGCCGCCGCCCGCCAGCTTCAGACCGCCGGCCGAGAAATCCGGCTCCGCGCCGACAAGATTCCCGAGCCGGAGATGCGCGCACGCTACCTTACCAAGGTCCCGGAAAACGCCCGCATCCTGTCGCTCTTATCCGAAGCCGCAAGCGCAGCTGCGGTCCAGGGCTGACTCCCAAAGAGCCGCGCACGGTCATTGCTCTAGATTCAGCGCCATCGACAGCTCAGCGCGCGGCGCGGGATCGCGGAAGGCGTCTTCTTCGCGGGCGAACTCGCGAAATCCCTCGGACATGTACAGGCTTATCGCCCTGCGGTTGTGCGCGGCGACGGTCAGGTTCACTTTGCCGACCCCGGACATGGTCCGCGCCCTCTCCATCGCGGCCCGCAACAGCGCCCGACCGACGCCGCTGCCGGCGTGATTCGCGGCCACGTACATGCGGTAGATCCAGGCGATGTGATGCCGCTTCTGGCGGCCCTGCTCGCGCTCGACCGTGACGACGCCGATCCAGGTGCCCGCGGCAGTGCGGGCCGCCAAGGTCGCGGCCCACGGAGTCTCTGCCGTACTAAAGGGCGCTTGCTCCACATCCGCGCGGGCGATGCGCAGCGTATCGGGGTGGGCGGCGATGCCGGCAAGGAGAAAGTCGTTATAGGCCGCTTGCTCCGGCGGTCCCAGCGGCGCGATATGCACATCGGGCGGCGCGGCCGCGGTGCCGGCCGGCGGGCGGGCCGCACGCTCGGCGAGCGTGCGCAGAAGGGCCTGGAGGTCCGCTTCCTCATGGGCGCCGCGCACCACCGGTTCGCCGCCGATAAGCCGCGCCTTCACCGCCGACAGCGTGTCGCGCAGGGCGCGCAGGCCCAGACGCCCGCGTACGGCGATGGGGGTGGAAGCGGTGATGGCGATAAGCTTCTCTTCCATCTCACCGGAGCCGATCGACCAATCGATGGCATTTTTGAGAACGCCGGGCAGGCTGTGGCCGTATTCGGGAGAGACGATGAGCAGCGCATCGCTGTCCGCGACCGCCCGGCGGAAGCGCAAGACCGGCTCGGGACAGGCCGGGCCGTCGAGATCCGGGTTGAAGTGCGGCAGATCGCCCAGGCTGGCAAACGGCACCACTTCGACGCCCGGAGGCGCCAAGCGCACCGCGAGATCGATCAGGGCGCGATTGGCGGAGCGGGCTTGCAGACTTCCACAGATGGCGAGAATTTTCACCCGAGGAGCATAGCGTTCTTGTCCGGATTAAGGAATTACTTCCCGCCGGCGTTGCGGAACGGATTGGCATACGCCGGATCGCTTATGAGCGACTCGTCCGTCAGGGTTCCCAAGAACGCGACCAGCGCGGCGCTGTCGGCCGGGGTGAGGTTGAGCTTGCGCGGCGTCATGGTCCCCGGCACGCGCAGGCGCGGATCCAGGTTCGGATGGGCCAGGACGCCGGAGTTATAGTGCTCGACCACCTTCGCCAGCGTGTCGATGCTGCCGTCGTGCATATACGGAGCGGTGAGCGCGACGTTGCGCAGCTCCGGCGACTTGAAGCGCCCGAAGTCGGCGGTGTTCTTGGTGATGTCGCCGACTCCGTTGTCCGTGGTGAAGCCCGCGGTCAGCCCGTTATTGGTGGCGACGTTGATGAAAAAGACCGCCTGGTTGTTCAAGGTCGTGGGCGGAGGGTTAGGCGGCGGCGCCCCCGGCGGATTTATCAAGTGGCACGCCGCGCAGCCCGCCGGTCCCAGGAACAGGGCTTTGCCGCGGTTTTCCTCCGCCGTGAAGTTGGCGAAGCTGGGGCCGATGGAGCCCGTCGCCGCGACGCCCTGATCAAACCGCGAGCGATACGAGACAATAGAACGGACAAACTGCGCCAGCGCCTTGGAGATGCGATCGGTCGTCACTTCGGCACTGCCGAAAGCGCGGGTGAACAGGGCCGGATAATAGCTCTGCGCCGCGACGCGATCGACGAGCTCCGGCAGGGTCAGGCCCATCTCCACCGTGCTCTGGATCGGCAGCAGGACTTGCGCTTCCAACGTAGCCGCCCGCTCATCCCAGAAGAACTTCCCGCTGCGGTAAAAGCGGGCGTTGGACAGCGGCATCGAGTTGCGCGCGGTCAGCTCGCCGCCAAAGCCGGGGCTGAGCTGGCGAGTGTCGGAGAAGCCGTGGTCCTGGCCGTGGCAGGAGGCGCAGGCGACGGTGCGGTTGGCCGATAGATTCTTATCATAAAACAGCACCCGGCCCAGGGTGGCGCCGTCGTTGGAAATCGGGTTTGCGGCCGGCGTGTTGTCCTGGGCTTGGACAAAGGGAGTGCGAAAGTGCGCCGGCAGGTCGATGTTCGCGTACCCATAGGAGGTATCCGGCAGGTTGAGCACGGAAGAGACTTCGGGCGGCAGCGGCTGCGTCTGCGGTTGCGGCTGCGTCTGCGTCGTGCTCGGAGGCACTTCATCCTGACCGCCAGGCTGCACATCGAGTCCGCATGCAGGCAGTGATGCAATCGACAGAGCCGTCACAAAATTAAAAAATTGGCCGCGCATTAGTGCCTCCCTGAGTCATGCCGGCTCATCAAGGAAGCCGGTATCTACTAGGACCCGCAGACAGGCAGCGCGGGCAAGCGATCGCGAAAAATTCGTACGCCATCGCAACCGGCGACGGCCCGCGCAAACAAGCGCCGCTAGCGGCTCTGGAGGTGGGATAAGACCGTAGTAGGTTCCACGGTCAGGGCGGTCGCCAGCTCCGCCGCAGTCGGCCGCTGCGCCGGGTCCATGCTCAGGGCGCGCTCAAACAGGGATAGCAGAGCCGGATCGAGGTTTGGAAGGGCGCGCAGACCCAAGGGAATGCGCAGGGTCTCCTGGCGCAACACCGTGCCCACCGGCGGACGGCGGAACGGCAGCTCCCGCGTGAGGAGCTCATAGGCGATGACGCCGAGCGAGAATACATCCGAAGACGGCTGCGCGTGGCGCGAGCCGAACGAGATCTCCGGGGCCATGTACATGGGCGTCCCAACGATCATGCCCGCTTCGGTCAGATCATCGGGACGCTCGCCACTGCGGAGCGCGGCGGCGGGAGCGTCGGGCCGGCGGCCGCGCCCATCCGCGGCGCCCGATCGCTCCTCGACCGAGAGCTCGCTGAGGCTCACCTCTTCCGCGTCGGCCTCCCCGGTCAGGAGGGCGACCAGCGGGCTTATCGCCTGCGCGCCCGGCGCTTTGCCTTGATCGTCGCGCGCCACGACCGAGATCCCAAAGTCGGCAAGCTTCACCAGCGGGGCATTCGTACCGGCATCGGCGATCAGAATGTTGGCGGGCTTCAGATCGCGGTGGACGATGCCGCGCTCATGCACCGCAGCCAAGGCCACCGCGACCTGGCGCAAGATGCCGAGCGCAAAGGGACAATCGCCGTAGCGCGGACGCAAGTGGCGCAGCGTCGTGCCGCGCACAAGCTCCATCACCAGGTAGAGCGTTCCGGAAACCGACACGTCGACATCGACGATGCGGATGAGGTTCGGATGGGACAGCTTGGCCAGCAGCTGCGCCTCGCGGGCGAAGCGGATGAGGCTCGTGCGATCGCCGTAGCCGCTTAGGACCTTGGCCGCCAGCCGCTGCCGATCGGTGGTCCGCTCCACCTCATAGACCGCGCCCATCGCGCCGTGGCCGATGTTGCGCACGACCGTATACACTTCACCGAGCGTGCTGCCAGCGGCAAGCTCCGTGGCGGTCGCCACCGGAACCCGCTCGCTGCCGAGCAGCGCCTCCAGCAGCCGGCGCGAGCGCTGCTCGATCTGGCGCAGCAGCTCTTCGTTAAGCGACTTTACCTTGGCGTGGCTCTCCTGCAGCTGGTGGAACTTTTCGCGCAGGTCCCGGCGCATGTCGTCCAGCGCCTGACCCAGGTGCCGCAGGGGGCTTGTGTCGGCGACCGCGATGGGGGATTCCAGATCGCCGCCGGCCATCCGCACCGCGCCGTCTAGGAGCACGCCTTGCTCGGCGAGGCGGCGCTGGTTTATGGCGCTCTCCACCTCAAGCTTCATGGCGCGCTCGCGGGCCTGTTGCAGCTGCACGAGCCGCCGGATCGGAATGATCGCCAAGATCGCGATAAAGACGAGCATCGACAGCGGTGTGACGATGTTGGTGGTGCGGGCCACAAGCCCGAGCCCCGCCAGGCTGTCATAGACCACGAACACCACCGGCAGCAGCAGCGACGCGCAGAAGATCCGCGCTTCGATATGGCCGCGCAGCGCCGCGGCGAGCGCCACCCCCAGGACATAGACGGCGTCAAACAGCAGCAGGAACGTAAACACCACCAGGATCTTCATCGCCGGCACAAGCCCGGTCAGCAGGGCCAAAAGGGCGATGCCGAGAAATCCGATGTGGACCTTGACCAGGTGCCGCGTCAGCCCGAAAGGTCCGGGCCCGATAAGCCCGGTCATGAAGTGGAGAAAGCACGGCGTCATCACATAGAGCGCCAGCTGCTCCACATAGTTCCACCACAGCGTATGCACAAGCTCCTGCGTGCGGGTCTGCGAATACACGACGAGGTAGGCGCCGATGCCCAGCGCGAAGCCGCCGTAGGTGCCGTAGAGCGAATCGCTGCGCCGCGTCGCGTAGATGGCCAGCGCCAAAAGGCCGATGAGCACCAGCACGACGCCGATGCACAGCTTGTCAAGACCGCTGCGCATCGTCGCTACGGTCAGCGCCAGCCGGCCGCCCAACAGGACCTGCCCGACAACGCCGATATTAATGTGCTCGGAGAATATGCGCAGGGCCAGCAGCTTGCCCTGATAGCCTTGGCCGAGCGGGATGTAATGGGGGCGATGGCCGGCGTAGTGGCGGAGCTCGGGCGTATCGAGCTCGCCGAAGCGGTAGACCAGCTTGCCATCGACGTAGGCTTCGAAGATCTGATCTATAGATAGGAGGAACAGAGCCGGGTCGTGGTAGTCCGCGCCTTTTAGGGTCGTGCGCATCCACAGGAAGTCGTTCTGCGCGCGGCCCGGCGGCGTGCCCGGTGGTTGGCAAGGTGAGAAACCCTCCGCCGGCGCCCCGGCGCGGGCAAACAGCCGCTCCCCGCTGGGAGCTACGGGCGAGTCGCCGTAACGACATTCCCACGTGCCGGCATACGGCGCCGGGGCCGCGAGCGCGCTTTGATCATCGAGCGGCGTCGGCTTCTGCGGCAAGGTCGCCAGCGCCCGGCCCGCCGGTGCCGCCTGCAGGCTCAGCGCCAGAAGCAGGAGCAGCCAAGCCAGCCGTCCGCGC
>CALFML010000753.1 GCA_937879845.1 uncultured Myxococcales bacterium
TGGTCGGCTGCGGGATGGCGATGGTGGCGGTGGCGCTGTTGGCGGCGCTGTTGCGCTTCATCCACCGCCGCCGCGCCGGCAAGGGCGGGACCGAGCCCGCCGCCGCGCTGCAAGGGTGGCCGCGCTGGTTCTTATGGCTCGTGGTCTTGGCATCGCCGGCGGGGCTCTTGGCCATCGAGACCGGCTGGGTGGTGACCGAGGTGGGACGCCAGCCGTGGATCATCTACGGGGTGCTGCGCACGGCCCAGGCGGTGACGCCGATGCCGGAGCTGTGGGCGCCGTTTCTGACGTTCACGCTTCTTTATCTGTTCCTGGCGGTGGTGGTCATCGTCCTATTGCGCCGCCAGGTCGCCGACAGCGCAACCGGTTCGACCCGCGAGCTCCTGGCGGAGGCGGATCATGGCTGACGCCCTGGCGCTGATCGCGCTTTTGGCCCTCATCTTCTACGGCCTCACCGGCGGCGCCGATTACGGCGGCGGAGTCTGGGATCTGTTTGCCCGCGGACCCCGCGCAGAGAAGCAGCGCGCCCTCATCCGCGATGCGCTAAGCCCCATTTGGGAAGCCAACCACGTCTGGTTGATCCTGGTGATCGTAATTCTGTTCACGGCCTTCCCCAAGGCGTTCGCGGTCATCGCCACCGCGCTGCACATTCCGCTCACGTTGATGCTGGTGGGAATCGTCCTGCGCGGCTCGGCCTTCACCTTCCGCAGCTACGATGCCGCCGGGCACGGGCTCGGGCACCCTTGGGGGACGGCGTTTGCCATCGCCAGTCTGCTGACCCCGATCCTGCTCGGGGTGAACCTGGGCGCGCTCGGCTCGGGCAGAATCGTAGTCGTCGATGACAAAGTGCTCTCCGGGTTTGTGCGGCCGTGGCTGAGCCTGTTCCCCTTCGCCGTCGGGGCGCTGGCGCTCTGTCTGTTCGCGTATCTGGCGGCGGTCTATCTGGCGGTCGAAGCGGCGCGCCGGCCCGACGAGCCGGCGCTGGCCGACGACTTCCGCCTCCGGGCGCTGCTGGCCGGCGGCGTATCCGCGGTGATGGCGGGGCTGGTCCTGCTCATCGGCCACGTAGCGGCACCGGTGCTTTACGGCCACGTATTCCGCTTCTGGCCGCTGCACCTTCTGTCTCTGTCCCTGGCGGCGCTGGCGGCGGCGGCGCTGTGGCGGCGGCGCTATGGCTGGGCGCGGATCGGCGCGGCGGGTCAGGTGGCGGTCATCCTGCTCGGCTGGGGTCTGGCGCAGTATCCCTATCTGGTCCTGCCCGGCGTAGAGCTGCATGCCGCCGCGGCGCCGGATAAGACCCTGCGTCTGCTCCTGTACGTGCTGGGTCTGGGCGGACCTGTGCTGCTGCCGTCGTTTGTATATCTGTTCCGGGTATTCAAGTCGCGCTGACGCCGCCGCGCCTCTGACAGCGGTCGGGGGAATATCGGCCTTATCGGCTCGCCCCGCGGTGCGAATTCGGGTACCGTTGCTGCCAAGACTCTTCAGATGCGCAGCGAGGTCGTTCTCCTATTTTTGTTCTCCGTTGCTACGGCCGTGGCGCTGCTGACGCGCCGCCTCAAGGTACCTTATACCGTGGCGCTGGTCGTCGCCGGGGTGGTGCTGGGGACGGTGCAGGTCATCGAGCCGCCGCACCTGACCAAGGAGCTTTTGTACACCGTATTTCTGCCCGGACTCGTGTTCGAGGCGGCATTTCACATCGACTTCCGCAAGTTCTGGCAGAACAAGCTCGCCATCATTGCCCTGGCGGTGCCGGGGGTGGCGGCGGCGATTGCGGTGACGGGACTCTTGCTGCCGCCGCTGCTTGGGGGACTGCGACTGGCGGCGGGCTTCTCGCTCGGCGGGGCCCTGGTGTTCGCCGCGCTGATTGCCGCCACCGATCCCATCGCCGTGGTCGCGCTGTTCCGCAGCCTGGGCGCGCCGCGCCGCCTGGCGATCCTCATCGAGGCGGAGAGCCTGCTAAACGACGGCACGGCGGTGGTCTTTTTCACCCTCATCCTAGGCCTTGTGAGCGGCGGCGAATATTCCCTGGGCGCGGCGGCGCTGGATTTCGTGCGGATGATCGGGCTGGGAAGCCTGGTGGGCCTGGGAATCGGTCTCGTGGTATCGCAGCTGGCGCGACGCAGCGACGATCCGATGATCGAGATCATGCTGACCACGCTGGCGGCGTATGGCTCGTTCGTCTTGGCGGAGCAGCTTCACCTGTCCGGAATCATCGCCACCGTCGCCGCCGGGATGCTCTGCGGCAACTACGGGATGCCGTCCGGAAAAAGGCCCAAGACCCGCTTCGCGCTGGAGATCTTCTGGGAGTATGTGGCGTTCGCGCTAAACTCCCTGGTCTTCCTGCTTATCGGCTTCGAGGTCCGCTCGGCCGCCTTGCTGCACTCATGGCGCGAGATTCTCACCGCCTATCTGGCCGTGGTGGTCGGACGGGCGGTGCTGATCTCTCTGGTCACCGTGGCCCTGCGGCGCAGCCGCGAGGCGATTGCATGGTCGTGGAGCGCCGTACTCACCTGGGGCGGGCTGCGCGGCGGTCTGTCGATG
Organism: uncultured Myxococcales bacterium; assembly: GCA_937879845.1. GTDB lineage: Bacteria > Myxococcota_A > Polyangia > Palsa-1104 > JAEUJZ01 > CALFML01. The sequence continues at coordinate 2,542 of CALFML010000753.1, forward strand.
GTGCTGGCGCTGGCCCTGCCGCGCGCTTTTCCCTACCGTGAGCTGATCGTCACCATGACGTACGGGGTGGTCCTGCTCTCCATCGTCATCCAGGGTCTGAGCATCGGCTCCCTGCTGCGCCGGCTCGGTTTGGATCAAGGAGCCAAAGAACTCGCCCATTGGGAAGACGGGCCGGAGGGCTCAAAAGGCCACGACCACCCCGGCCAGGATGAGCGCGAACCCGCCGGCGAGGCGCCAGGTGAACGGCTCGCCAAGGAGCAGTCTTGAGATGATAAAGAACGTGAACAGCGACAGCGCCTCCTGAAGCACCTTGAGCTGGCCGGCGCTGTAGGTCGTATGGCCGAGCCGGTTGGCGGGGACGGCGATGCAGTATTCGAAAAAGGCGATGCCCCAGCTCATAAGGATGGCGATGAGCGCGGTTCGCGGCTTCCACTTGAGGTGCCCGTACCAGGCGGTGTTCATAAAGAGGTTGGAGCAAAACAAGAGAAGCGCGGTCTTGAGCGCGGTCGCATACATTGGCGAGAAGATATAATATTTTCGCCGCCTGTAGGTAGCCCGCCGCCGTCCGTTCCGCAGTCCGTCCCGGCGATGAACCGCCGGAGTCGTGAGCGACAAGGCCTTTTGCCGCGGACCTTAAGACCGATGCGTTACCGGGCCAGCTCGTCCGTCGCTGTCCGGTCTGATAAGGATCTCAGGGAAGAGGGGCGGAACGACTCCCGCACCGTCCTTCGGCGGGAGTCATGGGCGTGCGGCCGGGTCCAAGGAATCAGGGAAGGTAGTGTAGGACGACGCCGCCATCCCCGACAGCGTAGATGTTCGCCGGGCTGCTGCCCCAGATCGCGCGCAGATTGTTCACGGTGATCGGCGGGACCGTGCTCGCGGTGGTGCCATTATACTGAATAATTGTTCCGGTATCTCCTACGACGAAGACCTCCGTTTCGGAGTTCGCCCAGATGCCGCGCAGCGTCTTGTTGGTCGAGGTGTTAATCGCCACCCACTTGTCGGGAATGTCGGAAGCGCCTTTGCCGCTCGCACGGCTTACCAGCCCTCCCTGATCCCCGGCGGCGTAGAACATGGTCTTGCCGCAGAACATGGCGTTGATGTTGCTGCTGATGCGGGCGCTCGAACCCGTCATCTGCCCCCTGAAGCTGTTGTTGCCATCCCAGCTGTCGGCCAGCGGCGGGCTTAAGAACGAGGAGCCGCCGAGAATGAGGTCGTCCCCGCCGGCATTGGGGTTTTGCGCAATCGTATGGATGTTGAGCAAGGTGCCTGCGGACTTACCTGTCAGGGCCCCGGTGGGGGAGAGTCGGAAGGTGTTGCCGGTGTCCCCGACAAAGAACACATTCGGAGTGCTGCCGATGCCGATGGCGGCGCCGCGCAGGTTGGCTTGGGACGAGTTGTTGATCTGGGTCCAGGTCGTGCCGGTAAGCTGGAGGATGGTGCCTCCGTCGCCCGCGACGCTGATGGTGCTGCCGCCGAGCCGGCCCGCGGCCGCCCGCAGGTTCGCCGTGACGGTGAGCGGCGGCTGCTTCTGCCACTTCATGCCGTCCCAGAGCAGTGCCGTACCGCCGTCGCCGACGATGAGGATGTGATCGACGGCGGTGCCGGTGATGAGATCGGAAGAGCACACGTCTGAACTCCAGTCACGCCAATGTATCTC
>CALFML010000754.1 GCA_937879845.1 uncultured Myxococcales bacterium
GCTGCGCAAGCAGCGGGGTGCCGGAGGTGACAGGACCCGCGGCGCAGCCCGAAACTGCAGGTCTTTTGCGAAGCGTGGATCAGCAAAATAAATCGGCGCGGCCGCGCGCAGCGCCCGAATGCCCGAATGCCCGAATGCCCGGATGCCCGGATGCCCGGATGCCCGTCTGAAAGACCGATGCTTGCCGGCGCGCCCGCCTTTCGGTGGCGGCATGACTCCGGCATACTAATCGCGATGATCCCTGTACAGCTGGCTCCAGGGAGCCTCTTTGCCAACCGCTTTGTGATCGAGCAGCTGGCCGGCCGCGGCGGCATGGGAGCCGTATACCGCGCCCACGATCGGCAGCGCGGCCACCGTGTGGCGCTCAAGCTGCTCCACAGCGCCGGCGGCCGCGCCGATGAGTCCGACCGCTTCCGCCGCGAGTCCCAGCTCCTGTCCGAGCTGCGCCACCCCGGCATCGTCGCCTACGTCGATCACGGCGAGACGCCTGACGGGCACCGCTTCCTGGCGATGGAGTGGCTCGACGGCGAAGATCTGGCGCAGCGGCTCGCCCGCGGACCGCTCTCCCTGCACCAGAGCCTTTCCCTCCTTGGCTGCGTCAGCACCGCCCTGGCCACCGCCCACGAGCGCGGCATCGTCCATCGCGACCTTAAGCCGAGTAGGGAAGCCGCGGCGAAATAACCGCGTTCAACGATCCGCAGCGGCGCAAAGTGCTTGCTAGTCGCCGGCTTGGCGGCGGATCGCCAAAGCTGGCGCCCGCCTGCTGGTTTAGACACCTGGCTTATAAGGGGCAGCTTTGGGCGGGGGCCAAGACATGCGGAGCAAATGATGAAAGCTGTCGCGCAGGCTGTGCCAGGGCGAGGCGTGCTCCTCATAGCGGACGCCGTATTTTTCGCAGATTTCTTTTACCTTGGGAGAGATCGCGCGCAGCCGCAGGGGCGGCAGGGTGGGAAACAAGTGGTGCTCGATATGACGATCGAGTCCGCCGCTCAGCAGCGTCCACAGCGCCGGCGCTTTGTAGTTCTTGCTGGTCTCGACCTGAAATCGGTACCACTTGCCTTTGGTCTTGCTGCCGACCTGCTGGGCGTGCAGCGTCGAAACATTCGCGCCGACGCTGCTCCCGGTCTGCAGGGCGACGAAGATCAAGTTTCGGATCAGCACGGCGCATAGATTTCCCAAAAGGACGGAGCCCGCGTGCTTCCCTGCCAGCAGCGGAAAGAGCACGAATTGGTACTCCCAAAAAGTGAGGAGCTTGGTCTTCTCGCTCGTATCTCCCGCCGGCCGGTAGCCTTTCTCTTTTAGGAATCGATCGTAGTCGTACCCCCAACACTCAAAAACAAACAGCGCCCCCAGGAACGTATTAAGCACATGCCAAAACCGCCAGGGGGTCGCTGGATGCACGCGGAACAAGGGGTGCACGGTGTCCGGGTCGCGCCCCAACAGGGAAGGGTTGGCGTGGTGAATGCGGTGCGCTTCCCGCCAGGTTCGGGTTTGCAGCGGCAGGGCCAGGGTTTCATACCGCTCTTTGGCAAAGTCCTCTGCGCCTTTCAGCCGAGAATAGATGCCGTGCTGGATCGAGTGGTTCAGCTGCGCCTCCAATCCCAGATGCAGGATGAGCAGCGCTACGCTGGGAACCCAGAGCACCGGGTTAGAAGAAAGCTGCAATCCCACGCGGCCCAGGATCTCCGCCGCTTGCGAGAGCCTTTTCAAAAAGCGGAGCGAGCGCAGCTCCGCCGCTCCGACTTCGGTCCGCGCCTGTCTGCCGAGCGCGTCCAGCGCGGCGGCGAACGCCTCCGGATCTGCGGCGGCGGGCGAGTTGGGCGAGGGGGACATTGCTTAGAATATACACCAGCGCATGTACCATTTGGTACGCGGCGTGGACGGATCGGAGCACGCGGTGTGACCTTGCCCGGCGCCGCGCCAGCATTCATGCCGGCTTAGCTCCGCCCGGGCGCTGGTCCCGCGGTTGCATCCTACCGGCGGCGGGGCTGCGTCCGAGCCCGAGCGCCCTGGCCGCAGCGGGGAGGAAAGCAAGCGATGGAGGACCTGATGGCGAAGCACATTGACTGGCTGGTAGTCGTTCCGATGGTGCGGATGTGGCTGGTGTTCCTGCTCATCGCCGGAACGTTCCTATACCGAAGTACCCCGAGCAGCGTGGGACAGCGCGCACGACAGCGGCTGTCCCCGCCGAACAAGAAAGCCGCGGGCGCGGACTTGGGGTTTGGAGGGCGCGCCCCGCACGGTCGGAGCGGTCGCATTTTCTAACCGCGGCGAAGCGCGGCATCACGTCGCCTCCCGAGCGCGCCGCGGCGCCGGCCGCTCAGGAATCAAGCTTGAGATCTGGCTCCGCCCGCTCATCCGCTTCCATGCTCTTTAGGCGGGAATACAAGCGGCGGCGGGTGATGCCGAGCAGCTTGGCGGCCTCGGTCTTGTTGCCGGAGGTGCGGGCCAGCGCTTCGTTTAGAAGCTCATGCTCCAGGTTATCGAGCGAAAATCCCGGCCGCAAAAGGCTGGTCAGCGTGACCGGACGGGCCTCTTCGGTCAGCGTACGCGGCAGGTGGGACAGTCGCAGGACGACCTCGCCGCCCGTAGCGCCCGTACCGCCGGCGAGAATCACGGCGCGCGCCAGTACGTTCTCCAGCTCACGGACGTTGCCGGGCCACGGGTAGCGCTGCAAGAGCTCCATCACCTCGGTGCTGATGACCACGTCCGGATGCCGCTTGACAAGGGCGGTGGCGAGCGCCGGAATGTCGTCGCTGCGCTCACGCAGCGGCGGAATGGCGATGGGAAAGACGTTGATCCGGTAATAGAAGTCCTCACGCAGGCTGTGGCCGCGCACCGCTTCGGCAAGATCGCGGTTGCTGGCGCAGACAAAGCGGACCTCGACGCTGCGGACCTGGGTGCTGCCGACGCGGAAGAACTGCCGGTCCTGCAGAAAGCGCAAGAGCTTGACCTGCACCGATGACGGCAGCTCGCCGATTTCATCCAGAAACAGGGTTCCTTTGTCGGCCCGCTCGACATGGCCGATGCGCTGCTCCGTGGCGCCGGTGAAAGCGCCGCGCTCGTGGCCGAATAGCTCGCTCTCCAGCAGGGTCTCGGGCAGAGCGGCGCAGTGGACCTCGCACAGCGGTCCGCTGCGCCGCCGCGACTGGTGATGCAGCGCCCGCGCCAGCAGGGTCTTGCCGGTTCCGCTCTCGCCCAAAAGCAGCACGGTGGCATCGGTGACCGCCACCTGGCTTATCTGTTCGAAGACCTCGCGCATGCGCGCCGAGGTGCCGATGAGGCTCTCGGTGCGGCGGACGCTCTCGAGCTGAATCTGCAGCTGGCCGTTGTGTTCCTGAAGCGCCCGGCGGCTGAGCAGGCGGGCGATCTTGATCCGCAGCTCGTCGATCGAAAACGGCTTGATGAGGTAGTCGTACGCGCCCTGGCGCATCGCCTCGACCGCGGTCTCGGTGGTCGCATAGGCGGTCATGACGATGACATCCGGTGTGGCGGGCAGCTCCCGCATCCGCTTGAGCACCGCAATTCCGTCGAGATCCGGCAGCCGCAAGTCGGTGACCACGATATCGGGCGGCTGCGCCGCGGCGTGGGCGATCGCCTCCTGTCCGGTCGCGGCGCGATGCACGGTGTAGCCGGCAGACTCCAGCGCGGCGGCGAGAATGCGGCTGAGCTTGGGTTCGTCCTCGCACAAGAGGATTTTAGCCATCGACGGATCCTTTTTCGCCCGCCGCCAAAGAAGGCGCAGGCAGGGTGGCGTGGGCCGGCGGAGATTTCGGCAGTACGATCACGAAACAAGCTCCCTCGCGGTCCGCGGCGGGGTCGAGCAGCTGAAGCCGGCCGCCGTGTTTTTCAATGATGCGGCGCGACACGATAAGGCCAAGGCCGGTGCCGCTCGGTTTGGTCGTCCGGAAGGGGACAAATAGCGACTGCCGCGCCGCCGCGGTGAAGCCGGGGCCGGTGTCGCTGATGCGAACCTGGGCCCCGCCGCCGGCCATCCGGCTGGCGGCGATCTCAAGCTCGCGGCGGCCCTTTGGCGATTGCTGCATCGCTTGCACGGCGTTCTGCGCAAGGTTACGCAGCACCTGGCGCAGAGCGTCGGCATCGCCGCGCAGCGGAACTTCGCTGTCGCCGGTGCGGGCAATCCGCAGCTCGGCTGCATCGGGGTGCTCGCGGCGCATCCGGGCGCAGAGCTCGTCACACAGGGCGCCCAGGTCAAACGAGGCCAGGACCAGCGGCGGATCGACGGAGAACTGCAGGAACTGCGTCGTCAGGTTCGCCAGGCGGGCGACTTCGGCGAGGATGTCTTCGACAAGATCCGCGGAGGCGCGCTGCTCGCGCAAAAGCTCCGCGGCCGCGCGGATGGTGCCCAGGGGATTGCGCACCTCATGCGCCACCATCGCCGCCAGCTCGCGTATGGTCTGGCCGCGCTCCGCCTCCGCCCGCAGCCGCTGCTCACGCGTGGCGGCGTGCAGCGCCAGAAGGACCAGCAGCGAGCACAGCGCGGCCAGCCCGAACGCGGTGGCTCCGGAGCCCCACGCCGTGGCGCGGAGCTGCGCCGGCAGCGCGACGAACGCCGGCCCGGCTTCGAGCACCAAAAGCTGCGGCGTTCCGGAAGTTGCGATGGGAAAATAGCCGGCCAGCACGCTGGTGTCTTCCGGCCCCGCGTGGGATGGGGAAGCGGTGGGGTCGCCAGGCTCGCCGGCTACGTCGATGCCTTCCAGGTGATAGGCCGGCCCCACCGAAGGCTCGCCGTGGAGCGCCCGCAGCGCCCGATCCGGATCGATGCGCAGAAGGCTCACGGCGAGGTTGTTGGCGCCGGGGGTCGGCAGCGGCTGCAGCGCGGCATCGAGCAGGTAGGCGGCCTCGAGATCATTTTGCCGCGCCACCGCGGCGAGCAGAGACGGCGGCGAGCCGAGCGCCAGGGCCTGGGCGGTGGTGAGGCCGATGGCCCGCAGGCGCTGCTCGGTCGCCAGGCCGGCGGTATGCAGACCGGCGCGCAAGAGCCGCACGCTCAGCCCTACGCCGACCAAGAGGAGGCCGGCAATGGACAAAAGCAGCAAGGCGGCGGTGCGTGGCTTCATGAAGGCCTTTTACGGCGCGCTGCCGCCACCAGCGCGGGCCCAAAGTGCCAACACCTCCGCCTCCGCCGGCTTGCCGCGCACCGCTTCGCGCAGGCGCAGGAGGCGTTTGTGAAATAGCGACAGCTGCGCCGTGCGCTCGGGGACTTTCATGAGCAGCTCCAGGGCTTCGTCCAGCCACTCCAGCGCCGCCGCTTCCCCGTGCACGGCCGCGAGCAGCTCCTCCGCATGGGTGAGCGCCGCGCCATAGCGCTGCAGCAAGGTGGGCTGCGCGCTCCCCGCAACCGGCTCCGCACCCGCCTGTTCGATGGCATGAAGGAATCGCTGCGCCCCGAGCTGCAGCCGCGGCCCCAGCACGCCGCCCGCTTCGTTGGGTCCGGGCGGATTGATGAGCAGCAGGAATCCCTGCCGGGCGCGCTCCAACATTCCCAGACGATAGCAGCTTACCGATTGATAGTAGTCGGCCACCGGCTCACGCAGACCGCTGCGGTGGGCAAGCCGGAACGCCGTGAGCGCCTCCGCGTGGCGGCCCAGCTTATGCAAAACCATGCCGAGATAGAAGCCGATGTCTTTGGGCTGCTGCTCGGTCTCTACGCGGCGGAAGATCTCAAGCGCCTCGGCGTAGTGCTCGGCGCGGAACGCTCGCACGCCGGAGAGCAGGAGCGCCTGCGCCGCCGCACCGCCGGCGGGCGCAGCTGGCTCGGCGGCGGCAGGGGCGGCGAAGAGCCCCAGCGCCAGGACTCCGGTTAGAATGAGACGCATCCGCATGGCGAGGTGTCCCTACTGCTTGGGATGATTCCCCTGGCCCGGAGCGCGCTCTTGTCCGGACGGGGCCAGCGGGGGGCCCTTGCCCATGTTCTGGCGGTGCTGCAGGCTGACCTCGTTATTGCGCTTGGCTTGCTGCGCCTGCGCGGCGGTGCTGTGCGCCTGTCCGCTAGCGCTGTTGCCGTTGTCGGCGGCGTTGTCGGCTTTGGCGGCGCCGCTGCTGCGGCCGGGCGCGCTGCCTGCCAAGCTGACCCGCTCTTTGGCGACCTCCGAGCGGACGGCTTCGCGGACGGCTTCGCGCAGCACGTCCTTGCGTTCTCCGGCTGGCGCTTTGACCGCTCCCGGCAGCAGCGCGGCGCCGCTGCGGTGGGCCGACTCCGGATCGAGCTCGGCAAGCGACTCGGCGGCGGCCCGCATCTGGGCCAGGGGGCTCGGCTCGACCTCCGCCTGGGCGCTCCGGCCTAGCCCTGGTCCGCTCAGAAGGAGGGTGCATATGATCCAAGCCGCGCGCTGTGACATGGGAACCTTTATCCCGAGTATACAGGACTCGGCAGGCGGCGGCGAGACGGAAGACGCATTTTTGTCGGTGTACCATTTGGTACAGTCCGGAGAACGTTTTGGGGCGCGGCCGGCGCGAGGTCAAAGGCGGCGCGGGTCCGGATTAAAAACGGCCAGTGGCGACGGACACAGCGGCGCCGCTTCATTCCCAACCAATTGCTGTCAGATTCCTTGCCTCTGCGCGCGCGCGGACGAAACGGATGCGGCACCCGCGTCACCAAAGCCGCCAACGCCTGCTTCCGCATGACTCCGGCACCGTAGTTGCTGAACTTGGAAGCGGTGCTCTCTTGGCCAATCCCATGCCACGCTCAGTCCGCAGCCAAAACTGGTCGCCGCATACGCCCAGCGGCGCGCTGAGGGTTGGCCTGTCCGCGCTGCTCTGGCTCGGTGCGCTGGCGGGCGGATCTGCAGCGGCGCTGGCCGAGTCGCCGCTGCAGCAGCTGTGCCGGGTCGCAGAGCTCGCGGCCGATATCGAACCGGCGCCGGAGTACGCGGCGCGGCGCGAGCTCCCGACCGCCGTCCGCGCCGAGCTGCGGTCGATGGTGCGGGTCGAGGTTCAGCGCAGCCTGCCGGCGGACCGCGCTGGCGCTGCTCCTGTAGCGCAGCGTGGCGACAGCGGCACGGCCGAGGCGCACGGCAATGGCGCCGCGGCTCGCGAGGCGGCAGCCCAAGCGCAGCAAGCACGACGCAATCAGGATGTCGCGGCGGCCCGGAACAAGGGAGAGGAACACTCATCGCTTACCGGCCGCATAAACGGCACGGTGCCGGGCCCGCGATAGTCCCCTAGATCGGAAGAGCACACGTCTGAACTCCAGTCACGCCAATGTATCTCG
>CALFML010000755.1 GCA_937879845.1 uncultured Myxococcales bacterium
GGTCTTCGGGAGATGGGCAAAGAAGGCGTCGACCAGCGGCGGGGGCAGGGCTTCACCGCTCGCGAAGACGCGGCGGAGCGAGGGGCAGCGTCCCTGGCCGAGGTCGGCGAGGAAGGCCTGGAGCATGGAGGGCACGAAGTGCATCGTGGTGATGCCCTGCTGCTCGATGAGATTGGCGAGATAGGCCGGATCCTTGTGGCCCTGGGGCCTGGCGACGACGAGGCGGGCGCCGGTCATCAGGGGCCAGAAGAACTCCCAGACGGAGACGTCGAAGCTGAAGGGGGTCTTCTGCAGGACGCGATCCGTTTGTTCCAGACAGTACTCGCGCTGCATCCAGTGCAGCCGGTTCACCACGCCCCGGTGCGGCATGGCCACGCCCTTGGGGACGCCGGTGGAGCCCGAGGTGAAGATGACATACGCGAGATCCTCGGGACCGACCGCGGGCCGCTGCGTTGCGAGCTCTTGCGGCGGCAGCGGCGGCGTCTCGTCCAGACAGCAAACAACCGCCGGCGTATCCGGCAGCGTTGCAAGGTGAGGTCTCCTGGTGACCAGGATTGCCACCGCTGCCTCCCGGCACATCGTCGTCAAGCGCAGCGCGGGAAGGCCCGGCGCGAGCGGCACGTAGGCCCCTCCCGCCCTGAGGACCGCGAGCAGGGTGATTACAAGGTCAATGGAGCGATCGAGGTAGACCCCAACCCTGACGTTTGGCCCTACGCCCAGGGCCTGCAGCCTGGCCGCGAGCGCCCGGGTTCGGCCGTCCAGCTGCCGATAAGTAATCGCTTCCTCCGCTCCATCGGCGATAAGGGCGATCGCCTCCGGGGTTCGTTCGATCTGCTCGGCGATCAGATCATGAATGCAGCAAAAGCTGGGATAGGGACGTACCGTCTGGTTCCAGGCGACGAGCTGCTCCTGCCTCTCCGCTTCCGTCAGCATGGTGAGCCGGGAGAGCGGGCGCTGCGGGTCGTCAATGACGGCACGCAGGAGGACCTGGAAGTGATGCGCCAGGCGCACGATGGTAGGGCGCGCGAACAGATCGGTGGCATATTCGATCAGCGCGGAGAGCTCGCGGCCGGTGCTCGCCATGGTCAGCCCGAGCTCGAACTTGGCCGTGCCCGGGGTTCCGATGTCGACCCGCCGCAGCACCGGCGACCACTGCATACCTGGGACGTTCATGTCCGGCTGCGGCACGTTCTGAAACACGAACGCCGCACGGAACAGCGGGCTCAGATCGTGCGCGCGGGCGCCCCCTACGGCGGTCACGACCTGATCGAAAGGAACCTCCTGGCGCTGAAACGCCTCCTTTATGAACGCCTGAGCGCGCTGCAACGCCTCCCGGAAGCTCGGGTCGCCGCGCAGGTCGCAGCGCAGGACCAGCGTATTTGCGACAAAGCCGATGACGCTGCGGTGCTCAGGGCGGTCGCGGGCGGCGGCAATCGTCCCGATGCCAAAGTCGTCCTGCTGCGAGTAGCGCGCCATCAGCATCGACCAAACGGTAAACAGGAGTACGAAAAGAGTCACCGACTCGCGGCGCCCAAGGGCCTCCAGCTCCGTGACCAGCGCCGCCGGGAGGATGAAACAGTAGTCCTGTCCGGACTCGCTCGGCCGGTGGGAGAGCGTCCGCGCCAGCGGCAGCTCAAGGCGCGGCAGCTCCGCGAGCGCGCGCTGCCACCACGCCAGGTCTTCGCTCCACGCGCCGCTATGCCGCGCCGCCTCCTGCCAGCGCGCGTAGTCCGCGGCATCCGCCGGCAGCGCCGGGAGCTCGGGGCTCTGCCCGGCGTGGATACGGACGTAGAGCGCCGCCAGCTCATGGAGGAAGACCTGCACGGACCAGCCATCGGTGATGATGTGGTGCTGGGTGACCAGGAGCTCGTGCTCTTCTTGCGAGATCCGGACCAGGGTCGTACGTAGGAGCGGGCCGCGGGTGAGCTCGAACGGCATCGCGCTCTGCTCGGCTGCCAGCCGCTCGACCTCGCCCTGCAGGTCGAGGCCCGGCTCGGCGCGCCGCCGGCTCCCCAGGTCGATGACCCGCATCTGCCACGGCGCGCTCTCGCCAGCGACCTGCGGGCGGGCGCCCTGCTCGCGAAACGCCGACCGGAGCAGGATGTGGCGGCGCCGCAGCGCTGTCAGCGCCGCCTCCAGCGCCGCGGTATCTAGAAAGCCCCGCAGATGCAGTCCGAAGTGGACGTTATACACCGTGTTCCCTGGAGCCAGACGATCCAGATACCACAGCCGCTGCTGCCCGGCCGACAGAGGGGTCGGCGTGTCTCGCTCCAGCGCGCGGAGCGCTGCCGGGTTGCCGCCGCCGCTGGCGACCGCGGGGGTTTTGGCGATGCGCTCCGCGGGGCCGCCCGGCCGCGAGGCCGCTCCGCTAGGTGAAATAAGTCCTCCTTCTTTGAGCAGGTGCCGGGCCAGAGCGGCGATGCTCGCATGGACAAACAGGACCGTGGCAGAAAGACGGATGCCCAGACCCGCTTCGACCCGGCTGCGCAGCTCGAGGCTCAAAAGAGAGTCAACCCCGAGGCCGGCCAGCGGTGACTCCGGATCGATGCGCGCCGGCTCCAGCCGCAGCACCGCCCCAAGCTGCTCCCGCAGGTACTGGACCAGGGCCGGCAGCTGCGCCGCCGCCGAGAGGGTCCGCAGGTACTCCGCGACGCGCTGCCGGGGGCGGCCAGCCGGCGCCACTAGCGACTCAAAGTAGGGAAGACGGGCGGCTTGCGGGTAGAACTCCAGCCACTGCTGCAGATCGAGCCGGACCACCCCGACCGGCGTGCCGGAGCGTCCGAGCAGACGCGCAACGACCACGTCGGCATCCGCGGGGACGAAGCTCGCCAGGTCGCGTCCGGCCAGACGCGGGCCGCGTTCCGGGCGCGCCGCAGCGAGCCCCGCCTCGGCAAAGGGCCCCCACTGGATGCTCAGCGCGGGCCGACCCAGGCGCGCCCGCTCTTGCGAGAGAGCATCGAGAAACGCATTGGCGGCGGCGTAGTTGGCTTGTCCGGCCGATCCCAATAAAGAGGCGGCAGACGAGTATAGGAGGAAAAACTCTATGGGCTGCTCCAGGGTGCAGGTATGAAGGTTCCACGCCCCCAGGGCCTTGCCGGCAAAGACCGCATGCAGGGTCTCGGCCGACTGCGCGAGCAGCGTGCGATCCTCCAAGACACCCGCCGCATGGACGATGCCTCCAAGGGGCGGTCTGGAGCTGCCGAGCGGCGCCAGCAGCGCGGCGACTTGAGCCGCGTCCGCGAGGTCTGCCTGGACCGTGGCAATCCTTCCCCCTTGCGCCTCCATCGCCGCGATGCGCTGTCGCGCCGTGTTTCCGGGGGCATGCCTTCCCACGAGAAGAAGGTTTTGCGCCCCGCGCTCGACCAGCCACGCGGCCAGCTGCAGCCCAAGTCCCCCCAGACCTCCGGTCACGAGATAAGTCCGATCGCGGCGCAGCGGAGGCTGCGGGTGCGACGAGAGCTCCGCGCCCGGTCGCGGCGCGGCGTGAACGACTCTGGCCACATAGCGCGCACCGCTGCGCCAGGCAATCTGATCTTCGTCCTCCAGGCTCCCAAGCTCGCCCAGGAGTGCCTGGCAGCACATTCTCCGATCATCCTGCGGACTGAGATCGACGCGGGTGCAGCGCAGCTCGGGATGCTCCAGCGCGAGCGTGCGGCCAAACCCCCAAAGCGGCGACTGGGCCAGCGCCACGGGCGCAATCGACATCACAGCCTGGGCTCCCTGCGTGATCAGGAAGAGCCGCGGCGGCTCCGCCAAGCCGTGCTCCGCCAGCGCCTGCGCCAGGTAGAGCGCGCTCTCCGTCGCGTGCGCGAAGTCGGCAGCCAGCTCGCCGGCGCTCCGCGCGGGAGGGGACGCGGCATCCAGGCTTAGCAGGTGTACGATCCCTTGATACCGCACAGGCGCGCCCAGTGCGGCGTGCAGCAGCCGTACGTAGTCCTCTTTGTGCGAAGGATTCAGCTGAAACAGATCATCGCCGAGCTGCCTGAAATCCTCTCCTTGCAGGGCCATGACGCAGTGCTGCCCGTGCTCGACCAGCAGCTCCCCAAGGGCTTGGCCCATGCTGCCGCGATCGGCCAAAAGCAACCACCGTCCGCCGGCGGGCGGCGGCGTCGTCGGCGCCACGGGTCGCCACGCGACTTCGTACAGCCAGTCTTGGACCTGATCGTCCGGGCCGGTGCTCCTGACCTCAAGGGGCGCGAGCACCAATCCGTCGATGTCGATGAGCCGTTGTCCGGCCGCATCCAGAATCCGCAGATCGCAAATCACCCGCTCCCCATCGGTCCGCTGCTTCGCCTGGACCCATCCCTCACGCTCGGGCCGCGCGTGGACCTGGAGGCGCTGCACCGCCAGGGGAACGTGCGTTCGGGTCGTGGTCAAGAGCCAGCTTATCGCGACCTGAAGACAGGCGTCCAGCCACGCGGGGTGAAGCAGGTACCCTGCCAGCTCGACCGCGTCGGGCAGGCGGACCTTGCCGAGGATCTCGCGCTCATCCCACCAGATGTCGCAGACCCCTTGAAACGCAGGTCCGCAAGCGATCCCGAACGCCTGCAAGCGGCGATAGTACTCCTGCTGCGTCATCTGATGCGCGAGCTGGCTGCACCGGGCCTCCGGTCGCTCCGCGGCCGACGGGTGGACGGACGGCGCCGGAGCGACGGCGACGGTGCCGATCGCGTGGCGGGTCCACGTGCGGCGATCGCCATGACAGCTCGCGATCTGGATGGACGCGCGGTCGGCGTTCTGCGCAATCAGCGCGACCTGGAGAAGGCGCGGCTCGTCCTCTGGGAGCGCCAGTATGCGCTCAAACGCAACGTCGGTAAGCAGCAGACCGTGGGTCTTATACGCGGCCGCGCCCGCCGCCAGCGCCAGCTCGACGTAGGCAGCGGCGGGGAAGACGACGCTGTCCTGCACCCGGTGATCCCAAAGGAAGCCGTGCCGGATGGGGCTGAGCGCCTGCTCGAACACGCGCTCCTGCGGCCGCAGGAAGCCGGTGATGTCCTGCCCCAGGAGAGGATGGACCTCTGGTTGCACCGCCGCGGGCCGGCGCAGACCCGCGGCGCCGGGTGTCGCCTCGTCGATCCAGTAACGCTCGCGCTGCCAGGCGTAAGACGGCAGGCTGACGATGCTCCCTCCCTCCGGATAAAGGTTTCGCCACGCCACGGGATAGCCCAAGTTGTGAATCGACGCCAGCGCTTGGAGCATGCTCTCGCGCTCCGCTTTTCCCTGACGCAGCGCGGCGAGTGCATGGCCATGCTTGGCCTGAGCCTGCAGACACTCCCTGACCGCCGCTGTGAGGATCGGGTGCGGGCTCATCTCGAGGAAGCAGGTCGAACCGGAGTCGATCCACCGCGCCATGGCTTGAGAAAAGAGCACCGGCTGACGCAGGTTGCGGACCCAGTAGTCCGCGCCAAGCTCTTCTCCGCGCAGCAGCTCTGTCGTCACCGTGGAGCGCATGGGAACGTTCCCGGCTCGTGGAGACAAGCCGGCCAGGGACTGCCGGAGCTCTGCCTGCAGCGGGTCGGCCTGGGCGGTGTGCGCGGCCACGTCCACCCGCAGGAGGCGATAGCCGACCCCGCTGCGTTCAAGCTCCCCGAGCACCGCCCGCAGCACCCCAGGCTCGCCGGCGATCACAGTCGCCTGCGGGCTGTTGCTGGCGGCTACGCTCAAGCGGTCGGAGTAGCCGCCGATCAGGCGCTCGGCGTCGCCCAGGGGAAGCTCGATGAGCGCCATCTGCCCTTTCCCGCTGAGCTTGCGGAGGAGCCGGCTGCGCTGCCCGATTACGGTCGCAGCGTCCTCCAGAGTCAGTGCTCCGGCGATGTGGGCCGCCGCCACTTCGCCCATGCTGTGGCCGATCACTCCCGCGGGCGCGATCCCCCACGCGCGCCACAGGGTCGCAAGCGCGGTCTGAACGGCGAACAGCGCAGGCTGCACCACATCGATGTCTGCCAAGCGGGAGGCGGCCTCCGGCTGCATCAGCTCTTCGACGATCGAGAAACATCCCTGCTGCCGGAACACGTGATCACAGGCCAGCAGCGCATCACGGAACACCGGCTGCTCGTTGAACAGCCGCAGACCCATGCCGGCCCACTGCGAGCCTTGACCGGAAAACACGAACACCACGCCGGACGGGGGCCCCTGGACGCGGGCGGCAGTGGGTCCCGTGGCGTCGCCGCGCGCGTATTTGGCGAGCGACGCGGCAAGCTGCGCCTTCGAGCTTCCGATCACCGCGAGCCGGTGGTCGTGATGGCTCCTGTGCACGCTGGCCGTGTACGTGAGATCGCGCAGGGAGGACTGACAGTGAGGGAGGAAGGACTCATACTTTACGGCGGTATCCATGAGCGCCTGCGGCGTCTTGGCCGATAGCAGCAGGGGCCACTCCGCATCCGGTTCTGGGCAGGCTGCAACCAGATCGTGCGCGCGCAGCACAGCCAGCGTCGCAAGCAGGGTCTGCGACTCCGGCTCACCGCGCTTAAGCGAGGAAAGGACCATCCCCGGCTGCGCCGCGTGACGAAGGTTGGTGCGCACCGCCGTCCGGGTGATCGGGTGGGGGCCGACATCCACAAAGACGCGGTGGCCCTGCCCGATCAAGGTGTCGATGGCGCGGGAGAAGGACACCGGCTCCGTGAAGTTCCGCGCCCAGTGCTCCGCATCGAGCCTCTCCCCCGACAGCTCGGAACCGGTGACCCCGGAGATGAACGGAATCTTTGCACGCCGCGGGCGCAGCGATCGCAGTTCCTGCAAAAGCTCGGTGCGCGCCGGCTGGAGCAGCGGGCAGTGCGGTGCTACGTCGACCCACACCCATCGGCACGCGATCCCAGAGGCGCCCAGCGCCTCCACCGCCGCCGCCATCGCCAGCGGTGGGCCGCCCAGAACCGTCGTCTCGCGGCTGTCTTCGACGGCGCGGAAGACGCTGCCCTGCTGCACCGCCGCCACCGCGCCCGCCGCTTCCCACCCTAGCTCGACCAGGGCCATGGCGCCCTGACCGCGGAAGCGGCGGAGCATGCGTGAGTAGGCGCAGGCGATGCGCAGGGCATCATCGAAGGCAAGAGCGCCGGCGGCGTAGGCGGCTGCGACCTCGCCGGCGCTATGGCCGACCACGGCGGCGGGCTCCACACCCCAGCTGCGCCACAGCGCGGTTAGGGCCAGATCGACCGCGAGCACTGCGACCAGGCTCACGTCGGCATGATCGTTCTTGAAAAGATCGGCATCGGTCCATGCGGACAGCAGCGACCATCCAAGGGAGCGCTG
>CALFML010000756.1 GCA_937879845.1 uncultured Myxococcales bacterium
CGCTCGGCAGGGCTGGGGTGCCTTTGGCTTCGCCGGGCTTAGTGGGCTCGCCGCCTGGCGCACCGGGCGCAGCCGGCTCCGCGACCATCGCATTCTGAAGGGTGGGATTGAGCGCGTGCGGCCCCGTCGCTTCGACCGCGCCCTGCTCATCGCCGAAGACCAGCGTGCCGAACTTGTCGAGCGCGTGAAAGTCGCCGACAAGCGGCGGCGACCAGGCCGAGCCGGTCTGCGGCTTGCCGGACGGCAGATCCATGCGGAAGAAGTTGATGCGCCACTGGGTCCCGACCTGCGGCGGCACGCCCTTGACGGTCTCCAGGCGTCCTTTGACCGCGCTCAGCGGAATCATCATCTCCACCGTCCACCCGGTATCGGTGTCGTCGCGCTTGTTCAGCGTGCCGTTTACCTGCACCGCGGTCTTCATCGGCGCGTCCCAGGCGTTGTCGTTCTGGCGGTAGGCCGGCAGCCAGGAATCGAAGGTGACGTTGCGCGGGCTCACCTGCAGCTCGATATAGGTCCGTCCGTCGCCGTCGGGATCGATGAACATCTCGGCGGCTTCCTGGGTGTAGATCTTGTCGTCGTGCTTCTCCAGGCTGCCCCAGATATCGGTGTCGGCGAAATCGAAGGCCACATAGAGGTTCTGATCGTCCCACAGCACCTTCGCCGACGCCGCCTGCGCCGCCGGCGCGCCATCGAGCGAGTTCACAAACAGCCCGCTCGTACTCGCCGCCTTCCACGCCGGCTCATCGAGCTTGCCGTCGATGGTGATGGCGGTCCCGGCGGCCAGCTTGCGCGCGATCAGGCGCTTGGCGGCCGGCTGGCTGGCGGCATCGGTCTTGACCGGCAGCTCCATGGAGAAGACGCGGTTTTGACCGTCTTGACGCCCGCTCTTGACGGCAAAGCGGGTCTGGCCCTTCCACAGACCGACATAGATCGTCACCTTGTCGGCCGGCCAGCTCGGCGGGACCATCACTTTGTGGCTGTCGCGGATGATCTCCCCCGCCTTCCACAAGCCGAGCGGATACTTGCCGCCGATGGGCACGTGATCCGCATTCAGGTGGGCGCGCTTGGACGGGGTGCCGTCCAGATGGACGAACAGGCGCCAGCCCTCCGCCACCGACTTCTCGACCCGGAAGTAGTGGGTCAAGGTGAAGCTCTGGCCGGGGACGACCGTGGCCACATCGACATCGGCGCCCAGGTACGTGACCTGACCTTTGTCGCCGTTATCGAGCACGGCGCCGCTTTGAAATCGCGGGGTCGGCGCCGTGGTGAGGATATTTTCCCGCGCCGCTTTGACATCTTCGGCGCTCGGCTGGGCGGGCTCGTTTGACTGTTCGACGCAGGCGGGGGCGGCGGCGGCGACGGTGACCAGCGCCGCCAAGACGCGGCCTTGCCGCGCCGGAGCGACTCGGCGGGAGCTTGCTTTCGCGCCATCATGAAGAGCCTGCAGCGAGCCCTCGCGGGGCGACTGTCCTGTAAAGACGAACGGGCGTGCCATGTCCGAGTCCTTTTGCGTGAGTAAGTCGGGCTTGCTGCAGTGCGGACGACCGCAATCCGCGCCGCAGCGCCTGGGCGGTTTTATCGCGGACGCGGCAAAGGGGCAAGCCGCACCAGGTTCAAAAACAATCGCCGCGCTGTAGCCACATCCCCAAACTGCCCGAGCTGCATGAATCCGTGAGCCTGAAACCTGCAGCGCGGATCATTTCATCTAATGAAGCACGGTTCGCTCAGCGCGATTAATGAAGCGCGGTTCGCTCAGCGCGGTCAGTGCAGCACGGTGCGCAGGCGCGTCAGACCCAGGCCCAGGAGCAGATCGCTGTCGCTCTCAAAACCGGTGAAGCGCACGCCCATGCCGGTGAGCGCGTGCAGCCCGCCTTGGGGATCGGCGAAGTTCAGGAAGTAGTGGTTCTTCACCTCGCCGCGCGCCACGATCCGGGCGTGCGAGTCGGGCACGGAGAAATAGACCTGCACCGCGGTGCCAAGCGGCAACGGCTCGGACAGCTCGACCATGATGCCACCCGCGGACACATTGCGGGCGATGGCGCTCGACTCGCCGAACGCCTCGCTGCGGATGGCCACCGGGAACGCCTTATCAAAGCGGATGTTTCGCCGCTGTTCGACCCGCAGAACCGGTGAGCGGCCAGCGGGGCCGGCGGGTAGCACCCCAGAGATTTTGCGTCCCGGCGAGCCGGAGCGGGGGCGCGGCGGTTCGCCGCTGCGCGGGATGCTGGCGCTCAACGCGGCGCCGGACTCGGGGCCGCGTCCAGACCGAGGGACCGACCGTGTGCTCTTGCTGCGAACCAGGGGATTGCGTGCCGTCTTCATGAAGTCAGGCTAGTTCGGTGCGATAAGGAAGTCAAAAATCTTACTTTGTCCTACATGTCAGAAGACGTGCACACTGACGCACACGCCCTTGACCCCAACGCAAAAAAACTTCCCACCGCCTCCCCATAGGCCGCCGCGCCCCTTTCCCAGCCAAGTTTTTACGTCGCCGTTTTCAGCTCTGCGCTTGGTGAGGCGGACGGCCTATGCCATGCTGACGCGAGTCGCTTAACCACAGAAAAGGAACGAACCATGAACTGGAAGCCAATTTCGGCGGCGCTGCTCACACTGGTCTTAGGTAGCAACGGCTGTACTAAAGGTGCCACCAAGACCGTCGGCCCGACGCCGACTTCGGCGGACGCGCAGGTAGTCGTGGCCATGATCGGCGGGCAGCCGCTCACCATGGCGGACCTGGACAAAGCGGCGGGCCGCGAACTTTTTGAGCTGCGCGAAAAGACGCTCGATAACCTCATCGGCGAGCGAGTCGTCAAAGTGGCCGCCCAGAAAGCGGGTCAGAGCGATGAAGACTTCCTGCGCAAGCAGGTCGAGACCAAGGTCCCGCAGGTCAGCGTCGATGAGGCCAAGAAGTTCTTCGAAGAGAACAAAGAGCGCCTGCCGCCGCAGCTCGGCAGCCAGCCGTTCGACGCGGTCAAAGACACCATCGTCACCGGCCTGACCAACCAGAAGCGCCGCGAGGCGATCGCCACCACGATCGAAGATCTGAAGAAGAAAGCCGGCGTCCAGATCCTGCTGCGCGCGCCCAAGATTCAGGTCGCCGCCGAAGGGCCGGCCAAAGGTCCCAAGCAGGCCAAGGTCACGGTCGTCGAGTTCTCCGACTTCCAGTGCCCGTACTGCAGCAAGGGTCGTCAGGTCATGGATCAGGTGGTCGCCAAGTACGGCGACAAGATCCGGCTCGTGTTCCGCGACTTCCCGCTCGACTTCCATGAGAAGGCGCAGAAGGCCGCCGAGGCCGGACAGTGCGCCAACGACCAGGGCAAGTTCTGGGCGATGCACGACTGGATGTTCGACAACCAGCAGAACCTCGATGTCGATGCGCTGAAGAACGCCGCCAAGACCCTGGGCATCGACAGCGCCAAGTTCGACGCCTGTCTGACCTCGGGGCAGCATGCGGCGGAGGTCAAAAAGAACATCAAGGAAGGCCAGGAAGCGGGCGTGCGCGGCACCCCGGCCTTCTTCGTCAACGGCACGTTCCTGAGCGGCGCCCTGCCGCTCGACAAGTTCTCCGCCGAGATCGACCGCGCGCTCGCCGAGTAGCGCTCTCCCCCGCCGTCGCTTCCCTTTGCGAGCGACGGCCACCAACCGATCATTTTTCGTTCTGCACCCGGGGCTTGCGCTGCGCCCGGAGGCCGCGCTATGGCTCGACGCAGCCAATCGCGAGCCGGTGATGAACGATCTAGTCGTCAACAAGAACCAAGAAATCTACGACCGCATCTGGGCCCGCATCCCCATCCCAGAGCACCAGCAGTGGCCGATCTGGGGCGAGCTCGCCAAAGAGATTTCTCCGTCGGCACGCTTGTTGGAACTGGGCTCCGGGGTGCTGCCGCGCATCCCGGTGGCGGGAGGCTATTTCGTCGATCTGTCGCAGGCGGCGCTCCTCAAGCTGAACCGGCACGGCGGCTTCGGCGTGCGCAGCGCGGGGCCGCTGCCGTTCGCGGACGATGCGTTCCAGGTCGTGTGCGCCTTCGAGGTGCTCGAGCACATCCCGGATGACGAGACGGTCCTGCGCGAGCTGGCCCGCGTCATCAAACCCGGCGGCGCGCTGTTCTTCTCCGTGCCGGTCGATCCGCAGCTGTTTACCGGCTTCGACACGGCGTGCGGCCACGTGCGCCGCTATAAGGCGGCGGAGCTGCGCGACCGCTTGGCGGCCTGCGGTCTGCACATCGAGCGGTGGGCCAGCCAGCGCAACAACTTCAAGCCGCGCGTCGGCAACCTGTTGGGGAGATTCCTAGAGGTCATCGCCCGCTGGCCGCGGCTGACGATCTGGCTCAAGCGGAGCTCGGTGGAGGCGCAGATGCGCCGGCCCTACAGCTGGCGCAACGATGACATCGATAATAGCCACACCGACGGTGGCCTTATCGCCATCGCCCGCCGCCGTTAAAAGCGCAGGCGCAGCTTTTCGACCAGCTCACGCGGGTTGCCGCGCACGGCGCGATAGGCATCAAGGATGTCATCGGCCGGACAGCGCCCGGCGAGCGCCCCGGCGAGCAGCGGCTCCAGGCTCTGCACGCCCTCGCTGCCGAGCGCGCGCAGCCCAGACTGGGCGATGCGGACCATCTCCGCACAAAGCGGCGCAATCGCCTTGCCGCGGATCTGCGCGCCCAGGCCGAGCTTGGGCACATCGCGGCGCAGCTGCTCGCGCTCAGCGACGCTCAGGTCGCCGACCAGGGACCACGCCGCGGCACGCGCATCAGCGGCGTAAAAAAGTCCGCGCCACAGCGCCGGCAGCGCTCGAATCATCGGCAACGGCCCGGCATCGGCGCTGCGCAGCTCGACGTACTGCTTGAGCCGCGCTTCGGGGAACAGCGTGGACAGGTGCAGCTCCCAGTCGGCCAGGGTGGCGTGCTCGCCCAGCGCTCCTTGCTCCATGAAGCGGCGGAACGTCAGACCGCCGGCCGGCGTGTAGGTCCCGTGCCGGTAGATGAAAAACATCGGCACATCGAGCGCCCACTCCGTATATGCCCCGAAGCCGGCATCGTCGCGAAACATGAACGGCAGGATGCCGCAGCGATCCGGGTCGGTGTCGAGCCAGCAGCTGGCGCGGTAGCTCTTGTAGTCGGTCTCTTTGCCATCGACCAGCGGCGAGGCGGCATACAGCGCCGTGACCAGCGGTCCCAGGCCGATGCCAAGACGCATCTTGGCCACCGCATCCGCTTCGCTTGTAAAGTCGAGGTTGGCCTGCACGGTCGCAGTGCGCTTCATCATCTCGACGCCAAGCTTGCCGCGCGTCGGCAGATACTCGCGCATCACCCGATACCGGCCCTTGGGCATGTACTTCACATCCGCCCAGGTGCCGAGCGGTCGGAACCCGCTGGCGAGAAACGCGATGCCCATGGACTCGGCAAGCGGCAGGAGTTCGCGCAGATGCTCATCGAGCTCCGCTGCGCACTCCCGCTCGCCGAGCTGCGGCCGTCCGGACAGCTCGAACTGGCCGCCCGGCTCCAGCGTGACCGAGGCGCCGTTGCGGCGCAGGGCGATGACGTGCTCGCCCTCCTGCACCGGCTGCCAGCCGAACTTTATAAGCCCGTTTAGAAGCTCGCGGATCTGCGGCTGTCCCGGCGCGTCATCGTAGGGCAGCGGCCGAACCCCGCCGTCGGGATCCAGGGCCACGCCGATTTTTTCGTGTTCGAGTCCGACTCGCAGCTGCGCGGAAGCGGTTTTGATGCCGCGCTCGAAGTGGGCAATGAGCTGTTGTGGGTTCTGTACCCGCATATCGGCGGCCGGCCCAGAACTGGCAGGCTGCTTGGCATCGGATGAGGCATGGGAGGTCGGCGCGTGAGCCATATAGCAAACCTGACGTTAGGTTCACTTATGCTAAGTTCCGGATCCACTTGCGTCAACGAGTGATAAGAGGCTGAGCTCGTCATACGCAAGCCGCGTCCGGTCCAAGACGAGCGGGTCCGATCGCCTGACCAAAAGAAAATCTCAGCTGTGGGTTGAGGGCGACTCGTCAGCTTGGCCCGTCAGCTCGGCCGTCAGCTTGGCTCAATCAGGTGCTCCGCGATCAAACCCTGACCGGATCGCATCCCGCCCGAGGCAGCGGCAGAGGCGGGTGCAGCCGAAGAGCTCGGCGCGGCGCGGCGACCGGCAAGAAGAGCGGCGCGCAGGGAAAACACCGCCCGCGCGACCCCGACCCCGCGCTCCGGACTTTCGGGGCTCGGCGCTGACAGAGGAGTGCGCTCCGGGTGCGGGTCGGCGACCAGACCCAACGCGGCTTCCCGCTCCGACCGGGCGGCTTGGTCGGCTGGCTCCTGCAGGCGTCGGGCCAAGTCATCCAGGGTCTGCAGACGCGGGGTTGTCCAGCCGCGCAGCGCACAGACCGTACGCAGAACCTGGACCAGCCGCGCGAACTCATGCGCCGCCCGTCCCAGGGCTCCGCGCCAGATGTGGTAGTCGCTCTCCAGGGCTTCGCCACTACGCCCGGCGGCAAAGTCGCACAGGAGCAGCGCTTTTTTCAGGGCGCGGGTCTGCTCGAAGCGCACGACCCCGGCTTGGGCGCGCAGCCAGCGGAAGAGCGGACGCTCGGCGGCGCCTTCCGCCGCGGCGCGCAGCAGCGTCCGCGACCAGTAGTCGCTGGTCTCTTGCTCCGACAAGAGCAGGGGCACTGCCGCGTCCGCGCCGCTCGGCGACAGGGCCAGCGCCAAGAAAACTTCCAGCGCGGTGAAGTCGACCTGCCGCGCCGCCTCCGCCCACCGCAGCATCAACAGCAGCGTGCGCACCGGTACGCCGCTGGCCGCCGCCAGACGCCCGAGCAACGTCGGGACGATGAGGGTGCCATCGGCAACATCCCGCTGCACGAGCTCGTGCGCGCTGAGCGAGTCGACAGCCGCCGTGATCCGCCCCCGCAGCTCGGCAGCGCCGCTCGCGGACGACCACAGCGCTCGGCCGGTCACTGACGATCGCAAGAGCTCCACCAGTTCCTCTTCGCGCTGCCCCAGCCGACCGCCCAAAAGCGCCAGGATAAGCTCCTCCAGCGGCTCGGCGCGCAGCGGCAGCGGCAGCGCCTCCGGCTGGGCCTCTGAGCGCGCCCGCAGCGCGACCTCTGCGTCATAGCGCGACGCGACCAGCAACATCGCCCGGCCGGCCGGCGCGCTGGCGGTGCGGGTCCAGCTCGCCCGTCCGATGATCCGCTCCCAGTCGCGCCAGCGCAGCTCATCGCGCGCGTAGCCGCGGGTGCGCTGCTGATAGCGCCAGAGCCAGCGCTCGGTGACGATCACGTTGCGAAAGCGCAGCTCGGGATCGAGCTCTTGCGCCAGCTCCCCGAGCTGGGTCGCACAAAGCACCCGCACCTCGCCGTCGCGGCACGCCGCAAGGACGAGCTCCTGCTGGCTTGGCAAAAGGCCCGGATCGAGCAGCGCCACGCCGCGGCTGAGTGTCTCCCGCAGCAGGGTCTGCGCCTGCCCTGCCGGCGTCTGCGAGAGCCGCGCCAGCGCCTCGGTCGCCGGGGCCGGCGGACACGCCCGCAGCGCCGTGGTCAGCTGCTCCGCGGCGATGACCGCGCGCGCTCTGTCCGGCAAGAGCACAAGCGTCTGCTCGCCGCGCATGCACAGCTCGGCCACAAGCCGCATGAGCGGTGTCCGCTCCCCCTCCGACCCGCCGGAGGGACGCGAATGAGGCGCCCGCGACCAGCGCGGCGGCTCGTACAGCTCTTCTTCACAGCGGCGCCGTCCGCCGCGATCATCGCGTGAGGACACGTACGCCAGCCGGCCGCCCTGCACCACCCCGACCCGCAGCTCCACGGGCCGCTGCTGCTCGATTATAAGCTCGGTCTGCAGCGTCGCCGCCAGCGCTCCGAGGCCCTCCCCCTCGCCGCACATAACAAGGAGCTGCATCCGACGGCCCGCGGCCGTGCTCGCAGCTTGCCCCCGCACCTGCTGCAGCTGCAGCAGCGCCAGCTCCACCGCCGCGCCTTGGCGCGGATCGGCCAGCGCCTCCAGCTCATCAACCAGCGCCACATCGACGCCCAAAAGAAACTGCGGCCGCAAGACGCGTCTCTGGGTCAGCCCGGCGGCGCTCACGAGCGCTATATCTAAATCCCCCAGACCCTGCTCCGCGTCGTCCGCGCCACCTCGGTTTAGTTCCGCGCGCTCGAACGTCAAGGTGCCGATGCGCAGCCCCAGCCGCTGGTAGCGGGAACGCAGCCGCGCTGCCGCCGCCGCCGCCCGCTCCTCGGTCGGCAGCACGCACAGAACCCGCCGGCCGCTGTGCGCGGCCTGAATCGCGCACAGCTCAAGCAGTAGCGTCTTGCCGCTGGCGCTCGGACCCGAGATCAAAAGATCGCTCGGCTGCACCGTACCCTCGGTGGCAAGCGCCCCCGCGCGCACCGCTTTTTCCTGCAGCGGCCACAAGCGCGTAACCCCCGCCGCCCGCATCGCCGAAATCACGCTGGGGACTAGCTGATACGCGAGGAGGTCGTCAACCTGCATACCGTCTTCGGCTCCTATCTGGGACTGTCTAGGCCCCTGCCCGGGCTGTGTGGCCGACCAGAAAAAATCCTATGGTTGCGCCAGTTTAGCGAGCTAAACGGTTTTTTCTCAACAGGAATCGTTCTCGGATTTCAGGGAGAAACCTGGCTATA
Organism: uncultured Myxococcales bacterium; assembly: GCA_937879845.1. GTDB lineage: Bacteria > Myxococcota_A > Polyangia > Palsa-1104 > JAEUJZ01 > CALFML01. The sequence continues at coordinate 8,636 of CALFML010000756.1, forward strand.
TAAATGAAGAGGCGCGGTATTTACCCGCAGTCGGCAATGCGTGAGCGGCAAAACCCGCAAAGCGGGCCAAACCTTGGGTCGGCGCCGGAAACGGCGGACGGGCTGCGCGTTCTGCACGTGTCGCCGTCGTTTTATCCGGCGGTGGAGTACGGCGGACCGGTGGCGTCGCTCTACGAGCTGTGCCTGGCGCAGAGGC
>CALFML010000757.1 GCA_937879845.1 uncultured Myxococcales bacterium
GCCTGGGCACGCTCACCCGGCGGCTGCAGAACGGCGATGTGCAGCGCTACATCATCTCGGTGGTGGCCGGCACGGCGGCGATCCTGTTCATCGCCACCTACTGGCTGCCGCTGCGCGGGGTGCAGGGCACCGTCTCGGTCGACAAGCGCAAGGTGAGCCTCGTGCTCGGCAACGGCAAGGTGGCGCCGGGACGGCTGATGTACCGCATCGACTGGGACGGCGACGGCAAGTGGGATGAGACCTCGCGCTTCACCTCGCTTGTGCACGAGTACGCGGGCCCCGGCGACTACAAGATTCGCATCGAGGCACAAGATCCGCAGTGGGGCGTGGCGGAGAGCAACACCCTGCGCGCGAAGGTCGTCGAGTAGAGGGAACTTCCATGAGCATGATTCTGCCGATTCTGACGTTCCTGCCCCTGCTCGGCGCGCTCCTGTGCCTGCTCGTCCCGCGTGAGGAGGCGGGCCTGCAGCGCGGCATCGGGCTTTTCACCTCGCTTACGACGTTTGCCGCGTCGCTGTTCCTGCTTTCCGACTTCGCCCCGGCGAAGATGAACTACGTGGTGCGCTGGCCGTGGGCGCCGACGCTCGGCATCGAGTTCCACCTCGGCATCGACGGCATCTCGCTGTGGCTGGTGATGCTCACCACGTTCCTCCTGCCGGTGGTGTTCTTATCGACGTGGAACGCGATCAGCGACAAGGTGCGCGAGTTCGTCGTCGCCGCCCTGGTGCTGCAGACCGGCATGCTGGGGGCGTTCCTCGCCCTGGATCTGTTCCTGTTCTACGTGATGTGGGAGGTGATGCTGGTGCCGATGTACTTCATCATCGGCATCTGGGGCGGCGACCGCCGGCTGTATGCGTCGATCAAGTTCGTCATCTACACGATGGTCGGCTCGCTTTTGATGCTGGTCGCCATCCTGTTTCTGTACATCAAGGGGCACGAGGCCTCGGGCGTGTGGTCGTTCGACTATGACCACCTGCAGAAGCTGGTCCTGACCCCGGCGGAGCAGAAGTGGTGCTTCGCCGCGTTCGCCCTGGCGTTCTGCATCAAGGTGCCGCTGTTCCCGCTGCACACCTGGCTGCCGGATGCGCACGTCGAAGCGCCGACCGCAGGCTCGGTGATCCTGGCGAGCGTGCTGCTCAAGTTTGGTCCCTACGGTCTCATCCGGTTCGCGATGCCGCTGTTCCCGCAGGCGCTGGTCGATTGGGCGCCGATGCTGTCGATCCTGGCGGTGATCGGGGTGGTGTACGGATCGCTTGTCGCCTACGCCCAGAACGACATCAAGAAGCTCATCGCCTATTCATCGGTGGCCCACATGGGCTTCGTCGTGCTGGGCCTGATGATGCTAAACAGCCGCGGCGTAAACGGCGCCATCTACCAGTGCCTGGCGCACGGCATCTCCACCGGCGCCCTGTTCTTGTGCGTCGGCGTCATCTACGAGCGCCGCCACACCCGGCGCATGGAGGAGTTCGGCGGGCTGTGGCAGCGCATGCCGGTGTTCGCGGCGTTCTTCCTCATCTTCACCATGGCCTCCATCGGCCTGCCCGGCCTGTCCGGCTTCGTCGGTGAGTTCCTGATCATCATCGGCACCTTCAGCGCCGAGAAGGCCGGCGCCGGCATGCCGCAGGTCTTCGAGCACACCAAGCTCCTGGCGGCGCTGGCGGCAAGCGGCGTGGTCTTCGGCGCGGTGTACATGCTGACGCTGTTCCAGCGGGTGATGCTGGGACCCCTGACCAACCCCCAGAACCGCAAGCTGCGCGATCTCAGCGGGCGCGAGATCTGGGTGCTCATCCCGATGTTGGCGATGGCGTTCTGGCTGGGCGTATGTCCCAAGACCTTCCTCAAGGACATCGACCCGGCGGTGACCGCGACCCTGGCGCAGATCAAAGAAAAGTTCGCGGCGGGACCGGCCGACGGCAAGGCGTACCTTTTGGGCGCCGGCGCGGCAAAAGACAAGAGCGACAAGCCCGATAAAACTCCACCGGCGGCGGCCGGAGGGAAGCCATGACTTTCGATATCAGCGATCTCCTACACAGCGCGCCGCTGCTCTTGTTGACGGTGGCGGGCCTTGTGCTCCTGCTCCTGGATGCGTTCTCGCGGGTGCGGCTCATCGGCCGCGACTACCACCACAAGCTGCCGGCCGAGACCTCGGAAGCGGTGGCGGTGCCGGTGGCCGGCTCGCGCAGCTACCTCATGCCGCTCACCGTGGCGACGCTCTTGGCGACGCTTTTGCTCTTGGCCGGGCAGGCCGGGGACGCCGGCGGCAGCGGCGTGCACATGTACCGCGACATGCTGGTGCTCGATCGCTTCGGCCTGCTCATGGGCGGCATCTGCGCGATCGGCGCTCTGCTCGGGGTGATGGTGGCGCCGGCCTACCTGCGCGAACACAAGATGGAGTTCGGCGAGTACTACGCGCTCATCCTCTTTACCCTCGCCGGGATGCTGATCCTGATTCAGGCCAGCGACATGGTGACGGTGTTCCTGGGCGTCGAGACGATGTCGCTTGGCGCCTACGTGCTCACCGGATCGTGGCGGCGGTCGGCGCGGTCGTCGGAAGCGGCGATGAAGTACTTCCTGGTCGGGGCGTTCGTCTCGGGAATCCTGGTGTACGGCATCGCGCTCATCTACGGCACCGTCGGATCGACCAACCTCGCCGACATCAAGCACGCGGCGCCGCGCCTGGCGCAGCAGCCGCTGTTTTACCTGGGCTGGCTGCTCGTGCTCCTGAGCTTCGCGTTCAAGGTCGGCGCGGTGCCGTTCCACATGTGGGCTCCGGATACGTACGAAGGGGCGCCGACCCCGGTGAGCGGCTTTATGATGTCGTGCATCAAGACCGCCGGATTCGCCGGGATGATCCGCCTGTGCGCCGGCGTCCTGTCCGCCCCGGAGACCGCGACGCAGCCGTTCACCGGTTGGGGCCACATCGTCCTCGTGCTGGCGATCCTGACCATGACGCTCGGCAACCTGGGGGCGCTGCAGCAGGACAACATCAAGCGCATGCTGGCGTATTCGTCCATCGCCCACGCCGGCTACCTGCTCCTCGGCGTGGCGTCGCTGGCGTGGATAGGCGACGAGGCGCGCGGTCCGCTGCTGTACTACCTTGCGGCCTATACGCTCACCACGGTGGGCAGCATGGGCGTGGTGGCGTGGCTCGGCGGCGATGACGCGGGGCAGGAGCGGGTGCGGCTGGAGGACTGGGCGGGGCTAGGCCAGCGCGAGCCGGCGGCGGCCCTGGCGATGACGATCTTCCTCCTGTCGCTCGGCGCGTTCCCGCCGACCGCGGGATTTTTCGGCAAGCTGTACCTGTTCCGCGTCGCCCTGGGGCGGCAGGAACTGCTCATCCCGGTGCTGATTGCCATCGTCAACAGCCTGATCAGCGTCTACTACTACCTGCGGGTGATCACCGCGATGTACTTCCGCGCCGCTCCGAGCAAGCCCGCCACCAGCCCCATTCGCTCGGGCGCCGTGTCGCTCGCGATGTTGGCGGCCGCGCTCCTCGTGCTCGGCTTCGGCGCGATGCCGGAGTGGCTTGCCAACCTCTGCGCCGCGGCGGGGCTGGGCGGATAGCGGAGGACCCGGCGCGGCAGTGAGCAAGCTGGGTCTGGCGCTCGGTCTGGTGGTGACCCTGGTGGTCGGGCTCGAGCGCGTCGCCGAGCTGGCCACCTACTGCGCCATCCGGCTGGCTCAGGCCGAGGATCTCGATGATCTGCTGGATGTCGATCTGGACGTGAACCTCGATCCAGAGGGCGACCAGGCGGTGGATCAGGTGTATCCGCCCGCCGGCACGGCCGATCGCGACGCTCCCTAGGGGCGCTTGGCAAAGCGTGAGCCCCGGCGCCGGACGGACCGGGCAGGCGGTGCAGGAGTGTGTGTCTGGGCTTGGCGCAGCCGCGCCTGCGCGCCACACTGCGAAGCCATGCCGCGGCCCGGCTTCGCCAAGGGCAGCGAATCTCAGGACGCTGGGCTTAGCGCGACGGCGGCGGGGCCACGATGGGCGGCGTGTTGGCTACCGGTGTCGCCGGCGGTGGTGCTGCTGGGGCCGCTGGGGCCGGAGCCGCGGGGTCCGTGGGCGCGGCCGGGGCAGTCGCGGCGCCGCTCGGAGCCGCCTGGCACAGAGTCTGCCAGTCTTGCAGGTTCTTTTGCTCGATGAGGTTTGAGCGATCGATGAGGGCGACCACGGAGTCGCGGGTCGGGGCATCCAGGCTCGGATCGGTGCTGACGCAGTCGTGCAGCGCCTGCTTGGTGACCAGGCTCGGCACCGAGTTCCGGCGCAAGTCACCGGCGCAGCGCAGGATCACCTTGCGGACGGGGTAGGGAAGCTCGGTGGGCTGCAGCCGCGCCATAAGCTCGTCGTCCTTGGGTTGGCACTTGCAGAGCAGCTCGCGCGGCTGGCCTTGGACCTTGCAGTAGTCCTTGGCGCACGCGGCAAAGCCGAGCACGGCCGGCAAGACCAGCATCCCCAGCATCAACAGATCCTGGGCACGGCCACGGCGCTCGCGACGATCAGTCCGGACAGGCATTTACATGCACTCCTTCGAGAGAGAAATCAGAGACGACCCGCGCTGCGGCGCGAGCTAGGCCGTAGTGTCTCCTAGCTCTTTGGCTCTTGCAAGCGCGGCCCCCGCGCAAGCCTGCTTGGCGGAGCGTGCTGCCGACCCTTTTGGCGCCCGCCGCCGCCCCGGACGGCGCCGCCGCGTCCCGCTATCCCGAGTCGGCGGGCCTGCGTATAGTGCAGCGGCGTGCGGCGCAGCCACCGCTTCCCCCGATGACGCTGCGCCTGCCCGAGTCGCACTTAATTTCATGACGCCCTAGGGGACAGGAGGTCTCGATGCGCAAACAGACTGCGACTTTATGGTTTGGCTCTCCGCCGCAGCAATCGGTTCGCCGCCGTCTGGCCGGACTCATCTGCGGGCTCGCCCTGGCCCTCGGCGGCTGCGGCAGCGACAGCGTACCCGAGCCCGGCGACGACCGCGCCGCCCTCAGCGCCCAAGCATCCGCCGCCCGGCTCGCCTACGCCAGCGTGAGCCCCGTCGACACCCGCCCCTACCAGTACAAGATTCCGAGCCGCTACGACCGCACCAAGCCCACGCCGCTGGTCGTGCTGCTGCACGGGTTCAGCGCCAGCGGCAGCTTGCAAGAGCTGTACTTCAACTTCAGCGCCCTGGCCGAGAGCCGCACCTTCCTTTACGCCTATCCCGACGGCAAGCAGGATCCGGTCGGCCTGCGCTACTGGAACGCGATGGAGTGGTGCTGCGATTTCTTCAAGAGCGGCGTCGACGATGTGGCCTACCTGAGCGCCGTCATCGACGACATGAGCAGCAAGTTCAACGTCGACCCCAAGCGCGTGTTCATCGTCGGCCACAGCAACGGCGGCTTCATGGCCCATCGGCTCGCCTGCGAGCTGTCCGACAAGGTCGCCGGCATCGTGAGCCTGGCCGGAGCGCAGTGGAACGATCCCACGCGCTGCACCCCCAAGCAGCCGGTTGCCATCGCCCAGATCCACGGCAACCTCGACGTCGTCATAAGCTACATCGGCAGCCTCAACTACCCGAGCGCCCATCAGACGGTCAACATCTGGGCCAACCGCAACCGCTGCACCGGGACGCTGACCTACAGCGGCGCGAACCTCGACCTGGATACGCTGCTTTTAGGCGCCGAGACCCAGGTGGCGCGCTACAGCGGCTGCCCCGCCCAAGCGCCGGTCGAGCTGTGGACGATCCAGGGCGGCTCGCACCTGCCGGCGCTATCGCCGTACTTCACGGCCTCGGTCTACGACTTCCTCATGGCGCATCCCAAGCTCTGAACCGGCTCGGAATGCCGACCTGCAAGCGGCGATTGCGCTTTTGCCAATCGCTGCCTTGCGCTCCGCGACAAAGTCTTCACCAAGGCTGTTAACGCAGCAGCACTTGCCACGGGTAGTCCGGCTGCGATTCGGGGAACGGGCCGGCGGCGATGAAGACGGTTTCGCCGTCGCGCGGGAAGCTGGCGTCGATCATGTAGAAGTTGGCGCCGGGTTTGTAGCTTACTTGCACCACGGCGCGGCCGGTCGGCAGATCCTCGGGGCACGGCACGACGGTGATCTCGCGGTCGAAGACGCCGACGGTGAGCCGCAGGCTGGTCACGCTCAGGTCGGCGCAGCTTGTGTAGGTCGGCTGGCAGCTCGGGTCGGCCTTTTTGTCGCAGGGCTCGGCCACCGGCGACAAGATCGCCACCTCATGCGTTGCGAGCGACGAGCAGGCTGATAAGACTAGGGCTGTGCCGACAAGCAGGATCCGCATAGCGACCTAGTATCACAAGCCGGCGGCTGACAAGAACGAGAAAGACCCCAGAACCTGCCGCAGCGCGGCTTGTGCCCCCGCTAGGCCGCGCGCCGACCCTGTCTTTGGCAGCTCGACTTAGGCGTTGGCCAGCAGCCAGCGCAGCGGCGACTGCACCGCTTTGTGGGTGACCAGGGAGGAGATCATGGAAAACGCCGGGGTGCCGACGAAGTTCATGAAGCCCACGGCGGTCTGCAGCGGCAGGGTGAAGCTGCGCACCGTGCGCCGCGTGTAGTCCTCATACAGGATCTGGCCGGGCGCCGGGTTGTCGCCGATGGCTTCGGCAGCGACGCGGGCGCTGCGCATGGCGTACGAGATGCCTTCGCCGGTCGCGGCGTTGGTCAGGCGCGCCGCCTCGCCGATCCAGAGGGCGCCGGGGGCGGCGATCGGGCCGACGCGCTCGGTGTAGACGATGGGGTGGCCGCGGTACTTGCCGACCTGCTCGGCGCCGCGCAGGCGATCGCCGACGTTGCGGTCGATGACCTCATGGAGGATCTTCTTGGGGTCCTCGGGATCGTCGGGGTCGTAGCAGATGCCGACGTTTACGCGGGTCGAGGTCTCGGGGAACAGCCAGCCGTACCAGGGCTTGACGCGCTTGTCGAAGAACATCTCCAGGACGCCGCTCGTGTAGGGCACGCCTTCGTACCAGGCCATGATGGCGGCGATCTGGCGGCGCTTGCGGCGGTCGATCGAAAAGCGGGTGTGCGCCCCCTCGGCGAAGATGACAAGGTCCGCCTCGATGTCGGTCTTGCCGTCGCTGACGCCGCGGATGTGGCCGGCCGCGTCGCGCAGCGCCCGCTTGACGTGGTAGCCCTGGAGGAATTGCGCCCCCTGGCGCTCGGCGCTAAAGGCGATTTCGGAGTCGAACGTGGCGCGCGGGATGATCCATGCCGCCTCGGTGTTGCTGGCCAGGACCGCCTCGGCGCCGCTCGGGCCGACAAAGCGGCAGCCGCGGATGCCGAGCGCCAGCGACTTCATGCGGTCAAAAAGGCCGATTTCCTTGCACAGGGTCAGGCAGCGCGGGCCAAGGCCGCTGCCGCAGGTCTTCATGCGCGGGAACTGATCGCGGTCGACCAGCACGATTTCATGGCGGCGCTGCTGCGCAAGGAGCATGGCGGCCGTCGAGCCGCCGGGACCGGCGCCGACAATGACGATCTTCATCGGGAGCACTCCATCTGCGTAAATCGGGTCAGGGTTCGCAATTTCGGCCCGCACTCTACTTTCTCTTTGGCGGGCTGTCATCTGACTCGGCTGCGCGGTGAGCCGGCTAAGGGCGGTAAAGCTCCGTAATATGTGCGCGACAGCACTGGGGCGGCCTCGCGACAACGTCGCGACACTCCACAGATAATGCCGGGACCGGCGGGTTGAGCTTAGGCCGGTGCGGCCAAGCCTGTCGCAACCAGAGCAAAATTCCTGCAAAATCGATCCATGGTGTCTGCGCGGTTGCGCTACATTCCGGCGCGCCGCGCGAAATGGATCGGTATCGCTGCGCGGTTCCTGTGAGTACCACGAAGATCCCATGAGTGAGCAGCACGGCGGCAAGCAGCGGGAGACAGGGCGAGTCATCAGTCGTTTGCGCGACGATGGCTGCGCTTGGCGACGGGCGCTGGGGCGTCGCCGAGCGGCTCTGGCCTGGGACTCCTTTCGCACGCGGCTTGCAAAGGCGTCGGCGGCGGGCTTTTTGACCTGGAGCGAGCCTTGGAGCAAGTAAAAGTTGGGGGCGAGACCTCCGCGTATTGCACTTCTTGTCGGGCGATGCGGCATCACGTCGTCGTCGCGATGACCGGGGCGGTTCCCGCCAAGGTCGAGTGCCTGAGCTGCCACAAGCAGCACAAATACAAGGGCTACCCGCCCGGTGAGAAGCCGCCCGGCAAGACCGGAGCGAAGGCCGGAGCGAAGAAAGACAAGGACGGCACCGGGAGTCCGGTCCGGCGGTCGCCCAAGACCGGGAGCGCGGCCGATTCGGGCATCCCGGCGGTGAACCCGCTGGACGCGCTGCTCGCTTCGCGCGCCGGGGTTCCGACGCGCGGCTACTCGCCGGCGGAGCGCTATGCGGTCGGCGAGCTCCTCAGCCACCCGAGCTTTGGTGTCGGTGCGGTCACAAGCACGCCGTCGCCGGGAAAGATGGCGGTGCTGTTCCGCGACTCGACGCGGCTGCTCCTGCATGAGCGGCAGCCGGTGAGCCCCACCGCCGGGCCGAAGCTGTCGCCGCCGCCGCGCCGCGAGGACGGTCCGCGCACCGGGGTGAGCGACGCGCCGCCCAAGACCAAGCCGCTTCTGTAAGGCGATCGCCGGCGGCGGCGGGCGCCGAATCGGCGGTCTTGTAGTGTACGATGGCCGCTATGTGCGGCCTGGTCGGATTCGTTCAGAGCGGCGCCGCGTCCGGTGAGGCCTGCGGCGCCGGTGAGGCCCGCGGCGCCGGTGAGGCCCGCGGCGCCGGTGAGGCCCGCGGCGCTGGTGAGGCCCGCGGCGCCGGTGAGGCCCGCGGCGCCGGTGAAGCCTGCGGCGCCGGCGAGGCT